>NZ_KB895572.1:0-214201 GCF_000374885.1 Bacillus sp. 105MF | reverse complement strand
GTCGCGGGGTGGAGCAGTTCGGTAGCTCGTCGGGCTCATAACCCGAAGGTCGCAGGTTCAAATCCTGTCCCCGCAACCAAATGGTCCCGTGGTGTAGTGGTTAACATGCCTGCCTGTCACGCAGGAGATCGCCGGTTCGACCCCGGTCGGGACCGCCATTTATTTATGGCTCGGTAGCTCAGTCGGTAGAGCAGAGGACTGAAAATCCTCGTGTCGGCGGTTCGATTCCGTCCCGAGCCACCATTTTAACTAAATATGCCGGCTTAGCTCAATTGGTAGAGCAACTGACTTGTAATCAGTAGGTTGGGGGTTCAAGTCCTCTAGCCGGCACCATGTAAGTTTCGGAGGGGTAGCGAAGTGGCTAAACGCGGCGGACTGTAAATCCGCTCCTTCGGGTTCGGCAGTTCGAATCTGCCCCCCTCCACCATTTACATTTTATATAGGGGTATAGTTTAAAGGTAGAACAGAGGTCTCCAAAACCTCCAGTGTGGGTTCAATTCCTACTACCCCTGCCAAAACACAACATGGCGGTTGTGGCGAAGTGGTTAACGCACCGGATTGTGGCTCCGGCATTCGTGGGTTCGATTCCCATCAGTCGCCCCATTTTTATTTTTAACATTTGTAAATAAAGTAGTTAATACTTGCATATAATGAATTAAAACTTCGGTGGGCTATAGCCAAGCGGTAAGGCAACGGACTTTGACTCCGTCATGCGCTGGTTCGAATCCAGCTAGCCCAGCCATTTTTGCGGAAGTAGTTCAGTGGTAGAATACAACCTTGCCAAGGTTGGGGTCGCGGGTTCGAATCCCGTCTTCCGCTCCAAAGTAATTTAATATGGCGGCATAGCCAAGTGGTAAGGCAGAGGTCTGCAAAACCTTTACCACCGGTTCAAATCCGGTTGCCGCCTTTCTTATTATGCCGATGTGGCGGAATTGGCAGACGCGCACGACTCAAAATCGTGTTCCTTCGGGAGTGTCGGTTCGACCCCGACCATCGGTATCAAAAAGACGAGTAATCGTCTTTTTTATTTGTCTTCGGATTGATTATATCGTACATATTAAGCGCTTCTTACTTCGGTAAGGAGTGCTTTTTTTTGCGTTTATAGACGTTGAATTCTTAGATGACTATATTAACTCGAAGCGTGCGAGCAAATCGTTTACGTTGAGTGTGGAGGTGTAGTTGTGGTAAGACGAAGGAACGTGTTAAATGATCGCGAATTATCTGTTGTTCACAAAAGTAAAAAGTCGTACGTAGAAATGTTTGAGGATGCGCTAAGTATTTTTACGAAGAATTGTGAGTTACGTAATTTAAGCCCTCATACGATTGGGCTTTATCGTAAGGAAGTATCTGCCTAAACCATTTACATGAGCAAGGTATCGACAGTATAAATTTAAAGTTGTATAACGTCACAGAGGAACATAGTAAAGAAAACGTCATTTTATATATGCGTAATGAAGTAGAAAATCCTACGGAGCCCCGCGTTTAATTATCGGAAGTGACCACCATTCTCGTTGGCTTTACTCGTTTTTTTTTATACGAGGAAGTCAAAGTATAACCAAGACTCTCTGTTATAGAATACATATTTTCCAATGTATATGTTAAGGATATATATTGAATGACTTTGTCTATAAGGAAAGGACGAATGTTTAAATATGAATTCAAAAGAATCAATTCTTAGCCTTACTAGTAATAATGATATTGTTAAATACCTAAATGTGAGGAAAGACCCTATCGATTTACGAGATAGAATGTTTCAAAGTTATCTTTTTAGTAATGAGGAGGATCTTCCAACTCAAGTGGATCTTCGAGAGCGAATGTCAGATGTTGTAGATCAAGGTCAACTTGGTTCTTGTACAGCAAACGCTATTGTATCCGGATTACGTGAGTATCTCTTAAAACAATCGGGACGCCCATTTGTTCTATTATCGCGCTTATATCTGTATTATCATGAACGAAAAATAGAGGGAGACATTCAAAATGATAATGGAGCTATTTTGCGAGATGGGATGAGTGTACTTGAAAAGCTGGGAGTCTGTCCTGAGAAAGATTACCCTTACCAAATAGAGCATTTTCGTGATACACCATCCTCGAAATCGGAAAATGATGTATTACTTTATCGGATTGGGCAATATAGTCGTGTGCAAGATTTACCACGATTAAAATCTGCACTGGCGCATGGACTTCCAGTAGTTCTTGGTTTTCTAGTTACAAATGCCTTTTATCATTCTGATGAGGTAAGAAAAACTGGAATCGTACCTATCTCAGGAACTGATGATGTAATTATAGAAGATGGACAACCAGCAGGACATGCTGTATGTGCTGTTGGGTATGATGATGATAAAAAAGTTGTGATTATTCGAAACAGCTGGGGGACAGAATGGGGAGATGAAGGGTATTGTTATTTTCCATATGAATTATTCCAAAACGGAATTGTACAGGATATGTGGACCGGACGTTAATTTCAGAATAAGGAAGGAGGATAAAAAGATTATTCTAATTCCTCCTCTTTGAATAATCTTTTTTTGTATTGCGTATACTATCTGCAAGCCGACTTTCCTTCGGCTTCACTCTTTCAAAACGGGGCGCTCTCTCTTCCGTGTCGTGCAAGAACGTAGCGGGGGACTTAATCAGTTGCCTGCTGTTTTTGCGAATAAACGTAAAAATTCTTGTCCACAATAACTAAAGAAGATATCTTAAGCTATTCGTAGCAACCTCCAGCAAATGTTTTTTGTACGACCGTTCTTGTAAAAGAGGCGGTCTTATTTACGTATTGCTATAAACACAAAGAAAAACTCTTATAATATCAGTCATTCCGTTATCGGTACTAGCTGAACAAAAGTTAACACTACGAGCAATTCTCACCGTTCGCACCACGCATTAAAACCGTGCATTTTAATCGGCAGTGAGTCCGAGAGTTCGATGAACCAAATCATGCGCATTATGAGGAAACACACTTTGTATTAAATAAATTTGGAGATGGAATTGCTAGATCATTAACGAAATCTGGAGACCTTTCAGAACCAAAATAATGGGTTGTAAAAGTAGGCTTCCATTTTAGGAGGCTTTTTGTATTTACACTGTAAAATCATGTTATTTGAGTGTTAAATTCGTAATGAATTATGAATTTAAGGTATAATATAATTTGGTGAATGAACGAAATTATATTGATTTATATTATGTCAGTAATGCGAATCAATAATGAACTTTTTGTATTTATTTTGAAAAAGTGTTGAATAAACATTGTATTTCATATTAATATTTTTATGTAGATTTAAACGTGAAAGAGAGTGGAACAGTATGGGCCGTAAATGGAATAATATTAAAGACAAAAAAGCATCAAAAGATGCAAATACAAGCCGTATATATGCGAAATTTGGACGTGAGATTTATGTGGCTGCAAAACAAGGTGAGCCAGATCCAGAATCAAATCAAACGTTGAGAGTCGTATTAGAACGTGCAAAAACATACAATGTACCAAGAACAATCATTGATCGTGCGATTGAAAAAGCAAAAGGTGGTTCTGAAGAAAATTACGACGAGCTTCGTTATGAAGGATTCGGACCAAATGGATCTATGGTAATTGTAGATACACTTACAAATAACGTGAATCGTACTGCAGCGGATGTACGAGCTGCGTTTAGTAAAAATAGTGGTAATATGGGCGTAAATGGATCCGTAGCATATATGTTTGATGCAACTGCTGTTATTGGGCTTGAAGGAAAAACAGCAGATGAAGTGCTTGAAATTTTAATGGAAGCAGATGTAGACGCGCGTGATATTCTAGAAGAAGAGGAAGCAGTTATCGTTTATGCTGAACCTGATCAGTTCCATTCGGTACAAGCAGCGCTTAAGGATGCTGGTATTACTGAATTTACAGTTGCTGAGCTAACAATGCTTGCACAAAATGATTTAACACTTCCAGAAGATGCACAAGTACAATTTGAAAAAATGATTGATGCATTAGAAGATTTAGAAGATGTTCAACAAGTTTATCACAATGTTGATTTGGGTGAATAATATCTAAAAAAGAGACCTTTTGTTATTTAGAACAAAAGGTCTCTTTTTTAGATTGTTTATAGCCTAAAAGAAAAGGATTCTTACAATAATTAATGAATATTAATATATATTGTATTTGGAATTATACTAATGTTCTTTGGGGGCTATAAAATGGAATATACAACACCAAGGCATATTGTTGCTGTTTCTGCTTACATAAAATATATAACACGCCCACATATGAAGTCGAGAACACTTGATGCCATAAAAGCAAAGAATTTCATTCCATATGAAACATGGAAAGTAGATCCTTATGATTTGATAGGGAGATTATAGATTATTTCATCTATTATTAATTTCAAAAGGGCAAGTGATTTGAGATATCATCAAATCAATCGTCCTTTTTTGCTTATATTGTGTAAGTAAAAATGTCTAGTATGATGTTTAATCGGTGAAATTAGGTAAAGTAATAAGATAAAAAATATACATAGTAAATACATATTGATTATAAGAACGTTCGTTTGGTATTATATCTATATTGTTCCAATTGGACTGTTATATTAATTTTTTAGAAATACTGTAGAAAAAATGTTAGGAGGGAACCAACTAAAACTAAAAATATGCCAGGTGATATAATAGAAGAAGGATGGATATGTGATTTTAAAGCAATTCATCTGAATATATATATCCATTTTGATTTTCCGACATATAAGTCGCGGCTATGAAAACAAAAGAGGATCTCCACTCATTTGCTCCCTTTGTTTTCACGTGGCATGGGGCCAAAAAAGGCACTGACCGCTTCTATACATGGCCGGATCCTCTCTCCCATCTAAAAAGAAGGGGGGTATGTTGTTTTTTTTATTTCGATGTATATAGAATCTTACCATTTTTTCTGCTAGAATATGTATTTTATAACTTACAACATTGTAAGGTAGGTGTAAGAGAAATCAATTGGAGATTGTTTTAAAAAACGGTATTCTTAATGTAAGGATTATATATGGTGTAAGGAAAAGAGGTGTGCATAATGAAAGAACGAGTACTGTCTAGAGTCAACTATCATCAAAAAGTTTCATTCAATCCAATTACAAAGTTTCTTTATAAAGCTATTATTTTATTATTACTACTGAGTTGTACATTATTATTTGTCGGAAATGTAATGATTGAAAGAAGTGATATTAGTAAGCTACATGTACCTGCTAAATTAGAGGTGCCAGAATCTCTGGCTCACGCATTTATTGCGACAGAAGATAAAAGGTTTTATCACCATAATGGCTTAGACTATATAGCAATTGTTCGAGCTTCTATTGAAAATATAAAAGCTGGTGGTGTTGTACAAGGTGGAAGTACAATTACACAGCAGCTTTCCAAAAATGCTTTTTTATCTAATGAACGTACATTTTCTCGTAAATGGAAAGAAGTTTTTTATACAAAAAAAATTGAGCGAACATTTACTAAAGATGAGATTTTGAAATTATATGTAAGCAATATTTATTACGGAGAAGGTGCATGGGGGATTGAAAAAGCATCCAAGCTATACTTTGGCAAAACAGTAAATCAATTAACATTAAGTGAGAGTGCAATGATGGCTGCTGTTGTGAAAGCTCCTGCTTATTATTCTCCTGCTCAAAATTATGACAAAGCAGTAGAAAGACGAAATGTCGTTTTGAAATTAATGGAACGAGAAGGATATATTAGTCATGATGAATATGTGCAAGCAATTAGTGAAAAATTAGTAATTCGTCATGACATTCCAACTCAGCATTCATTGCAAAAAGTAGCTCGTGAAAAAGTGGTAAGTTAAAAGTGAAGTTCCATAGGGGAACTTCACTTTTTTTTGAATAAGACTGCCAAAGAAGAGACACAATATTGACACATTTGTTGTGTTTTTGGAAATTATGTGAGCGTGTTCATTGCATGATGTATAAAAGTATTGATATCATGTGTAATGTGTACAACAATGTATACAGAATATGAATTTAAAGAGGAATGTATATGAAATCATCAAATAAAATCATGGCTCTTGGTATTGTTTTTTCTATTGCAGTGTTAATTGTAATTGGAACAGTTGCGTACAGTATCATAAATGACAAAAAAGATAAAGGGAATGAAATGTTTGCTTATTCCACGCAGCAATCTTTAGGTAAGGAAGATGCACCCGTTAAGGTTGTTGAATTTGGGGATTTTAAATGTCCAGCTTGTCGAACTTGGGATACGACTGTATTACCTCGTTTAAAAGAGGAGTATATTAATAAAGGGAAAGTCCAGTTTTATTTCATTAATTTTCCGTTTATTGGAAAAGATTCTAATTTAGGTGCAGCGGCTGGTGAAGCGATTTATAAACAAGACCCAGAATCTTTCTGGACATTCTATGATGAAATTTATCAAATTCAGAAGAAAGATACTGAAGAATGGATTACAGAAGAACTGCTTCTTAATATAGTGAAGGAAAAACTTCCGAAAGTTAATATAGAACAGTTTAAAAAAGATTTACATAGCAAAGAAACCCAAGACAAAGTACGTAAGGATTCCGATCGTGCACAAAAATTAAAAGTACAAGGTGCTCCTTCAGTATATGTAAATGGGAATCTTTCAAATCCTGATTATGATAGTATGAAAAAGGCAATCGATAAAGAATTGAAAAAGTGATGATTATTCATCACTTTTCGACTTTTTTCGATAAAATTCTTGCTTGGACTTTTATTACATGCTATACTATTTTACATAAGTTATTTCAATATCTTATGTTTTTTCATATTTGCGGGTGTAGTTTAGTGGTAAAACAAGAGCCTTCCAAGCTCTGGTCGAGAGTTCGATTCTCTTCACCCGCTCCAGATATTATTTCATATTATCATAATAAATTGTGATCAACGCAGTGTTTCGTTTCTAAGATAAACGAGGCATTGCGTTTTTTAATGTTTGGAAATGAAGATTTTATGCGAAAATAGAATTAAGGACTATGATTACGAAGTGGATTGCTAACCATCAGTAGGTGATTACTTGTTTGATGAGGATATGTATTCATCGTAGAAGGAGGCAAAGCATGAATTTTGAGCAATTAAAGCAAGATGTTATAGCGTATAGTAAAACAATTGGAATAGATAAAATAGGCTTTGCGAGTGCCTCACCATTTGAAGAATTAAAACAGCGTTTAATTCAGCAGCAACAATTAAATTATCAGTCTGGATTTGAAAAACCTGATATTGAAAAAAGAACGAATCCACAGTTACTATTGCCAGGAGCAAAATCCATTATTGCAATTGCATTAGCGTATCCATCAAAGTTGAAAAATGCACCGTTAAGTAAACGAGGAGAAAGACGTGGTATTTTTTGCCGTGCTTCTTGGGGACAAGATTATCATCTTGTTTTGCGGGATCGCCTGCAAAAATTAGAGGCGTATTTAATTGAGAAGCTTCCTGATATAGAAGTGAGATCAATGGTGGATACGGGAGAGTTGAGCGATCGCGCTGTTTCGGAGCGTGCTGGTATTGGATGGAGCGGTAAAAACTGTTCTATTATTACGCCAGAATTTGGCTCCTATGTGTATTTAGGTGAAATGATTACGAACGTACCATTTCCGCCGGATCAACCAATAGAAGATCAGTGCGGAAGTTGTACAAAGTGTATTGATATTTGTCCAACTGGTGCACTTGTACAGGGAGGACAATTAGATTCAAAAAAATGTATTGCTTTTTTAACGCAAACAAAAGGGTTTCTCCCAGAAGAATATCGAGATAAAATTGGAAATCGTATTTACGGCTGTGATACGTGTCAAACAGTTTGTCCAAAGAACAGAGGGAAGGACTTTCATAACCATCCAGAAATGGAGCCAGATCCAGAGCTTGTTAAACCATTATTAACTCCATTATTAACGATAAGTAATCGGGATTTCAAAGAAAAATATGGCATTATGTCTGGATCATGGCGCGGGAAAAAACCATTGCAACGAAATGCAATTTTAGCCCTTGCTCATTTCAAGGAAACCACAGCAACTCCTGATTTAATTGGTGTTATGAAAGATGATCCAAGACCCGTAATTCGTGGGACAGCAGCATGGGCTCTAGGAAAAATCGGTGGTGAAGGTGTAGGAGAAGCGATTGAAAAGGCGATGGAGCGTGAAAAGGATGAAGAAGTTCTTCATGAAATGAATCGCGGTCTTGAAATGTTAGCTGAGAAAAAACAGTAGATAATACCTCTTTTTTTCATATTGTGTAATATGGGAGGGAGAGGCCTGTGTTGGTAAAGAAACAGCTTGAACAACAGATGCAACAATTTTTAGCGTATATTACAAATAAACGTGTAAGCGTCGATAAGATTCCTGCTGATTTACTACAAGTATTACAGCGAAAAAGAAGTTTGTTTCAAAAACGTGATGCTGAAATTGTAAAGGCAACAGCGGACGTATGTTTTATAAGACAATTGAATAGTAAGCAATATCAAGAAGTAGATTATCAAGTTCATTTGAAATATTTAGTTCATCATCATGAATTATTCTACATGGAAGAAGAACAATTAGAACGGCGTGTTTATCTGAAAGATGGGCGTATTGTAGAAGATAAAGATATTGCAGTGAAAGAAGAAAAGGTCCAAGGGGAAACGTTAGAGCGTGAGATAACGAAAGGAAAGTATGATTCGTATCAATATAATCGCTTAGAAGCTGTCAAATATGCGGAGCGTTGGTGGGATGATCGAAACCCTGCGTATCGTAATTTTCCTGATAATTGTACGAATTTTATTTCACAGTGTCTGCATATTGGTGAAACACCAATGACTGGGTATCCTAACATTCGTAAAGGATGGTGGCAAAGGGAGAATCAGTGGAGCTGGAGCTGGGCAGTTGCTCATTCATTTTATTGGTATTTATCAGGGGCTACAACAGGACTTCGTGCTAAAGCGGTAGAAAATCCGGAAGACCTGCTACTTGGTGATGTAATTGTTTATGATTTTGAAGATGATGGTAGATGGAATCATACAACAATAGTTGTAGCCAAAGATGCGGACGGCATGCCGCTTGTAAATGCCCATTCTGCTAATAGCCGCAGGCGTTATTGGAATTATGAAGATTCCAGTAAATATACACCACAAATGAAATATAAATTTTTTCATATTATTAATGGGTAGAGATTTTTCACTCAAGTGGTATAATACGTAGTAGACAAAAGATTGAGGTGAATATAACGTGGGAGTACATGTTGTTTTATATCAACCAGAAATTCCAGCAAATACAGGGAACATTGCACGTACTTGTGCAGCCACTGGAACAGAATTACATTTAATTCGGCCACTTGGATTTTCAACGGATGATAAAATGTTAAAACGTGCCGGTCTTGACTACTGGCAGCACGTAAAAATTACGTATTATGATTCGATTGAAGAGTTTTATGAAAAAAATAAAGACGGTGAATTCTTCTATTTAACAAAGTATGGTGAAAAAGCACATACAGCGTTTGATTATAGTAAGGTAGAGAAAGATTATTATTTTGTATTTGGAAGAGAAACAAACGGATTGCCAGCAAACGTAATTGAAGAAAACTTCGATCATTGTTTACGTATTCCAATGACTGACAAAGTACGTTCTTTAAATTTATCCAATACAGCAGCGATTTTAATTTATGAGGCATTCCGCCAACAAAATTATCCAGGTTTAGATTTAGAGATTGTATATTAAAATTTAAATGTAATAGCAGACAAAAAGTGATGGGCTTAGGCCCATCACTTTTTGTTTGTACCTGGCTTATCATTATATCCTGAAGTGAAAATTGCAGTAAGAAATGTAAGTGAGACACCTAAAATTAATAATAATTTCATGTGAGACCTCCTTCTTCATATTTTATTTAAAATAATTTTGATCTGAAGTTTATGTAGATTCTATGGAAGTAAAGAAGATATATCCTGTAAGAATGGAGAACAAGTTCCCTAGTATTTTTATTATACCGAATTTTCTTTTAACTTTGGGGTGAAATTTATAATGTTTGTAGAAGATTTCATTTTGATTTAAAGAATGTTTAAGGACATCCTCGCATACCTTTTATAATAATCCGATTGAACAAGGAGATGGGGGAGGAGCTATAATGGATATTCTAAAGAAAATTGAACAGCATCGAGAAGCAGAAGAACGTTTACAATGGGAAGGTACGTTTGCGGAATATTTGGAGCTTGTTAAAGAACGACCATGGGTGGCTCAAACTGCACACTCTCGCATTTACAATATGATTAAAGATGCTGGCATTGAAGAAGTAGAGGGTAGAAAAAAATATAATTTTTTTAGCAATCAGCTATTTGGATTAGAAGAAGCATTAGAGCGTCTTGTGGAAGAATATTTTCATCCGTCTGCGAAACGTTTAGATGTTAGAAAACGGATTTTATTATTAATGGGACCAGTTAGTGGTGGGAAATCCACGTTAGTCACTATGTTAAAACGGGGATTAGAGACATACTCGCGTACAGATCGAGGAGCTATTTTTGCGATAAAAGGTTGCCCGATGCATGAAGATCCTCTTCATTTAATACCACATCATTTACGTGATGACTTTTACGATGAATATAGGGTAAGAATTGAAGGGAATTTGTCACCATTAAATGTGATGCGTTTAGAAAAAGAATATGGTGGAAGAATTGAAGATGTAATTGTAGAACGTATTTTCTTCTCGGAAGATCGCCGGACAGGAATTGGTACATTTAGTCCTTCAGATCCAAAATCACAGGATATTGCAGATTTAACAGGGAGTATTGATTTTTCTACAATTGCAGAATATGGTTCAGAGTCAGATCCACGTGCATACCGTTTTGATGGAGAGTTAAATAAAGCAAACCGTGGTATGATGGAATTTCAGGAGATGTTAAAATGTGATGAGAAATTTTTATGGCATCTATTATCTCTTACACAAGAGGGGAATTTCAAAGCGGGGAGATTTGCACTTATTTCAGCAGATGAATTAATTGTAGCCCACACGAATGAAACAGAGTATCGCTCCTTTATTTCTAACAAGAAGAATGAGGCGTTACATTCAAGGATTATTGTAATGCCGGTTCCATATAATTTACGAGTGAGTGAAGAAGAACATATTTATGAAAAGATGATTCATGAAAGCGATGTTGCCAATGTACACATTGCGCCGCACACACTTCGCGTCGCAGCAATGTTCACGATTTTAACACGCTTGAAGGATCCGAAGCGTCCGGATATTGATTTAATTAAAAAGATGCGTTTGTATGACGGAGAAATGGTAGAAGGTTACAATGCAATTGATGTAGAGGAATTGCAGCGTGAATATCAGGATGAAGGTATGAGTGGTATTGATCCGCGTTATGTCATTAACCGTATTTCTTCTACTATTATTAGAAAAGAAGTACCATCGATTAATGCGCTTGATGTGTTACGTTCATTAAAAGATGGGTTAGATCAACATCCATCTATTAGTAATGAAGATCGGGAGCGCTATATGAATTTCATTTCATTAGCACGGAAAGAGTACGATGAAATTGCCAAGAAAGAAGTACAAAAAGCATTCGTGTATTCGTATGAAGAATCAGCTAAGACGCTTATGGATAATTACTTGGATAACGTTGAGGCATATTGCAATAAATCAAAATTACGTGATCCATTAACAGGTGAAGAAATGAGTCCAGATGAAAAGCTGATGCGTTCTATTGAAGAGCAAATTGGTATTTCAGAAAATGCAAAGAAAGCGTTCCGAGAAGAAATTTTAATACGCATTTCAGCTTATGCTCGTAAAGGAAAACGTTTTGATTATAACTCACATGAACGCCTTCGCGAAGCAATCCAGAAAAAATTATTTGCTGATTTGAAAGATATTGTGAAAATTACAACATCTACAAAAACACCAGATGAAAATCAGCTGAAGAAAATTAATGATGTTGTAGCACGCTTAATCGATGAACATGGCTATAATTCTTCATCAGCAAATGAATTACTTCGCTATGTAGGTAGCTTGTTGAATCGATAGCTTGATAATAAAACGCTGTCTCTAATGAAAGCAGAGGCAGCGTTTTTGTATCTATCTGATTGAAGTAATGGAACTTTACTATATAAATCCATTTCGATTTTCAAACATCTAAATTGTGGTTATGAAAAAATCTCCACTCATTTCTTCCTGTTGTTTTCACAAGGAAGGGGGCCAAAAAAGGAACTGACCACTACTAGGCTTGGCCGGATGCTCTCTTCCACCTAAAAAGTAGGTGCTGTATTGGTTTTTCAATATGTATTTATATAGTGAATGTTTCCTGGAGACTTGTCCAAACATAATAAATTAGGGTGCAATTTCATGAATTTATTGTCAATTATTTTTACAATACGCATATGATAGAGTAACCAACCATTCATACAGAAAAAGCCAACACAATACAATATGTTGCAGAGTGGAAAAGTGTGCAACAATGAATTGTGTTTCTTTCTTATCAGCTAAAGAAATTTCAATTTAAAATGAATGCCAAAGTTTTTGTTAAGGAAGTTCGGAGCAATACGTAAAAAAGCTATGGGTGTCTTATGATTATGGAAAAAGTAAGTTCTAATGAACAGATACTTTTTAACTACTCTTGTTGCTACATCATAACCTCAAATTTGTATATTACTGTTTATTAGAGAAAATAAGGAAAATCACAGTAAGGAGGGAAAAAGATGGGCGAAGAAAATCAACCAAATTATACAATTTCACAGGAAAACTGGTCCCTCCATCGCAAAGGACATGACGATCAACAACGCCATCAAGAAAAGGTGCAAGAGGCAATTAAGAATAACTTACCAGACCTTGTGACAGAAGAAAATATCGTGATGTCTAATGGTAGGGACGTTGTAAAGATACCAATTCGGTCTTTAGATGAATATAAAATTAGATATAACTACGATAAGAATAAACATGTTGGGCAAGGAACTGGTGATAGTAAAGTTGGCGATGTGGTTGCAAGAGATGGGTCAGGTGGTCAAAAGCAAAAAGGACCAGGAAAAGGGCAAGGTGCAGGGGATGCAGCTGGAGAAGATTATTATGAAGCAGAAGTATCAATTTTAGAATTAGAGCAAGCATTTTTTAAAGAGTTGGAGCTGCCTAATTTAAAGCGGAAAGAAATGGATGAAAATCGTATTGAACATATTGAATTTAATGACATTAGAAAAACAGGATTGTGGGGAAATATTGATAAAAAACGGACGATGATCTCAGCTTACAAACGAAATGCTATGAATGGAAAGCCAGCTTTTCATCCAATTCGTCAAGAAGATTTGAAGTTCCGAACATGGAATGAAGTGTTGAAGCCAGATTCCAAAGCTGTTGTATTAGCAATGATGGATACGAGCGGATCTATGGGAATTTGGGAGAAGTATATGGCGCGTAGTTTCTTCTTTTGGATGACAAGATTCTTACGTACAAAGTACGAAACGGTAGATATAGAGTTTATTGCGCATCACACAGAAGCGAAGGTCGTGACAGAAGAGGAGTTTTTCTCAAAAGGAGAAAGTGGTGGAACAATCTGTTCCTCTGTTTATAGAAAAGCACTTGAGCTTATAGATGGCAAGTATTCACCGGAACGCTATAATATTTATCCATTTCATTTTTCAGATGGAGATAACTTAACATCAGATAATGCTCGGTGTGTGAAGTTTGTGCAAGAATTGATGAAGGTATGTAATATGTTTGGGTATGGGGAAGTAAACCAGTATAATCGTTCATCATCTACCCTTTTTTCCGTGTATAAAAACATTGAGGATGAGAAGTTTAGGTATTATATATTAAGGAATAAAGCAGATGTTTTTGATTGTTTAAAAACATTTTTTTTAAAAGGAAGTTCAGTATGAGTGTACTTGCAGAACAAAATTTTACTATGTAATTATAATGAAAAAAGGGTTCTGGTGCAAAGATAAAATAAAAGAGAATATAGTTCATATATTTCTAGCGGAATTCTATTTTATGCTGTAAGTCCAAACAATCGATGGATGAATTCTCTATGGTTTTGAACAGACTGATTCCGTAAATCAATCTGTTCTTTTTTAATCATATGCATAGCTTCCACTCCTGCAAGAATGGATGTAGCTGTGCCAAAAGACTTGAACCCTAACATAGAACGAACACGTTTCTTAATAAAACGATGATCTTGTTCCACTATGTTATTGAGATATCTAACTTGCCTTAGCACTATGTCTTCAGGTATATGCTTTTCTTCTTTCAACGCTCGAATTGCTACAGGATAAGCGGGATTCTTATCTACTGTTACCACGCGAGGTTTAGAGACGTACGAAAAAGCCAAGGCTTTCTTGAAAAAGTACTTGGCTGCTTGTTTATTTCTTGATTTACTTAGATAAAAATCAATGGTATTTCCTTCTGAATCAACGGCACGATATAAATACGTCCATTGCCCTTTTACTTTAACATAAGTTTCATCAAATCTCCACGAGTCATTTGTTGATGTAAGATGATGTCGTACTTTCTCTTCTAATTGAGGTCCATATTGATGAACCTAGCGCATAATGGTTGTGTGAGTAATGGATAATCCTCTTTTCTCCATCATTTCCACTAGGTCATGAAAGCTCAAATTGTACCGCAGGTACCATCTTACTGTTAATAAGATTAGTTCGGGCTGATAATGTTTCCACTTGAATAGGTTTTGCTTTTCCATACTGATTACCTCCTTTTTTAAAGTTTACATAACCAGTATCCAAAAAAGCTAACTTCTTATCTGTTTTCAGATAAGAAGTTAGCTTTTTCGTTTTGGGGATTTTTTATTTGTTAGCTTGATAGCGATATGGCGGTACCCCTTTGATGAGTATTTTGGATAGAAGTCATCGTATATTGTTGATTTTAAGAATTATATTTTAGTATATAATTCCACTATAAACTCATCTTTTCTTTTCCACTCTTTTTTCCGTAAATAAGTCACTTTCTCAAGCACCGATTTGAGAAGATGATTTTTCTTCTCTATATCATTCGTTGCATAATAAGCCTCTAAAACATTTTTGATTCTCGGAACAAATTCATGTATATGTTTTTCTTTTTCTAATATCTTTTTAATTTCATGTTTAAGCCCTTCAATTGCCTCTTGGGTAGCCTTCAATCGTACAGTAATAGATTTTTGCCTTTCTAAGAATGTGTCAACATCATATACACCTTTTTCTAAAAAATCATGGAGATTACTTTTTTGTTTTTGCAGATCATTTATTTGTTGTTCTTTCTTTTCTAGAGCTTTCTGTTGTAAATGAATATTATTGCTCGATTTCTTTTTTTGTACCATGTTTTCTTGTATCTCAAAGCTTTCAATAATTTGTTTTAATCCATCAAGTATACGCTGTTCAACAAGTGTTAAGGATGCTCCTTTTTGAATTCCTTTACAGGATGGTTGAACGCAACGAACTTGGGGATTAGGCCGATCTTTTCGTGGCTGATAAAGCATGGAATGTCCGCATAGTTCACATAATAAGATTCCTGCTAATGGATTGGAGAGGTTTTTTGTTTTTATTGTTGGGGGTCTCCAGCGTTTACTATGAGCTATATTAGCCTTTTGGAATAGCTCTTCTGATACAAGAGGGAGATGAGCAAGATTGTGTCGTTGCCATCTTTCCTTTGGTACTTTTTTACGAATGTATTTCCCGTTTTGTTTAATATAACGTATTTTTCCCCAAATAATATGACCAAGATATACTTCGTTTTTTATAATGGATGAGATAGTTGAAGGATTCCAATACTCGCCTTCAGGTGGGGAAATTCCTAGTCTATCTAATTCTTGTGCAATTGCTTGTCTTCCCATTCCATTCGCCATCAATTCAAAAATTTTTGGTATCACCCAATTCTTTTCAGGATCAGGATACAGTTTTAAATTATTATCTCGTAAGTACCCGTAAGGTGGAACACGCGAGATGGATTTTCCTTCTTTTGCAGACGCTCTTCTACCACGTTGCATACGTTTGACGATTGTTTTTAATTCTTCTCGAGCAATTAAAGATTTGATACTGAAGGTTAATTCCTGATTTTCATCATTTGGATCAATAATTTCTGTTGGTGTAATAATGAATGTTTCTGAGTAGCGAAACACACGATAAATGGTCCCTTGATCTACCATATCCCCACGACCAAGACGATCTAAATCCATTACTAAAACTGCATCAGCGATACCTGATTCTACTTCGCGAAGAAGTCTTTGCATCAAAGGTCTTTCAGATATATATTCACCAGAAACAACTTCTTCTAAAATATCAATGATATTATGATGCTCTTTGTGAGCGAGTTCTAATAACTGAGTACGATGACGTTCAAGTGTATCATAATGTTGTCCCTGTTCCCTCGCCTTTTTTTCTTCTTCAAGATCTTTTCGACTTTTACGTAAATAGATGAATACATCAAGTTCTTGTGGACGGTACATTAGTTTCACCTACCAGGTTGTCTATTATTATTGTTATGAATATGTATAGCTAACTTGTCCTATGAAAATGATAGTTCGTCTTTTTTCTTGTCTTGCATACATATAGTGCAAGGGGGGGGATATGATGAAAGAATTTCAATTTGGTAATACAAAAGTCATTATTCATTCACCACTTGCAACAATGAAAAAAGAAGAACAAAAAGAATGGTTCCAGCAAGAATGGGAAAAGAAAAATCCAATTTTAAAGTCTATAGTTGAGGCAGCAGTCAGCTGTCAAGAAGATGAAAAATAAAAAGAGCATCCTCTTTCCTTAAGAGGTATGCTCTTCTTTTTTGTTTTAAATTATTCACAATAATAAACAATTGTTTTTTATTGTGAATAGTCTTTTTAGTTTTGTAAATAATAATCCTGATCATTGTTATCGGAGGTAGGTGATACCTGAGATAGATAAATACCTTTTTCTAAGGTTTCTAATAAGTAGTATCCGAATGCTTCATTCTGTTGCATCAAGCTATGTAAGAGAGTGCTTGCCCGAGCAATTCTATATTTTGTTTCATCTTGTATTACTGAAAAATCATCTATTGTAATGAGATGAAGTTCATCCTGTAGCTTTTGTAGTAATGAAAGTTGAATAGTATCTGTCTTTCCTGTTTCAAGATTACTTAAATAAGCTGGTGATACACCAAGCTCTTTTGCAAAGGTGTTTAGTCCAATGCCTTTTTGAGTACGTAGTGTACGAATGTGTTTACCAATTTCATTTATCATAAGACTAACCTCCACGGATTTATTGAAAGGAATAGATAAAATGAATAAGCAAAAGAAAATTAAAATTACATCAATAAGTTATGTTCATGATCCAGAATCAGCTCAAAAATGGTTTGAAGCGTATATAAAGATTGTTGAAAAAGAATTAGTTAAAGCAATTAATAAGGACTAGCCGCTATTTTTGATACATACAGTGTAAATAGAACATCATGAGAGGAGGTCCTGAATTGAAAACCGTTGCATATTATAGAAGTTCAATTGATTCTCAGGAAAACTCAATCGGGATGCAACAAAATTCAGTTCTTACTTGCTCCATTGATAGGGCATTGATTATCGATGAAGAATATATCGATGAAGCGGTATCAGCCCGAAAAGTCAGTTTTAAAAAGCGTCCAGCCCTACAAAAATTACTACAAGATATCAACAATAACTATGTCGGAACCTTATTCTTATTTAAACGAGATCGACTAGCTCGAAATGTGATGGAGTATTATGAAATTTATCAAATATTAAGAAACAAGAAAATAAATGTTATTTTCACTGCACCGAATGAGCCGCCAGTGTACTACACACCAATTGGTGAATATCTTGAATTAATTATGGCGGGTATGGCTCAACGTGAAGGCGAACAAATTATTGAACGTTTAAAGCAAACATTAAAGTCAAATTTCCAAAGTGGTAAAAACCCAGGACGTCTTCCGTATGGTTTCAAATGGAATAAAGAAACGAAAGAAATTGAATTGGTTGATGAACAAGTACAAATTGTTAAAAGGATTTATCAAGAACTTGTATCGGGAAAATATGAATCCTTGAAAGAACTTTGTAGTGTATTAGGCTTGAAGGAAAACGGTAAGTCTTGGACTTCGGCTGATATAAGAAAAATTGCATTAAATCCGACATATATTGGATTGCGTACTATGAATATTTTCGGTGAAGATGTTACTAGTAAATATGAAAAACTTTCCATTATTGATAGGAATACATGGGAAAAAGCATGTAGTATTGTCACCGTTTTATCTCCCCAAAAGACTCATCAAGATTATGTATTCGAACAAGTGTTATTTCCATTGCAAGACTTACTAATTTGTTCGAAATGTAATGAATCATTACAAAAAATAAAGGCTAGAAGAAAAGGAAATTTAAAATATAAATGTTTAAACCATTCTTCAGTTTACGTTTTTAAGAGTACAATCGAACCATTAGTCTTTGAACGCTGCAAAGAATATTTTCATAGCCTACTTACTTCTCATTTCCATGAATTATTTGATCGATATGAACAGAATGCTAAGAAGCAAGTAAAACAGAAAATACAAACCATTGAAGAGAAAATCCAGCTTATGAATGAAAAGTTAATTACAAAAGTAGATACGTGGTATCACGAAACTGATGCACCTTATAAGGAACAGAAAGAAATCGAAATTATGGCGCTGTATGATGAGCTGGCAAAATATAAAAAACAAAAAGAACAGGTAATACAGGAATTAAGTGATGTAAAGCAATTACGTGAAAAGATAAGTAATTATCAATCCTCTATGTCGTTGTCCTATGACGAGATAAAGGAGAATCGACAGTTAGGTTCCTTTTTTCAAGATTTAATACAACAAGTTAAAACTGATGGAAAGAACTGCGAAATTGTTTTTAAACACCCGTTCTTACGTACTCAAGAGGTGTTAACATCATGAAGCTTTCTCATATATTACAACCAAATAGGAAGGCAGCTTTTTATGGCCGTCATTCTACGGATAAACAAGATATGGATATGCAATTGAATTCCGTTATGGAAGTGATTCGCAAATATGATTGCATTCATACTCATTCTTTTCTTGATAAGGCTGTTTCCGCTCGTAAAAATAAAATTACAAGTAGGAAAGAACTTGAAAATATGTTCGAAGGGGCAAAAAGAAAAGAATTTGATTTTGTCATTGTTTATAAAAGTGATCGTTTGGCCAGAGATCCTCTTGAGCATCAAACGATACGTATTGTCATGAAGACACTAGATATTCCCATCATTATTAGTTCAACCGAAAGTGTGTACAATACTGATAATGACTTGATTGTGCAACTTATGGAAGATGGTTTTACTAAATATGAAGTTGACACCATTATCGCCAGAACACGATCAGGTCTAGAAAACAAAGCAAAACAAGGGAAATGGCTTGGTGGTAAGCCGCCATTTGGGTACACATATGATAAGAATAGTGAGCAATTTATTGAACACACCGAAGAGCTTTGCTATGTAAAAGAAATCTTCAATTTATATGTAAATGGTCATGGGTTTCAGTATATTGCTAATACACTCCCTAACGGTTCCCGCCGCGGAAAAGATTGGGGGAAAGAGAATGTAAAGGCCATTGTGCTTAATCCTTTTTATTGTGGTTTATTATCATGGCGCCGACAAACAGATGGAAAGCGAAATGCAAGGGATATTTGGATTGAAGCACCAAACCACTATGTGAAGCCAATCATTTCACGAACGACATGGGAATCATGTTGGCGTATTTATTCAGAAAAACGTAATGGCAACATGGTTCCTAAACATTACAAAACAAGTTTTTTGCTGCAAGGATTGCTTTCTTGTGAAAAGTGCCAGGAATTAATGAAAACAAAGAATCAACAGACAATAAGTTCTACAAATAAACAGTATGGAGGGAAAATTTATTTTTGCACTAACTGCAAATTAAGAATAGATGCAGACCTCCTTCATGATAAAGTAGTGAATCAAACACTTACTGATGTGAAAATAAGTGGATTTCACAATGTATATCATGCGATAGAACAAAAAATTCAGTATGAGATACAAGGATTGAATAACAATATTCAAAAGCATCAGCGTCTCTTCGAAAACTACACCATCAAACTTCACAATATTACAGAAGAGCTCAAACAGCGTATGAAAAATAACGATGATAAACGTTTTTTGAAGTCCTTAGCGATTTATCGCTTGGATGTACAGCGAAAGCTAGATGGAGTCACACAACAAATCAATGACTTTAAACAGCAAATCACCCTCAAAGAAAAAGTCGAGAAGAGCAAAGAAACATGGTTACATACTTTGAATGAAGTATTTCAAGATGATGTCAAGCTTCAAGAAATAAGCGATATGGATAAAAGACGATTTTTATTACCTCTCATTCAATCTGTATCCATTAAAGAAAATAAAAAGCGTAACGAATACGATATTTCACTACAGTTACGAACAGATTTTTCAAAACGTGATGTGAAAAATCAGATCAGCTTAATTTTGTAAAACAGCTATCAAGATGGATAGCTGTTTTTTTGTTGGTGATGACATCGGTATTTAGGTCGAAATGTAGATGAGGAATTTTCTTTTATTCGGTGATTAGGGTAGAGTGGTATACCACTCTATCCTAATCACCGAGTTTGATACTCTTGAGAAAGAGCTTGTATCTTAAGGATAAAGGGTTTGTCTTTATTTATTATTATGGACAGTGATTTAGAGAAATAAACATACTCGGTGATTAGGGGATGGGTAACTATTTAAAACATTTGAGAACTCGGTAATTGGGTAAATAAAAAATGCCTTATCATTCCCGCTGTAAGGAGGCATGAGGGATTAATGATTATTGAGTCTAAAATACAACAACTCTTTAAAGGGGTACCTCCACATCGCTATCAAGTTAAGAATTCTAAGTCCCCCAAAAACGAAAATTTTATCCTTTTATAGTTATCCATAGGAATTTAGTTCATTTTTTTGTTTTTAGGCGTTATAAAATTCTTAAGTTGATGGCTGTGTGGCACTACTCCATCGCTATCAAGATAAGAAATACAAATACCCCAAAAACGAGAAAATTGACATCTTCATGTGAAAATATACAATTTTTTTTGTTTTGGGGGTGTTATAAAATTCTTAAGTTGATGGGCATGTGGTGCTACCCTATTGCTATCAACTTAAGAAACATAATGTTCCTCAATACGAAAAAATGAGGATACCTCAAAATAATAGCTTGATGGACATGCGGCGATCCCCTAATAAACTATTCTAATGGTCCAGGAAGAATAAACTCTTTATGGGTGATTGAACATCTTATTGAGGGAGCGAAAAATAATTGGATTTCAAGGTTAGAATCTATTTTTTATGACAGATGAATTATCAAGAGAAAATCTAGAAAGTGATATCGTAGCAGAAGAAGGTGTAGAGTAAAAAGGAGAGAGGCAGCTGAGATGCACGTATCTCAGCTGCCCCTAGTAGAGGTTGTCCACTATTTAACAATCGGAACATGCAGAAAGTAATTGATAATCGATATAGCTAGGGTCATAGTAAATGAATTGGTTTCCGCCTAAGTTTAGCCATCCATTTTGTTCGTAAAATACTTTATAAGCTTCGTTATGATGTAATGTTCGAATGACATTGCCACTCATAGAAGGTTGATCTCGTAAATTTACATTATCGCCTGTAATTGTAGCAATCCCTATATAGTTACAGTAACAAATATAACTAGGATCATAAAAAACAAATTCATTCCCACCTAAGTTTAACCATCCATTTTGTTCGTAAAATACTTTATAGGACTCGTTACGATGCAATGTTCCAATGACATTGCCACTCATAGAAGGTTGATCTCGTAAATTCACATTATCACCTGCGATAGTAGCAATTCCTATATAGGAGCTATTAGGTCCATTGTTGTTATTATTCCCGTTATCCAAATCCACATAGGATATATTGCAATCGACATTGCTATTAATGCCTTGTACACTTCCGGTATCTGTGTATTGCCAAATATCACATTCCATTCCTGCGCCTCTTGGATTATAACGTGCAACCCACAATAAAGTATCTTGTAAGCGTGAAACGTTTAGACTATTTTGAAAGAAATATAGATTGCTGTAAACGCCGGTATTTGTATACCCTGCATTTTTCAATTCTGTTAAAAATGCATTCACAGCATCTGTTAATGTATCCGGATCTAAATTTGCATCATTAACTTCTACATCGACAAATACAGGTGCAGTTAATGTTACGCTCTGTAAATTTTTAATGAAGAAAGCAGCCTCTTGTCTTGCATCATTAACAGAGATTGCCCGAAAAAAGTGATAAGCTCCTGTAAGGATGCCAACACTATTTGCACCATTGATATTGTATTGAAAGGTTGGATCGACAAAATTGGTGCCTTGCTCAGAACCTTCTGTCACTTTTGCAATCATAAAGTTTACTTGATTTGGATCATTCTTTACTTCATTCCAATCAATATTTCCCTCATGGTGACTCACATCAATTCCAAATGACATGATATAACACTCCTAATTCGTTTATTTAATTTTTTGAGGTACTATACTACTTTATATTCTCAGTCTATTAAATTGTTAATGGATGTGTATGGGTACTTATACCATTTCTACTATTTTGGGTGATATTACAGTCTATCAAGGGGTAGCACCACATGCCCATCAACTTAAGAACAGAAACAAAATGAAATTTCGTTCAAATAAAATAAAAAACTCTTAAAACACTTTTTTTCTTAAAAATGAGCATGCCAAATAAACCTAAATAGGTATTATTTTTAAAGATTATGCAGTTTTCTTTTGTTTTCTAAATCTACTATACTCATAGATAACACCCATAATATCAAAAACTGTTTTCTTCTCATATCGATGAGATTTCCGTCCGTTTTTCTGTAGTAGATGGAATAGGCGGATTAGAATCTTTGTTATTTCTCGGGTTTTTTTCTGTATAGCTTGATACAGAAGATATAAATAATCTTGGATCATCCCTATTGCTTTATATTCGCTTAATTCTCTTTTCTTCTTTTGTAAAAGCAGTTGACGCATTTTAAACATCGTAGAAGAACATAAGAAAATAGCGATTAGCTTTCCATATAGTTGGCATTCTAACCGTTCCTGTTTTACATGACGATAATGGTCTATTTTGAAGAGTGATTTCCACATTTTAAAGACAATCTCTATTTGCCAACGTAAAGTATATAACTCATGTACCTGTTCCATCGGAACCCATTCCCAAGGTATGTTCGTCACATACACGTTTAATCCCGCTACCATTTTACTTTTCTCTGAGTACGTTCTATTTTGTGATTTTTCTTTTTCTGCGATTTTTGCTTGTCGTTTTTGAAGTTGCTTTTCTGTTAATCGGTTAAAAATAACACGTGCAAACAGCTGTTGTTTATCACCGATATAAGCATATTTTAATTCAAATATTTCTCCAGGCTGTAGTTGATTTAAAATTTGTTTCACATCTATTTGTATGTATTCTGATTGTTTCTTAATTGCACCATTTTTAAAGCAGTCTGGGTTTGGATTTTTCACATATACATTCGTATTCAATTTTAAACGAGAAATATAGTATGTACCTCGTTGATCCATTTGATCTAAGTCTTCCAATGAAAAATAACCCAAATCACGAATACATAAATCCCCTGGTCGTAAGGTATCTAAGCATTCCGTACCAAATGTTTTGTCATTATTTCTTCCTGGTCCAACTTGAAAGTTAAGAAATTCCCCACTGTGCAGATCATATTCTAATTGAATTTTGATTCCCGCTGTTTGGGCGCATCCTCCAGAGCCTGGATATACATTCTCTAAAACATTTGGCACTTGAAATACGGTGGCATCTAGGATACGGATTCGCCCAAAATAAGAAAAGAGATGGTTAGAAATTTGCGTTTGTTCACATATTTTTTGTTGTAATAGTAAAGAAAAAATATGTTGTAAAAACAAAACTGCTTTCGCATTTAAACGTTTATTTAAGCCCTCAGGGCTGAGTAAAGTACCAGTAGCTGCATGAAGTCTACTACATAATCGCACTAAGGGATCACTTGCCACCCGTTGACTGATCCAAATACAAATGGTAGCTAAGTCTGATCCAGAAAACTTACGTTTTCGTTTGATAAATCCGATTTCTCTTGCAAGTTCTTCTAAGAATACAGGTGTAACATATCGTTGTAATTCTTCTGCAAATGGTAGTAGTTCATCTTGAATCGAGAGATTCATACAAAAACGTCATCCTTTCTAATTTAGCTTGTTTAGAAAGGATAACGTTTTTTGGTGTTTGAGGGGTATTAAAATCTCTTGAGTTGATGGGCATGTATGGTGACCCCTATTAGTAAAAGTAAGTAGTAGATAGTACCACTATCTAAAAAACTGTTTAATTGCTTCAAGTCTTATTTTATGACTGCATTCTTCACAGCAATATTTCCCTTTTGGATTTTTCTTGAATTGCTTATATTTTTCAGTTCCTTCATATACTCGAAATATATTTTTACAACAAAAACAAATAACCTCATAAAATATCATAAACTTCCCCCTCATCAGGGTGATATGTTACTTTTGAGTTGTCCGCTCAAAGATTGTAATAAGTTCTTTAATGTAATCTTTAACGTTAAGATCGGGGTTTCTCATTAGTTCTAGGCTAAATCCGTCTATGGCATGCCTAATTGTTAACGCCATCACCCTTAAGGACGTTTCGGAAAAATCTCGAAACACTCCCTCTTGCATCCCTAAACGTAGAATATTTTCAATGGGAAGAAAAATAGTTTCATCATGGTCTGCTGCAAACCGAAGTTTCCCTTCATCTGTTCTTTCATTTGAAACAATTTCTATAACAGCGAATACATGCTTTCGATGCTCATCTATAAATTTCAGATTGGATTCAATATACGTTTGGAGCATTCCTTTTGAGGTCGTTTGAGCTTCAATTTGCGGACAACTAAAGGATTGGCAAGCTATATAATAATCGATTATAACTTGCTCCAGAAGTTCCTCTTTGTTTGTAAAGTAATAAGAAATAACCCCCTTACTTATTTTTGCACGTTTAGCGATTTGTCCTAAAGAGGCTTTTACATAACCAACTTCAGCAAGTGTTTCAATTGCACATTCCATAATTTGAGCCCTACGGGCTTTTTCAATAAATGACATTTCTTTGTGATTGTATGTTTTATTTTTTATACTCATGGTTATATTTTAGCACGAGTGTTCAAAAAAATACAATTAAAACCATTTTTTAATTCATCTTTTTTACAAATGGTTTAACTTTTTTCAAAACGGTACGACTTTTTATAAACAGTGCAACTTTATTTCAAATCCACAATAATATTAAACCTGGAAAATCGCTAAACGTGACTGAAGTAGTTATTAAAAATCAAAAATAATCGTTGAACTTATATAGTCTTAAAGGCTAAGGCATCTATGAAGATAAATTCTTACCGTTTGTAAAGGCTGTTCCTACTAATTAATAATTAAGAAGACTATCCCTGTGCACAAGCAAGAAGATAGTCTTTTTTGTGAAAATTAAGTAACTGAGAAATAACGAAAAAACAGATTAGGTTTTTGAAATTCATTAACTTTAGAAAATAACGTTTTTTTACACTTGGGGATATTTCAAAATCTTAAGTTGATGGGCATGGGGTAGCACCACATCGCCATCAAGCTAAGATCTTAAAGTATCCCCCAAACGGAAATTTTTTGTTTTTTATAGCACCGAAGTTCATTTTTATCATTTTTGGGAAGAATGTGTTTCTTAACTTGATAGCGATGTGGCACTACCTCTTCTATAAAGATAACCAAAATTTAGAAATCATATTTTTAGTAGAAAATAGCTATTCTAAATAGTGAATTCATAATTATAAGGAGGAATTTAATTATGACAGTAATTACTAAGCTTAAACAAACTATTTCTGGATTAAAAAGTGCTCAAGCATGTTTAGAAGGATTTGTTCTTGATACTGACAATCAACAAGCAAAACAACTGTATCAAAATGCAGCTCAGCAAGCGCAGACAATTATTGATTCTTTAGAACCACGTGTTCAGGAGATTCAACAAGATGAGCCTCAGTATAATCAATAAAACGCAGTAATCTTCAGATTTTTTGCAGAGATCTTATCATAGTTAGATTTATATATATGGGGTTCTGCCGTATGCCCATCAAGTTAAGAAATTGGTTGTTCCTCAAAACGAAAAAATTAAGCTAAATTCTCATAAATAACTGTAAAATAATAAAATTGTCGTTTTGGGGACACTTCAAAATACTAGCTTGATGGGCATGGGCTGAATCCCAATTTGTTTTTTTTGATTTGAAGTGTTGATTTTAAAAGTTTGAGATGGATTGCTACTATCTTTGTCCCTGAGGCAAGATTATGGGGTAATAAAAGATTTATGGCCATGTTATGCTTCAAGCATTACAAGAATGTTCTCTACAAACACTAATAACATCTAGGCTTGTAACATTAATATTCGCACATTCATCAACCCAAACAAGAAATCTGTCTTCAACTTTAATAAAAACTCCTGTTCCATCGATTCGATTGCTACCAGAGAACACTTGAATCTTATCTCCCTCTCGTATGTGATCTAATCTTGAGCGTCTTTTGCGCTCAACAAAGCAATTCTTTTCCTCAAAACATTCTCTTTCACCGAAAAACTCTCTTTCTCGTCTATCAAATTTTCCACGTCTTCTGCGTTCGAAAGACATCGAAATCCAACCCTTTTTAATAAGATTTATATCCCTTTATTCTATGAGTGCACTAAAAGAATAGACTAAGCTTGTTTCATAATGATGAAATAAATGGATCCCTATCCGTTTTTTGTATGTTTAGCTAAGTGATATGTCTATGCTTGTTAGATTTTGAAATCCATTTGTAACCTTGAAGTAATGTTAAGGCAATAAGCCTACTCATACATTTGAGTAGGCCTTATTTTGTATTTTAACCAGTATTTTTATGGAAAATATCTTCTGTAAAATTAATGGTACAAGCGTGTATACCATTTACATAGTGATAGCATAATTTAAATTAGTTAAATAACTGGAGGGGATGGAGAGAAGACTATGAAAGTCATAATTTTATGTGGTGGAAAAGGATTGAGGATGCAAGGTATTCTGGGGAATATACCCAAACCATTAGTTCATGTTCAAGGAAAACCTCTCATTTGGCATATAATGAATTGGTATAGCAAGTTTGGACATCATGAATTCGTCCTACCATTAGGGTATGGAGGTGAAAAAATCAAAGAATATTTCATGGACTATATATGGAAAGAACATGATTTTAATTTAGATTTAAAGAATAATCATTACCAGTTGCTTGAAGAACCAAAACAGTGGAATATAAAATTTATAGATACAGGGATTGAAACAATGACCGGAACCAGATTGAAAAAACTTGAAAAGCATATACAGGATGAAATGTTTTTATTAACTTATGGTGACGGATTAGCAAAGATAGATATTAACGAACTTATAAAATTTCATAAAGACAAAGGAAAAATCGCAACATTAACCGGTATAAAAGAAAGTAGTCAATATGGTCTTTTACAGATTGAAAACGGGATTGCTGTGGATTTTAAGGAAAAACCCCTACTTAATGCTGTAATAAATGGAGGTTTTTTTGTATTTAATAAAGGAATATTCGATTATTTGAATGATAATGATTGTATGCTTGAAGAAGAACCTCTACTAAATTTAATAAAAAACAAGGAACTTGCAGTTTATGAGCACAATGATTATTGGATTAGTGTAGATACACCTAAAGATCTTAAAGATGCAAATGAAAGCTGGAACCCTAACAAAAATAGTTGAGAGGAGTGAATAAACATTGCGTTTTAACAATAGAAAGAAAGGTTGGCCGTACCGCTATATTCCCTTTAAAGTAGAAAAAGATTTTCCGTTATCTTCAGATGCTTCAGCTATTGATCACTCTAAAAAAACTACAAGCAAACAAATCTATCCTCTACCTTATAATAAACAGCCTCACTCTGAAAATCATTTTTGTGCCATAGTTGGAACAGAATACGTCTTGAAAATAATTTCTTTGCACCAATCTCTAATGAAAAATTCAAAAATATTCACATTATGGATTTGTTGTATAGATGTGTTTGCGTATTCAATATTGAAAGAAATGAACTTGAATAATGTAAAGCTCTTACAGGTAGATGATATAGAGGATACAAATTTGAAAGATATTAAAAGAAATAGGTCAGTCAGTGAATATTGTTGGACTTTAAAGTCCGTGCTTATTGAATATTTATTAGTAAATTATAATTTGCCATCTGTTCTCTATTGTGATAGTGATTTATATTTCTTCTCTGATCCTAACATGATATTTAAAGAATGGGATGACAATTCTATTTATCTTTGTCCACAGAGAGACCGTGACTGGGTAGAGGAAAAATACGGGAAATATCAGGCTGGGTTAATTGGGTTTAAAAACGATTTCTACGGATTAAAAAGCGTACGATGGTGGAAAGATAAATGCTTAGACTGGTGTAGTGCTAATCCTGATAAAGGAAGATTTGGTGACCAAAAATATTTAGATTTAATTCCTATTTACTTTCCAAAAGTAAAAATCTCAAGCAATCTAGGTATAAATGCCGCACCTTGGAATTGTATTTATAATAACAATTATATAATTGATAAAAATCAAAATGAGGTATACATTGAAACAGATAAACTAATTGTATATCATTTTGCATGCATTACCATTTTCAATGAACAGGATTTTGATCTTTGGTCTTTAGGTAAACTTTCAATACCAAATAATATATTGCACCTTATCTATACCCCCTATCTAGAAGAAATTCAGTTTAACCTCACAAAATTAGCAGAAAAATTAGGTGAAAAAACACAGCGCCTGTTAAGTATTAAAGACATTAGCGAGGCGCAGACTTTATATAAAGATACACAATTAAGAAGAAAAATGAATCAATCAAATCATTTTATGAATTATTCAATAATTATAAGTCAAAAACGTTTAATTCAAGGTCTGACTTGCTACTATTCCCTTGAAAGCCATGGTACAGATTTTATAGTGTGGATCTGTTGTATGGACAATTTAACTTATCGAATTCTAACAAATCTAAAATTGAAGAATGCTATACTGTTTCATGTGAAAGACATAGAAAATCAAGAACTCTTAAGTATAAAGAATGAAAGAACTTTGCAGGAATACTGCTGGACATTAAAAGCCCCTCTATGCCTTCATATTCTTAAATATTATTCTGAAGTTGATCACATTATATACTGTGACGCAGATATGTTTTTCTTTACAAAGCCTACTATAATTTTAGACGAATGGTGGAAGTATTCTGTATTTCTTTGTCCACAGAGAGGCACTACTGAATTGGAAAATGTACATGGCATGTATCAGGCCGGCCTAATAGGATTTAAAAATGATCAAAATAGTAAAGATATTTTAACATGGTGGAAAGATAAATGCCTGGAATATTGTTTGGATGTATATGATATTGAGATGAATAGATGGGGAGATCAAAAATATTTAAATCACATTCCCGATTTATTTTCTAACATTAAAATCATGACTCAAAAGGGGATTAACGCTGCACCTTGGAATCTAATTTTAACCAATCATTCTTCTATAACCAACACAGAAAACAAGATCTTTATAGATCAAGATGAATTAATCGCTTTTCACTTTGGGAGTATGCAAATTATTAATAAAAATGAATTTGATTTATGGAAACAAGAACATGTAGAAATAGATCCGTCAATTTTAGAATATATATATATTCCTTATATCGAAAAAATACGAAATACATGTCGCGTACTTGATAATATCTTTTCTCTTACCCCTTTATTTGTTGGAAATTCAGATGAGTCCTCTGTAAAAAACTATTTCCAATACCCTCCCTCATTTTTTAGATGAAATCCATTCTTCCTTTTATATAACTAGTATTATTCCCTAATTCACACGAACTTCTTAAGTAAAATTATTTATTCCTTTTACTCAAAAATTTGTAAGGAGACAAATGAAATTATATGAATATAATTGACCATTTTAAAAATAAAACGTTTCTTATCACTGGCGGATACGGTTTTATTGGTTCTCATTTGGTAAGAAGATTATTGAAATTACAAGCAAAAATCGTTATTTTAGCCAGAAGGTCATCAAATCCTTGGCGTCTTAAAGACATATTAAAAAGTATCAACCTTTATGAAGTAGATATACGCGATAAGATACAAGTTCAAAATATTATAAAACAAATCCGTCCTGATTATATTTTTCATTTTGCTGCATACGGAGTAAATTCAGCTCATACAGATTACATGAATGCTATTGAAACGAATGTTTTAGGTACAATTAATATTATTCAGGCAACAAAGTCTATAGATTGCAAAAAGATTATTAATATTGGAAGCAGTTCTGAGTATGGAAATAAAACAGAATCTATTAAGGAAGATATGGAATTAACACCAGTAGATATTTATGGAAGTAGTAAAGCTGCAGCCACTATAATTGCTCATCAAGTCGCGGCTGAAAACAATATCAACCTTATAACCTTAAGACCCTTTGGAGTATTCGGAGAAGGTGAAGAACCACATAAAATTTTTTGCTATATTATTTTACAGGTATTACAGAATAGAAATGTAAACTTAACGTTATGTAATCAATTAAGAGATTACTGCTATGTAGATAATATTATAGATGCTTGTATGCTAACAATTGAAAATAATTCTATACAAAATGAGATTTTTAATATTGGAAGCGGTGAAACTCACCCTTTAAAATATTATGTGGAATTACTCTTTAAACACTTGCAGACTAATAAAAGACCCAATTATGGTGCGTTATCCTATAGAACGAATGAAAGAAGGATTTCTAAACCAAATATTAATAAAATTAAAAGTATGCTCTCTTGGGAACCACGCATAAGTATTGAAGAAGGTATTATTAAAACTGTTAATTGGTATAAACATAATACACATCTATATCCGAATGTATGAAAATCTATTTCTAAGGTGTGAATCAATTGTTCAATAATAGCTTTAAGAATGTATTTCATGGAAAAAAGATTTTAATCACAGGACACACTGGTTTTAAAGGCTCTTGGTTATCCATATGGTTAAAAGAATTAGGCGCGACTGTAATTGGATATTCTTTAGATCCTAAAAATAAAAAAGATAACTTTAATTTAACAAACCTTCAAAACGACATAATTGATGTTCGTGGGGATATTAGAGACTATAATAAATTAAATAAGCTTTTCAAAGAATATAAACCTGAAATTGTATTTCATTTAGCCGCACAACCACTTGTTAAATATTCTTATGAGCACCCTAAAGATACGTATGATATAAATGTTATGGGAACAATGAATATATTAGAAGCAATTCGTTTACATGAATCCACTAAAATAGGAATTATAGTTACAAGTGACAAGTGTTATGAGAACAATGAATGGGTTTGGGGATACCGTGAAAATGACCCAATGGGTGGACATGACCTTTATAGTTCTAGCAAAGGATGCTGCGAACTATTAATTTCTTCCTACCGCAACTCTTATTTTCCAGAAAAAAAATATGAGCACCATAAAAAAATAATCGCAAGTGTTCGTGCTGGCAATGTAATTGGCGGAGGAGATTGGTCAATAGGCAGGATTATTCCTGATTGTATACGAGCACTGGAATCAAACCAAGAAATTTTCATTAGAAATACTAATGCAGTAAGACCTTGGCAACATGTACTTGAACCTTTAAGTGGATATTTACTTCTAGCAGAAAAAATTTTAACTGATGGGGTCCTTTTTTCTGGTGCATGGAATTTTGGTCCAAAACTAAATAATATTGTCTCAGTAAAAGAGCTTGTTACCGGTATGATAAAGTCCTGGGGATGTGGGAATTGGATATCTTCAAATGTAACTCCAGAAGAATTTCATGAGGCAACATTCCTAAACCTAGATATAAGCAAAGCAAAATTCAAGCTCAATTGGGAACCAAAATGGTCCCTTCAACAGACTTTAGACCATACAGTAGACTGGTATAAAAATTACAAGGCGTACTCCAGTACAGAACTGAGAAATTTATGTGTTGATCAAATTAAACAATATGTGCAGTCTTAAGAAGAGAAAAGCTATAATCCCTTTCTCATTATATACTTCGGAATGTATCATTCATTTGACACTTATCATTCCTTTAAAATATCCCATCTATGATTCTCCTTACTCTATTTTGTAAAGGTTTAGCCTACTTTTAAAAACTTTGCAACAGAACCAGAAAAAGAAAAAGAATAAACAAAACAAAAAAGTCATGACAAGTGAGTTTTTGGAACAGAATCTATTTAAATTTGGTTACATCCTTGCTAATTAAACCAGTACAATCGTCACAGTACGCTTATGTCAGCCTATAAAAATATTAAAGATGAGAATTTCAGATACTATATTTTAAAGCAGAAAGCTGATGTGTTTCATGCAATGAAGAGCTTTTTTAGAGAAGAATCAGGTGAGAAAATGGCGTAGCCCCTTTTTTAAGGGGTTTTTTATATAATAGAATATTCATTCATGTGTAATAAAAGGGAAAAAATTGAAGTAGAAATATTTATATAACTTTACTTTTTATGTAAAATAGTATATTATATAAATATACAATATAACGGTTATTTTCTAGGAGGAGCCTGTCACCATAGGCTCCTCCTGTTCTTTTTTAAGCAGCCTGTCGTACAGGTTTTTTTTAAAAGATTAAATAACTGAAAATTAGGAAAAATAATTTTTGAAAGAGGTGAGGCATACATATAACAAAGAGAGAGGTAATGATGAAAGGGGGATAAGGCATGACATTGTTGGGTTATCCGCTTGAGACAATTTATTTATATGGATTTATTATTGCTACCGTACTTACTGTTATTTATATCTTTTTTGGAGATATATTTGAATCCATATTTAGCTTCGGAGGTGGATCTACATCTATTGTAACGTTGCTGCTCAGTTTCTTTGCCATGCTTTGTGGTTTTAGTTATATAGGAGAGTATTTATTTACTTGGAATAGTATTGTTATTTTTAGTCTTTCTTTCGGCATATCTTTTATTGGAGTTTTCCTAATGAAAATATTGATTTTAAAACCAATTGCAGAAGCTGAACAAAATACAGTGCAACGTATGGCTGAATTTGTTGGATGCAAAGGAGAAGTGATTATTACCATCCCGAAAGAAGGGTTTGGAGAAGTATTAGTTTCTTCGCAATTTGGAAGTAATGCGATACCAGCTAAGACAATTGGAAAGAAAGATATTTTACAAGGAACCGAGGTCATTATTGAGGGAGTTCAAGATGGTGTTTTGCTTGTACAGAACATCGCTTATTCTTTAAAAAAACCAAAGTTATAAGGGGGAATTTGAATGATTCCATTAATTATCGGTGGTATATTACTCGCAATCTTACTTTTACTTATTTTGGTGTTTATCACAAAATATCGTACAGTTGGTCCTGATGAGGCGCTGATTGTAACAGGGAACTGGCTTGGTGACGGGAAAAACGTTGTCACAACAGATGATGGTAAAAAAATTAAAATTATTCGTGGTGGTGGTACGTTTGTTGTACCAATTATGCAACGAGCGGAACTTCTTAGTTTATTAAACTATAAATTAGAAGTTGGAACACGTGATACGTATACAAAGCAAGGGGTGCCAGTTACGGTAAATGGTGTTTCTATTATTAAAGTAGGTTCAACAATTGAAGAAGTATCTACAGCAGCTGAACAATATTTAGGGAAAGAAACGGAAGAGTTAAAAGTTGAAGCGAAAGAAGTATTAGAAGGCCATTTACGTGCTATCTTATCTTCAATGACAGTGGAGGATGCTTATAGTAATAGAGAGCAATTTGCACAAAAAGTACATGAAGTTGCTTCGACAGATTTGAAGAAAATGGGGCTTCGTATTGTCTCCTTTACGATTAAAGAAATCATGGATAAAAATGGTTATTTAGATGCTTTAGGTCAACCGCAAATCGCAACAGTGAAACGTGATGCAACAATTGCGAATGCAGAGCGTGAAAAAGAAGCACGTATTGAAAAAGCTCGTGCGGAGAAAGAAGCAAAAGAAGCTGAATATCAACGTGATGCACAAATTGCTGAGGCTGAAAAGCATAAAGAATTAAAAGTACAATCATATAAGAGAGAGCAAGAGCAAGCACGTGCCGATGCGGACCTTTCTTATGAATTACAACAAGCAAAAGCACAACAAGGTGTTACAGAAGAGCAAATGCGCGTTAAAATCATTGAGCGTGAAAAGCAAATTGAATTAGAAGAAAAAGAAATTGCGCGTCGTGAAAAACAATACGACGCGGAAGTAAAGAAGAAAGCAGATGCAGATCGTTATGCAGTTGAACAATCAGCGGAAGCGGAAAAAGTAAAACAAATGAAAAAAGCAGATGCAGATCAATATAAGATTGAAGCAGAAGCAAGAGCACGTGCGGAAGAGGTGCGTGTAGAAGGTTTAGCAAAAGCCGAAATTGAAAAGGCACAAGGGCAAGCAAAAGCAGAAGTTCAAAAAGCGCAAGGTACAGCGGAAGCGGATGTTATCCGATTAAAAGGTTTAGCAGAAGCGGAAGCGAAGCAAAAAATTGCGGAAGCATTCGAATTATATGGGCAAGCGGCAATTATGGATATGGTTCTTAAAATGCTTCCAAGCTACGCAAAAGAAATTGCAAGCCCACTTAGTAACATTGATAAGATTACTGTTGTGGATACAGGCGGCGGTGGAAAAAACAGCGGAGCTGGAAAAGTGGCAGGATATGCGACGGATTTAATGGCAACAATGCAAGAAACATTAAAAGCTTCTTCTGGTATTGATTTGAAAGAGTTATTAGAAGGATTTGCCGGAAAAGGTACTGTGCAGCAAATGGTGAGTGAGAAGCCTGTTGTGCAAGTAGTGGAAGAAAACGAGAAAAGTGAAAAATAACGAAGGAAGGCCTCTAGCATTAGGGGCCTTTTTAGGCTCTAATGTAAAGCGAAAATAAAAGAGAATATAGCGCATATATTTCTAGCGGAATTATATTTGATGATATAAATGCAAACAATTGATGGATGAATTCTTTCTAGTTTGAACAGGTTGATTCTGTAAATCAATTTTTCTTTTTCATACTGATCATGTCCTTTTTTAGATTGATAGTATCAGTATGTCAAGGTTTTATAAATTTCTCGCACCAGAATCTCGCTAGCATCATACATGCCGCACTCATGCCACCTAATGCCACCTAATGCTTTGGAAAGAAATAATCCTCATATATGATTGGCAAATTCAAATAAAGATTCAGAGGAAGAACAAAGAAGTAACCCCAGTATAATCAATTTTTGATTGAATCTATCTATCTTCCGGTGATAGGAGGTGTTAGTAATTGAGTAAATGTAAATGTAAATGTAGCAATATTTCATTATATCAGTAACTAATTGTAACGTATTCATATAAAAAGACATTATAGGAACAACAAGATCGATTCCTAAAAATAAAGAAATTGAATAATATCAGGGCTAAAGATATCTTTTCTGCTGCATACAATTATGTTATTTCTTTCAATGTGTTAAATTTAATTCAAATAAAGTAAATTTAGATTAATGGAGAAATGATTGTGTGTTAAACTACATTAAAATATGTTTAATTATAATTCGTTACACAACTTGCTACAAGAACATTAGGAGGATTAGAAAGATGAGGAAATTGAAAGCAAAGATATACAAGTATGGAAAGGTTAATATCCTTTACTAAACAAGCTCATTTCAATGGAGGAAGTATTTTGAATCAACCCTGATATCGAAGAATTTCAAAAAGGATTGAAAATAGCGTTAGAGAAGCAGAATTAATATAATATGGGGAATTTGAACTTCATATAGCGTTTGAAAAAGCTACTTCTATTCAAGGGAGATTACAAATAGGATGGGCTGTTGTGTATAGCGTAACTCAAATATTTTTTATAGTTATATAAACAGAATTATTAATGTGATATAAAAATTATTGTGTAACTCCATTTTTATCCCGCATTAACGGACAGTAACACTCCCACCTCAAAATTCAGCGAAGGCAAAGAAGTTAGGTAGGAGATGAACTGTCCATAAAAGCCCGATTCGTTCAACTAATAATCAGTGGGGGATGAAGAAAACCCCCACTGATTAAAGTTTCACTTTATTTAGTGTGCTGTTATCGCAGTTTTTATAAGGAACAGAGGAGACTTAATGTATGAAAAAAAGAATTGTAATCATAGAAGATGAAGATAATATCCGAGAAATATGTAAACGGTACTTGGAAAGAGAAGGATATGAAGTATACACCGCTGTAAACGGAATAGAAGGTTGGAATGTATTTCAGCAATATCAACCAGATTTAATTATTTTAGATTTGATGATGCCGAAAAAAGATGGCTGGGAATTATGTGAGGAAATTCGCCAATACTCTAATGTCCCTATTATTATGTTAACCGCTAGAGGAGAAGAAAGAGATCGAATTTTAGGATTAACAATGGGCGCGGATGATTATGTGACAAAGCCGTTTTCACCTCGTGAATTAGTATTAAGGGTGCAAATTATATTAAGAAGAGGAAATCAAGCAACGATACAAGAGAAAGAACCTGTATCAGAAATGATAGAGTTCCTAGATTTGAAGATTGATCCAACGAAAAGACGTGTATTTGTTTGTGGACATGAAATTGAGTTAACAGTGAAAGAATTTGAGGTACTTTATATAATGGCAAAACATCCAAAACAAGTATTCTCACGATCTCAACTTCTTGAACAGATATGGAATTTTGAGTATGAAGGGTGCACAAATGCAGTAACTGTGTTAATGAGTCGTCTACGTGAAAAATTGGAGAAGCATACAACAAAGAATCGTTGGATTCATACAGTTTGGGGCATAGGATATCGCTTTGAGCCAGATGGAGGAAATGAAACATGAAGTTACGGAATCAATTGTTATTGATGAATTTATTAAGCACGGGAATCATAGTAATTTCGATCTGGTATAGTGACAGAAGAATGTTACTTAGACCGGAACAAACACGGTTATTAATAGGAATTGTGATGGTAGCAATGATTCTTTCAACGATTATTTACTGGTTAATGACACGTCCTATTATGAGATCTATTCAAAATTTAATTGCATTAACGAAACAATTTAGTGATAGACACTTTGAAACGATGTATATAATCGGGAAAGAACCAGAAGAGTTTAAAGAATTAGCGACAGCTTTTCAACAAATGGCTAAAAAATTAGAAGAAAGCTTTACTAAGTTAGAACAAGGAGAAAAAGCACGTACAGAACTAATTGCGAATATTTCCCATGACTTAAGAACCCCTATGGCTAGCATACAATTGATGATAGAAGCGTTACAAGATGGTTTAATTGAAGATCCTAATATGAAAATGCAGTATCTAACGACAATCCTAAACGAAATTCAAAGATTAAGTGGATTAATTAATAATTTGTTTGAGCTTTCTAAGCTAGAACTTGGACAAGGAGCCTTTCACCCCAGTTTAACACATGTGGACAGCATTCTATTAGAAGTACTAGATTCCCATGCGATCTTATTGAAGGATAAAAATATCCATTTACAATTGCACGTTTCGGATACATTGCCACGACTTTGGATTATGCCATGTAAAATAGTGCGGGTTATCAGTAATTTGTTACATAATGCGATTCGGCATTCCCCCACATTTGGAACAATCGAGTTAATTGTGGAGGAAAATAAACAAAAACAGCAAGTTACATTCATTTTGCGTGATGAAGGGGAAGGGATTTCTTACGATGATCAATTACGTATATTTGAACGTTTTTTCAGAACAGACCCATCAAGAAGCTCACAATCTGGAGGGTCTGGACTTGGACTCGCCATTGCAAAATCACTAGTTGAAATACACAAAGGAGAAATTGGTGTTCAAGATCGTTCGGATGGGAAACAGGGATGTGAATTTTGGTTTACTCTTCCCATTGCATCAGAAAAGAAATAATACGGTGGAAAGACTTTTGTAACATTTATGAGAGAGAAATGAAAGATTTGTTAGCTATGATGAAGTTAATCTTACTAGTAGATGTTTTATAACTCATCTAGAAAACTTAGTGACCTATGAAATCTTACAAAACTGTCATCTTTATGTAAGGTTATTAGATAGTTCATTTATTATTTTAATGTGATAATAAAGGTATAAGAAATACCAGTAAATTTTTAGATATTATAGGAGAGTGTCAGTAATGATTATAACAACAACTTCAACGATTCAAGGAAAAGAAATTATTGAGTATATCGATATTGTAAACGGTGAAGCGATTATGGGGGCAAATATTGTACGTGATCTATTTGCTTCTGTTCGTGACATTGTCGGTGGCCGCTCTGGTGCATATGAAAGTAAATTAAAAGAAGCTCGTGATATTGCAATGGAAGAGATGAAAACTCTTGCGAAGCAAAAAGGTGCAAATGCAATTGTTGGTATTGATGTAGACTACGAGGTCGTTCGTGATGGAATGTTAATGGTTGCTGTTAGTGGTACAGCTGTACGTGTATAAAATAAAAAGTATAATTGCTAAAGCGCCTTGTTAAGAGTGAGGTGCTTTTTCTTTTTTGTAAAATTAGAAAGGTGAAACACCTGAAAGGAAATAATATCTTATTTTCTTTAAGTTACTTTAGTGTTTTTTTGCACCATTAATATTTCCAATTATGGTATATTTTTTAGCGGAAGAAGATGTTCAATTAATAATAAATATATTTTTATTAAAAAGGAGAATATTTTGTTTAAAAAAAGTAGGGTAACTACAAGTATATCGATTTTAATACCAGTTCTATTGATCTTACTCATAGTTAACTTTATAAATGAAATTATTTTAACTGTATTTCAGGGGATTTCTCTTGTTTTACCTTTATTTCTTTGTCCTATTGGATTTATTTTAGCTATTTTTTCTCATAAAGTAGATAAAAATAATGGAGCAAAGATTGGGATAGTATTAAATGTGTTAGTATTCTTAATTCCTTTTATTTTGCTGATACGGGGAACGATGTGATTTCTATTTTGGTTATATTTAAATAGAGTTACCTTCTCTAAAGGGGAAAAACGTAGAAAGATCTTTGATAATTTTTGAGGGATTCTGGTGCAAGAAATATATGGGTATATTCTCTTTTATTATATCTTTGCACCAGCCCACCTTTTTAGACACTATTTAGAAGTGTATTTCATTCCCTCTAGTCTATCTAGTACCCTTCTTTTCTTATAAAACATTTTCCCTACTTCTGCAATTTCTTCAATTGTTTTTCGGTTTAAATAAGCACCAAAAATCATACCAGCAATGGGAATCATCTGAAATAGCTTCTTCCAACCGTAATTGTCACGATATACAGTAAACACTTCGCGCCATGATTTAATTTGGGACATACTGTCGTCGTGATTGACACGAGCATCAAAATGTTTTAATTCATGAAGAATGGTTTGTTTTCCTACAATATCAGACGAGGAAAATTGTAAGCATTTTACGATAAATAATCTCTCTTGAATATCTTCAGGATTATAACCGTAGCAAATTGCAATTTCTTGCAAAACGTTTAGTGACATGCTTAAAACAGCTGGAATATCAATTGCTAGGGTAAAAATGCCACCAAAACCGGTTGTGGCCCCTTGTGCAGTTGCGACAGATTTTCTATTCTCGATAATTTTATCAACGATTGTATCTATCTCACTTAAAGGGAATTTTTGAACATCTGTTAAAGAAGCTGCGTTTTCAAATTTCTTTATTGTTGTTTGTGGATGAATTAAATATTTACTTCCAGAATTGAGATATTGAATGAGCTCATCTAGTAAAATATTAATTTTTTTATGGATAAACTTAGGAGTTAACTTATCAAGAATAGCAAATGGAATTTTCCCCCACTTTTCAAAGAACCAAAGATCTTCCTGTTCTTTCTCCCATTTTTCAATGATTACGATTTCCTGTAATAAAAGTTCTTTTGACTCCATTTTTCGCCCTACTTTCTTATAACCGTGTCTTTCTATTTTACTGGGTATTTTTTGAATAATAAATAAAATTTAGCGTTTGTATTTATATTGGATGCTGTAAATAAGAAAAAGAGATAAGAGAACCAGCTTGAAGGAAGTATAGAATTAGATAACGTAATACAGCATTTCAGTTGGGATTTCTTGTGTAGGAAGTAGATATACGAGTACAATAAATATGTTAGTTTTACTTAACTTTTAACATTTGAATAAGCTTAATTGATTTTTGTGAGGTATCCTTTTTTACTGATAAAGGGCTTAATCCATTTGTAGATATCAGTATTTTCTGTAAAAAAGAGACTTTAGTTCGAAAGTGGTGGATGAAATGAATATACTGTTTGAAGCAATTAAGAGTAAAAATCTTGAAAAAGTGATAGGAGCTATGCCAAAGGTGGATATAAATGAACAAGATCAGTTTGGAAGAACCTCCTTGCATTACGTAATTGTAAAAAAGGCTCCTATTGAAATATTCAAAGAGTTACTAGCCTTCGGGGCGAAAACAGGCATAACAGATCGTTTACATGAGTCAGTACTTACTAAAGCAATTAAGTTTAATAATAAACAAGCTGTGAAGTGTTTAATCGAAAATGGAGTGGAATTGAATCATCCAGCCGGGATAAAGAAAACTCCTTGGTTTTTAGCAAGACATAATCCTGAAATAGCAGATTTATTATTGGAAACAAAAGGAGCTATTCGGCTGAAATTAACAGAAAGCGAACAAGCAATCATCGATGGTTGTTTGTATGGAGAACCTGCTGAAGTAAATGCTTATTTGACTCAATTAAATACTCCGGAATTGTTACATGCTTTTGTATTACATTTTAATTGGGATGATGATTTACAGCCGATGAAAATGGTATTGCAACATGCTAATTGTCAGGAAATAACTGCTATTGAAATGTTTGATTTAGTAGATGGGGATTATTGGCTGAATCAGGGAGATAGTAGTGATGAAGAAAGGGAGTATGTAGATTTTGTACAACATCTTTTAAGGAGGTTTCCTAATATATTATAAGCTATTTTTTCATATTGTGATCTTTGTATTAAGGAGATTATACAGAGTAATGGGCAATGAAAGTTAGGGGAATGATTTTGAAGGTTAAAAAATTAAAATTACAGCCAAGAATTACATTGACGATTGGTACACTCATTTTCTTTGTTATTGTTTTAACGAGCTTTCTTTTTTACTATATTGTATCTGAAACGGTGGAAGAGCAAATTGGTAAAAGGGCATTACACGTCGCAAAAACAGTTGCTGCCATACCTGAAATTCAAGAAGCATTTCAGAAAGAAAACCCATCTGCTATTATTCAACCAATTGTTGAGAAAATAAGAGTAGAAACAGATGCCGATTTTATCGTGGTAGGAAATAAAGAAGGGATTCGTTATGCGCATCCTTTGCGAGAGAGAATCGGAAAAGAGATGGTTGGTGGGGATAACGAGGGGGTTTTAACGGATGGGAAATCATATATTTCAAAAGCAACTGGGACGTTAGGTCCTTCTTTACGTGGGAAAGTACCAATTCGTGATCAGACTAATCATATTATCGGTGTTGTATCTGTTGGTTTTTCTATGGAGGATATTCATGAAGTGGCAGAAGCATACGGTAAGAGAGTATTTTGGATTGCTATTGCGGGGTTAGTAATTGGAATATTTGGTTCTATATATTTAGCACGTAGTATAAAAAAATTAATGTTTGGTTTTGAACCAGAAGAAATTTCCTCTCTATATGAGGAACATAGTGCCATCATTCAATCTGTACGGGAAGGAATTATGGTAATAGATAAAGAAGGTTGCATTCGTTTAGTCAATCAGGCGGCGTATGAAATTCTTTCTCTTGAAAAACATCAGACTATCATTGGGGATTCTATTTTGAAAATTATTCCGAACTCCTCAATATTAGAAGTGCTCCGAACTGGAGAAGAGCAATTTGATCGATATTTAGATATAAGGGGACAAGCTGTCATTGTAAATCGATTACCTATTAAAGTAAACAATGTGGTAATGGGAGTCGTTTCTAGTTTTCGCTTGAAGTCAGAAATGGATCAGTTAACTGAAGAACTATCTCAAGCGAGGCGTTATACAGAAGCACTTCGAGCGCAGACACATGAGTATAACAATCTTTTGTATACGCTTTCGGGTCTTATCCAATTAGAGTCATATGATGAAGCATTGGAGCTTATTCATAAAGAGACTGCTGTATACCAAGACTTTGTTCAGTTTATTATGGAGCGTATACAAAATCCGTGGCTAGGTGGAATTTTAATAGGATTTTATAATCGAGCTAGAGAATTGAAAATTGATTTTATTTTAGATCGCGAGAGTAGTTTGCAAAAGTTAGGCTCTCATATTGATAGTAATCATGTTGTTTCTATTGTAGGTAATTTAATTACAAATGCATTTGAAGCAGTTGAATATAATCAGGGATATGAAAAGCAAGTTAGAATGTTTGTGACAGATATTGGAGAAGAGATTGTCATTGAAGTTGAAGACTCAGGTCTTGGGATTGATGATGAGGTAATTACATGTATATTTGATAAAGGCTTTTCGACAAAAGAAGGAGAAAAACGAGGTTATGGATTAGCAAAGGTAAAAGAGTTAGTTGAAGATTTAAATGGGAGTATGGCGCTAGAAAAAGGGGAGCTAGGTGGTGCACTGTTTATAGTTGCATTGCCAAAGGAAAGAGGCGAATTGTAATGAACGAGGGGATTGAAGTACTAATTGTAGAAGATGATATTCGCATCGCAGAGATTCATCGTCGGTTTACTGAAAAAGTAGGGGGATTCAAGGTAATTGGGACTGCAACAACAGGGGAACAAGCGAAAGAGTGGTTAGATCTTGTCTCGCCGCAACTTGTTTTATTGGATGTTTATTTACCTGATATGCAAGGAACGGAACTTGTTACATATATCCGGCGTAACCTACATGATACGGATATAATTATGATTACAGCGGCATCAGAAGTCGAAATTGTCCGTCATGCATTGCGAGGTGGGGTGTCGGATTATATTGTAAAGCCACTTATGTTTGATCGTTTCAAAAAAAGTTTAGAAAACTATCAAAAAAAAATACAACAATTAAAACAAACTGAGCAACTATCTGCAGAACAAATTGAGCATTTGTGGTTTAAAGGACAGGTGGAATATAATCAAATTGTTTATGCCCCAAAAGGAATTGATCCTTTAACACTAATAAAAATTAGAAAATATGTATCTAACGTTGGACAAGAAGGAATTACAGCGGAAATGTTGAGTGTAGAAGTAGGCGTAAGCCGATCGACAGCAAGACGCTATTTAGAGTATTTAATTTCTGAAAAGACGGTTTATGCAGAACTTATATATGGAAATGTTGGAAGACCAGAAAGAAGATATTTTCAGGTCTCTTCATAAAGTGAAATTTTAACCAGTGGAAGTATTACTATCTGCGAATAGCGGAGAAAAACATAGAATAGAAAAAGTAGAGACTTCTATGGTCTCTACTTTTTGAATAGGAAAGATGAGGATATTTATTTCATTTTATATTGGAATGATGCCAGTAATAATACCGACTATTAACATGACCATTGTTGTTCCAACTGCCCAAAGTAAAGTGAAGCGTTGATGTTCACCAAAATCAACTTTTGCCATTCCAACTAATAAATAAGTGGATGGAACGAGTGGACTTAATAAGTGAACTGGTTGTCCAAGTAGAGAGGCACGCCCCATTTCAGCGGCACTAATTCCATAAGCTGCAGCGGCTTTTGTGAGAATTGGCAATACACCAAAATAAAAAGCATCATTGGACATAAAGAATGTGAAAGGCATACTTATAATAGCTGTAATAATAGGAAGCTGTGGTCCGAGCACATCAGGAATAAGGGCAACTAGGCTTTGTGCCATCGCATCTACCATTTTTGTCCCCGATAAAATTCCTGTGAAAATTCCAGCGGCAAATACTAAAGAAACAACCGCTAATACGTTTCCTGCATGAGAAGCAATACGTTCTTTTTGTTCTTCCAGACTTGGATAATTAATCATAACTGCAATAGCAAAAGCAACTGTAAATAATACAGGAAGTGGCATAATCTCTATGATAAGGCAGACGAGAAGAGCGATTGTTAATAAAAAGTTAATCCATAATAATTTGGGACGTTTATAGCTAGTAGCTTCTGTAGTTGCTGCTTGTTCATCCATCAGTGCCTTTTCTTTTTGTGTATATTGTATATCGACAATTCCTAAGCGCTTTCTCTCTTTTTTCCCAAGGAAGTAAGCAACAAAAACAACCCATATTGCCCCACCAATCATTGCTGGAATAAGTGGTGTAAATAACTGTGAAGCATCGAGAGTAAGTGCACTCATAACCCTAGCTGTTGGACCACCCCAAGGTGTAAGATTTGTAACCCCAGCTCCTAGCATAACAACTCCAGCTAATATAAGCGGATTCATTCCAAGGCGTTTATATAGTGGGTACATTGCAGAAACTGTAATCATATATGTTGTTGTGCCATCACCATCCAATGAAACAATAATAGTAAGAATTGCTGTACCAACAACAATTTTTAATGGATCACCGTTTACAATCTTCAAGATTTTACTAATGATTGGATCAAATAATCCACTATCAATCATAATTCCGAAATATAAAATGGCAAACATAAGCATAATACCAGTTGGTGCTAATTTCTTAATCCCGTCTAGCATCATTGGTCCTACATTTGCATAAAATCCTCCAATTAATGCAAATATAATAGGAATTAATATTAATGCAACTAATGCTGACATACGTTTGGTCATAATTAAAAACATAAAGACAAAGACCATCGCAAACCCGAGTACTGCTAACATGTAATCTCCCCCTCTGAAAATGATTGCGCTTTCGATGAATGCTGAAAATTCAGAAAAACCTTTTTGTTTATCATAAAGGATGGAGTATGTATGGTAAATAATTAGAAAAATAACGTTATTAAACGCATAATCGTTATTTTGTTCATTTTGTTCATGAGTTTTATTTTGAATTTTTAAAAATATAAGGTGTTTATTGCAGGAGTGATAGAATAGATGAGAAAATAGAGAAGCGTGAAGTAGGGAGTAGATTTTGAATGGAAGCAATGATTGAAGAGATTTATAGTTCATATAAAGGAAGAGTAGAAGAGATTTTCGTTGATGAATTATCTTACGTATATGAATGGGAAAAATTAATGACGATTCGAAAAAATGACGGAACACTGGAGAAAGTAGCAGTGGGAATTAGTGGTCATATACGATCTGTAAATATAGAGGTTGGTCAGGAAATTGATATGGATACATTGTTACTTAAGTTAGAAGATGATTTATTGATTACGGGCTGCGAATGATAGAAGATGTGTAGAAATTGCTACACATCTTTTTTTATTAGTGAAAATTCCATTTATTACAAAAAACGCATTGTTTTTTCACAAATCTCACACAAATCTCACACAAATTTTTGGTATTCTCCTAAATGAGTAAGTGAATAGAATTTGATAGAGAAGGGAATTACATATGAAAATTATTCGATTTTCTTTTCTCTTATTTTTTGTATTACTTTGTATCCCATTTCGTATTCATGCTGAAACAACAATTCAATCACAAATTGATGATACTCCTGCGTACGGAACTGTAAAGCTAAAAAATGGTATGTATAATGAAGCGATTGAAATATCAAAACCTATTACGTTGGAAGGAGAGAAAAATACGAAGATTCGTTTTTGTGGTAATAAACCTGTTATTAAGGTGAATGGGGAAAATGTTACTGTTAAAAGACTAAAAATAGAGCAGTGTAAGAAAAGAGAGGGAACAGCCGCTGTATATGTTGCAGGAGTCGGGCATAATTTCACTGATTTAGAAATTCGTACACAGCAAATTGGGATGAAGTTGGAAGGTACTCAAAATACGAAAATCCAGAATAGCAGTATTCTAGGAGAAGCTAACGGTAATGGAATTGATTTATGGAAGTCTCATTGGAATCAAATTGAAAATGTTCGAATGAAAAATGTAAGGGATGGGATTTATTTAGAGCAAAGTAATAATAATCAAATATTAAGAAATTCCATTAGGCAATCTCGTTATGGTATTCACCTTATGTATTCTGATGGTACGAATGTGAGCAATAATATATCACAATATAATATAACTGGTGCGATGATTATGGGTACGAAAAGAACGACTGTAAAGGGAAATCAATTTATCAATAATAGAAGAAATGTTCATGCGCAAGGATTACTTTTGTACGATGCGATAGAAACAGAAGTTACGCAGAATCAAGTTACTAACAATAGAGTGGGAATGTATGTTGAAAAGGCGAAAGATAATCGGATTATAAAAAACATCGTTACAAATAACTTTATTGGAGTGCAATTAAAAAATGCAAATGAAAATGAAATAGCTGAGAATACCTTTTTAAGTAATATCAATGGCTCACAAGCTACGAAAAGCACGAATAATGTAATTCATCGTAATTATTGGGATGGTGCTTTAAAAGTAGATTTAAATCATACAGGTATTAGTGCATTACCTTATAAGGCTGATTCTTTTTTTTTAGTTTTAACGCAGGATATTCCTGAATACCAGTTGTTTTTTCATTCGCCTGGGATGCTTGTTTTACAAAATTTAATCAAAATTCCAGATGAATCGATGTTAATTGATTATAAACCAAGTATGAGTATGCAGTTTTCGAAGATAGAAAGAGGTACAGAAAGTCAATTTGAAGCTTGGATTATTAGTGTAAGTATGTTGCTTATGGGAAGTATATTGTTCTTTTTAGGGAGGAAGTATTGATGAAAATAAAACATGTTGTATTTGTTATGTGTATGTGCCTAGTATTTGCAGTGGTAGGGTGTGGAAAGAAGGGCGCAGAGCCAGTCGCGGTCGATGAAAAAAATGATAAGTGTGATGTTTGTAATATGGCAGTAATGGATAATCAATTCGCAACGGAAGTTATTTTAGAAAATGGTAAAGCGCTAAAATTTGATGACATTGGTTGTATGTATAAATGGATGGACGAACATAAAAATGAAAAAACACAAGAAAAATTTGTTCGAGATTATCATACAAAGGATTGGATTTCATTAGATAAAGCTACTTATGTGTATGATAAAACAATTAAAACGCCAATGGCATACAATGTAATTTCTTTTAAAGAGAAAAAAGATGCTGAAAACTTTGTATCTAAACATGCTGGAAAAGTCTTTTCATATAAAGAGTTAACGGATCATAAATGGGAAATGAATAAAGAAATGATGGGGAAAATGAAGAAGGAACATGGGAAAGAGAATAACTCAGGGCACTCTCATTAATATAAAATAAAATGGAAAGAGGCTTTATAGCCTACAAATAGCTGGATAAAAGACAACCTTAGGCGGTTGTCTTTTTCTATAAAAAGGGTGATGATATGTGGAATATATGCTATTCAGAGTGGCGTAGAACAGTAAGAGAAAAGTCTTCGTATACATTTTTATTACTTTGGATTGTAATACTTTCTTTATTATTTTTGATGGAACGGAATGTACCATCCTTAGTGGGATATACGAACACAATGGGAACAATTTTAAACTTAATTTTATACATTATCCCTTTATTTATGTTAATCGCAGGATCATTTTCAATTGCAAATGAGATGGAAAATGGACAATGGCGGCTTCTGTGTACATATCCTTTAACTACATCCTCATATGTAATAGGAAAGATTGCTGGTCAATTTATAGCGCAAATTATTCTTTTTACACTTAGCTTTGGAAGTAGTGTAATGATTGGATTATTAAGTGGAAGTATGTTTAAAAGTAGCTGGATACTAGCAATTTACTTATTTTCTATTATTCTTATATTCTTTTTTATAGTTTTAGGTATAACAATTGGTGCATTTTCTTTGACAAGGTGGCAAGCGTTAGCAATTTCAATTGCAGTTTGGTTTTTACTCATTATGATGTGGCCTACGGCAGTAATTAGTATTCTTAATCTTGTTCCATATACGATGATAGCATCGCTTATAAAAGTTTTTGTGTTTTGTAATCCGGCTGAACTGCTAAGAATCATATTTGTTATTCAATTAGGGGGAGGGGCAGTATTTGGACAATCCTATGATCAGCTTGTGATGTTTTTTCAGAGTGGGGCAGTAGTTATAGTTCTTTTTATGTATAGTGCGATCTATACAGTAATCTTCTTATTATTAGCTGTTTGGCGACTAGAAAGGAGAAGAAACCAATGACAGTATTGCAAATTGATGGAATTTGTAAGCAGTATAAAAAGAAAACGGCATTATTTCCTACTTCGCTACACGGTAGAGATGGGGAATGTATTGTACTATGCGGTGGAAACGGAGCGGGGAAAAGTACGATCCTTAATATATTAGCAGGAATCTCTTCACCTACATCTGGAACAGTAAGGTTACAGGACATAGAATTGCGTGAAAATAGAAGGCAATATGTAGCTGAAATTGGTTATATGCCAGATGATTTTCATGCGCAACAATCTATGACTGTACAAGAGTTTCTATCATTCTATGCAGCTTTTCGAAAGGTAGGAAAAGAGAGAGTTCAGGAAGTAATTGCATTACTTGGATTAGAAGAGAAGCAAAGCGAGTGTTTACACAGACTATCAAAAGGAATGAGACAAAGGCTTTTATTTGGACAAGCGTGGCTCGCCAAGCCTAAATTACTACTATTAGATGAACCAACAAATGGTTTAGATCCATATTGGGTAAATGAATTTGTTACATTATTAAAAGATATAAAGAGAAGTGGTACAATCATTGTTTTTTCTACACATATGATGGATGTAGCAGCAGATATTGGAGATGTGATTCTCTTTATGGAAGATGGAAAGGTTACACAAGAAATAAGAGATGATGGAAATACGGAAAACTTGATATTACAATTATTGCAACTTCATCGTAAGTAACAGAATAGATTTTTTTCATATAATCCAAACAGCTGTTGAATCATTTTCAACAGCTGTTTGGATTATATACCTGTTCTTACTTTTGATAATATAGGCATAGAATATAGTAGGAAAGAAGAGCGATTGCAACGATTATCATTCCTGAAAAAGAATGAGAGGCGAATAGAAATGGGGAAAGAACTGTTTGTGACAATTGAAAGTGCTTTTACACTTCAAGGAACATTAACAATTCCTACATATTATTCAGAAACATATCCAGTTATTATGTTGATTGGTGGTACTGGGAAGGGAAATCGTGATGGAAATACAAGTCGTTTACAGTTAAACTTATATAAAGAATTAGCTGATTATTTTACCTCTTTAGGATTTGCAGTGCTTCGTTATGATAAACGTGGTACTCATAAAAGTAAGGGGAATTACTATAAAGCAGGGGTAACAGATTTTATTGATGATGCTGCTTTATGGATTAGATTTTTAAAGGATCATCCGCAAATAGATCCGAAACGTGTTATTATTGCGGGGCATAGTGAGGGAGCGTTGCTTGCACCAGCTGTCTACGTAAGAGAATCAGTTGTGGGATTAATATTACTTGCTGGTGCAGCAGAACCATCTAAATTGTTGCTCGAGAGACGAGTAGATAAAGTTGCTAACGAGTTAGAAATAGCGTCAGGATTCAGAGGGTGTTTATCTAAAATGTTGAAAATTCCGCAGCATATAAGAAAGCAAAATGAAATACTGATGAAAAAGGTGCAACATTCAACAAAAGCTGTTATATGGATCAAAGGTACGAAAGTGAATGCAAAATGGCTAAGAGAACAGTTACAATATAATGTAGTTACATATTTAGAGCAAGTATCATGTCCTGTTTTAGCAATTACGGGAGACAGTGATATACAAGTGCCACCTGAGCATGCTAAACTGATTGCTTCATATGTTAATGGTGAAGCAGAGTGGCATATCATTCCGAACATGAACCATATTTTAAGAAATTATGAACATAAGCATACAATGATTCGATTAATGAAGGAATATAAGGGGCTTATGGATAAATCTATTGAAGAAGAGTTGTTACATGTGATGAAGGGATGGTTAAAAAAACATTATCTTTCATAGGAGCTGTAGTTGTGAGGAAACAAAATTTTTTATTATTTATGTTGTTAGGGCTTTTCATTATGCTAGTAGCTTGTGAGAAGCAAGAAGAGGTTGAATCTAAACCGGTTCAAGTGAAAAATGAAAAGAAACAAGAGAAGACGCATAAAGAGGAAGAAGAGAACAAAGAGAAAAAGAATATGAATTTAATGGATAAGCAATTATTACTTTCTGCAACACTAGGCGATACAGAAACAGTTATGAAATTAATAAAAGATGGAGCTAACATAAATGTATCAGGGGATAAAGGAGAAACACCTGTAATGGCAGCGACGTATCATAATCATGTTGAGACAGTGAAAGCATTGATCGATGCAGGTGCAGACATTGAATTGCCAGATGAAAATAAAGAAAATCCATTCCTTTATGCGAGCAAAGAGGGCTATGTTAATATTGTGAAACTAACAATTGATGCAGGAACAAATATTAGAGAAACAAATCGTCATGGTGGAACAGCACTCATTCCAGCGGCTGAAAGAGGACATGTGGAAGTTGTAAAAGAGCTAGTAGGTCGCACAGATATCGATGTGAATTATAGAAATGACCTTGGTTGGACGGCATTACTAGAAGCAATTGTTCTTGGAAATGGCAGTGAAAATCATAAACAAATTGTTCAGTTACTCATTGATCATGGGGCAGATGTAAATATGGCAGATCGAGACGGCGTTACTCCACTAGAGCATGCGGAAAATCGAGGTTTTAAAGAAATCGCAAATATGCTAAGAGTAGCAGGAGCAAATGAAACTATCAAACAATCTACAGAATAATGTAGGGTATAGAAAAAGAGATAAGAGGGAATCTTATCTCTTTTTTATTTAAAAGCGATGTTTTTTTGCCATCGGTTCTATACATGTATTTAATATCCAACTTAAGATTCTCCAGACTTTTTGTTGTTTATGTGGCAAATGGTCATTATATATATAGCTGTATTCAATCTGCTGTTTTGCACCACGATTTCGTTTGAACTCTCCAGCTCCAGCGCTACAATGACAAATTAAATTTTTTTCGATAGAATCCATTGTAATAAGGAGGGAAAGAATGCGATATAAGCCTTGTTGCTGATCAGAGTTTGTATCATATCCAAGTATAGGAGTTGTCATAACTCCATCTCTAATAAAGTAAGCAATGACACCATCAATTATCCCCTCTTTTTTTATAACTTTTATCTCAAATAAATGATGCTGAAGTGCGTTCCATAAATAAGCTGGTGTAAACATTGGATTATGATCGGAATATTTCTCGATATATAGTTGATTGTATAACTCGGAAATCTGCAAAATATCCTCTTTTGTTAACTCCTCATTCGTAATTATTTCATAATTACTTTTCTTTAATAAACTTTTATCATTTAATAAGTCTTTTCGTGCTTTTCGGTTCATTTTTTTATAGTCTTTTGGATTAAATAAATATACAGAACGAGACATAATTTTATTGTAACCTACAGTAGACAATGCTTGTGTAATTGTAGGGTATAATTCGCTATTTAAAGAACGGAATAAAATTGTATGCTCTGGAAATTTCTCAACAAGTAAATTCGTAATCTGTTCGATTTGTTGTTTATTGATAGAATGGTAAAGATTTGTTGATAACATCCAATTATTTACTATAATTACTTTATTAATATTCGTTCGTCGTAGCCAGCTTCCGATAAGATGAATCGGATAGGTTAGTAACTTCTCTAACCACGGTTTTTTTAATTCCCATAACTCTTCTAGTGCATAGGATATGTAATGTGTATAAGGAGAACATACATATGAATTTTCAAACTCCTCATGATTAACAGTAACTGGTAATACAAGATCATCAATTTCTAATAGAAAAAGTTGAGTATTAACATTTTCAATAAATGCTGTAATGCCATTTTGTAAGAGGGGTAGGAAGCTGTCTCTTACATATGCTCCATCTCGTTTTGTGGCCCAGTCGATGCTGTGTAGAGAATGAATATCATGTAGCTTAATCATATATTCTCACCATGCTTTATAAGGTTTTCTATTCTTTTTAGTTTTTTATCATATAACTGAATATCATAATGTGAAAAGAAAAAGTGTGGTGCAACACATTTTTTAGTGGCCCATAGTGTATGTAGCTCCTGTATTACGATAGATTTACATGATTTGAAATGTTCAGGTGGTACTTTAAGTTTAATCTCAATTTTTTCTGTGCTGTGCTGAATCACTTTAAATTCTTGAATTTCATTAGATGCAAACATAATTGCTCTTCGAATGAAATCAGGAAAAATAGATATCTCACTCTTATCCAATTCACTTATCCCAATAAATATATCATCACATCGACCATCAATTCGTTCTAAGGCTAAGAAGGGAGAGCCGCAGGCGCATGTTGTTTTTTTCTCAATTAATATGTCATTGAGACGGTAGCGGATTATAGGCTGTGTTTTCCTCATGAAATCAGTAATAATAGGAACGAATATCCCTCTTTCCTGATCTAGGTATTCTTTTTCAATATGAACGAGGTCTTCATTGATATGTAATGTACCATGTTTACATGTTGTAGCAAGAAAGCCTTCTGTACATTGGTAAATTTGGTGTACTGTTTGTTGAAAAATTGTACTGATAAACTCTCTATCAATATCTTCAAGTACTTCTGCTACAGAGATAATTTTTTTGGGACAAATCATAATAAGTCCTTCTTGTTGCCAATGAGCGATTTTTCGCAACATAGAAGGAGGTGCAATTAAAATAGATGGATTTATTTCATTTAGTCGAGCGATATGTTGCTGAAATGAATCTAGTAAATCAAAAAAATGAAATGAGATTCGCTTATTTTTTGTCGCTTCATATAAATTGCTGTTCGCTCGTAGGAAAAAAGCGATAGTGTGTTTATGTAGAATGCTAGAAGGAAGTACTTTACCGATAATAGAACCAGCCCACATCGTTTGTTCTTCCTCAGAAACGAGAAAAACTCCGCGATTTCCACTAGTGCCTGATGATAGCCCAACAGTTATATTACGAATAGTCGGAGAAAAATTCCGGGTCTTTTCAGCCTCAAATGCCACATGAAAGGCTTCTTTCTTTGAAATAGAAACTGTATTTAATGTATCAAAATTTTCCATCATTACCTCTTTATTAATGATAGGGAGTGTAGCCAAGTTCCCTTTTTCGATTTCTTTTGAAAAAGGTGTATATAACTGGCGATAGAAAGGAGACATCTCTACAGTGAACAAAAGTTGTTTTTTTATTTGTTGTTTATGAAATTGTTCCAATTGTTCGCGATTTGAAAATCGTAAGCGATATTTTGTTTTCAAATATTGCTGGAGAATTCGTAATTTATTCATAGTACACCCCTGCTTTAATTTGATTCCATGTGCGTTCGCAATGAGTTGGAAGAATTTCAATTTCAGGTGATATTTGCGATAAATGATGTAGTTTTTCAATGTTGAGACGATAAGATTTTGCATCCCCAGTTAAAAGATTGGCGATCTTACTTGGAAATACAAGGTTTTCATACGTTTTACTTAGCCACACTGCATCTGCACAAAGAAAAACAATTTTATTACTATGTAAATGGACGAATACACCAAATTGTCCAATTGCATGTCCCGTTAAATCAACAGCGAGCAATGAACCATCACCAAACACGTCATAAGCCTCTTCAAATTTTCCATATGTAGGAGGTAAGCTTGATGGTGGGATTTGATCAATGAATGTCAGCCGTTGTTCTAAATCAATTGGTAATGTGTCTTTTAAGCAACCTTTTAATAGAGCGCCAAATTTACTTCTCTTTTTTATATCTTCATAAGCTTTCGCGAAGGTTAGTATTTTTGCTTTCGGAAAGTCAGGTAGCCCTGCTGTATGGTCACCGTGAAAGTGAGAAAGAATAATATATTTAATTTCTTCTGGCTGGATGCCATCAAGAAGTAGTTGCTGTTTAATAGATTGCTCCTCTGTAAAATGAACAGGGGTAAGTTTAGCGTATACAGAGTAAGGAAATTTTCTTGTTGCTTCTTTAAAGTGCCGAGCATATCCGGTATCAAACAAGATATAACCTAAGCTTGGATGTTGAAGTAACCCCACTGTAGCTGGAAAGCTAATTTGCCTCCAACTCCCCTTGGAATATGCAACTTTTTCAGGGTGTGTACAATATCCTGTATCGTATAGCTTTAAAGATTTGATTTTCATTGTGTTTTCCACCATTCTACAAATTTTGTGATTCCTTCTTCTATGCTGATATTCGGAGCATAGCCTAGTTCTTTTTGAGCTTTATCAATGCTTAAAGTCTGACTTTTTGAAAGTACACTAACTGTATATTTTGTGAGAATAGGTTCTTTTCCAAGTAAAATGGTTTTTGAAATACCTTCTAGTATAGCGGCAATTGTAAAAGCGGCTTTGTAGGAAATCTTTTTATATTGAACCTCTTTACCAAGGCGTTTCATCACATTCTCAATTACTTCATATAAATTTACACGTTCACCATTTGTTATATTATATTTTTGACCTAATGTATGTTTAGGTGAATGCATACAAAGAAGTAAGGCATCTACAACATTATCGATATAGGTAATGTCTACGAGTACATCTTCTGTACCGATTCTTGGTAGAGCACCTTTTTCACATACTTTAATAAGGCGCGGGAGAATGGCGTTATCTCCTGGACCAAATAAAGCACGTGGGCGTATCGTGATAACAGGTAAACCATGATTGAATGCTTGATCAATAGATTGCTCAGCTAAGTACTTTGTTTTCGCATAATGGTTTACAAATGTATCAGGAAGTTTCGCATTTTCTACTACATCTTGTCGTTCATCATAATAGAAATAAATACTCGGTGTTGATACATGGATGAGGCGCTTTATACCGGATTTTTGACTTCCTTCGATAATATGCTTTGTTCCTAATACATTCGCATTGTAAAAATCTTTATATTTGCCCCAAGGAGAAGAAAGGGCACCGCTATGAAAGATATAGTCTTTATCTTTACAAACTTGTAGAACACTATGCCTGTCTTCAAGAGGGCAATAGACAAACTCAATTCCATTTCGCTCTAATAATTTTCCGATTGTCTTATTTCTCCCGGTTGCTGTTACTTCATAACCCATACTCGCTAATCGAAAAGCAAGTTTTTGTCCCAGAAAACCAGTTCCTCCAGTTACTAGCGTTTTCATAAATTTTCACCGTCCCATGATATGTCATATGTTGTTTGCTCCAAAATAGTCCGTCCATGTTTATAGCTTTCATGCCATAATTTATACATGCTATAAAACTGATAAAAAAATGTTTTTTTATCAGAGCGACTATAAATAATATCTGGATAGGAACATAGGACTTTCCACCATCGTTTACGTGTTTGTTTGCTTTTTAAGTAAGGAGTTCCGTATAAAAGCATTGCTAATCGAATTGCACATTGGGAGTTGTGCTTAGGAATGCGCATATTGTTCACCTTTTTAGCAAAAAAAGCGGATACTACTTCTTCGTCGAATAAATGTAATCCACTTGTGGTACGTGGATTACATTCAATCGGAATAGCGTTTCCATCTTCTGTAATGATAAAATCAAAGGCGATTTGCCCAGAGAAATTTAGCTCCTTTACGATATGTTCAACAAATTGGTCAATTTTTGGATGGTTAATATGCTCGAAAGCAATAGTAGCACCTAAACCCGCCGTGAATTCCGTTTTGTAAACAGAGTGAGCTAATACCTTCCCAGATTGTACAATACTGTAGGAGCAATGCTGCGTTCCTTTTATAAACTCTTGAATGATATAATTTAGCTTTTCCATCGTGATGCCTTTTTCAATATCTTCTTTTGTAATAAACGCTACTTTGTCAGAAAAACGAGAGAAAATAGGTTTTAACACAAAAGGAGTGGCGGGTGATGTTTGCTGAATCATTTCCTGTATGATTTGTTCGTTATTTGTTCTATATGTTGCAGGAACTTGCCAACCTAATTTCGTTACTAACTGAACAAATTCCCACTTATTATGAAGTAATGCAAGTTTTTGAAAGTCGTCTACAAATATATGACAAAAGCGGCTTAATTTCTCTTTATGTCTGGATATATAAAATATTTCTTCACAAGTAGGAATAAGTAAATCTACATCATGACTTTGAATAATTAATTGTAGTGCAGAGATACATTCATCTGTTTTCCATTTTGGAGAAGGAATTTCATAAAAATAATCAGTGCTCGTTGAAACTTTGCTTAATGGATAAGGAATACTATCTGCAATAATGACGGCATGTCCGTTTTTCTTAAGCAGCCTGCATAAATGCAATGCTGCTGGTGCGCGTGCGCCAGTAATTAATACTGTTTTCTTAGTACTCAAGGAGAATGCCTCCGATAGAAAGCCCAGCAGAAGTACCTAGTAATAATATTTTATCTCCGCGTTGCACTTTCTTTTGTTTAATTGCTTCGAAAAGAGCGACCGGAATGGATGCAGAAATCATATTCCCATAATCTTCAAAAATAGTCATAAAGCGATCCTCATCGACACCTAGCTTTTTACGAATTAGTTTCATAGCTGGTCCACTTGCTTGGTGTGGAACAATTAAATTGATATCATTTAACGAATAACCTGTATGCATAAGTAGTTTTTCAATAAAATCTAACATATATTTAGAGGACAATTTGAAAATAGCTCTGCCATTCATATCGAATAAGAAATCCTCTTTTCGTTCTTCGCTATATTCTCTAGGATGAATCATCGTTCCCCCGCCGCGAATTTCCGATAGATGTGCGCCAGAGCTATACGTTTCCATATGAGAAGCTATAATGGAAGAAGTGTGATCACTTTTGGTTACAACAACGGCTGCTGCGCCATCGCCGAATAAAATGCTGCTTTCATTTTGTCCCCAATTTAATCCTACAGAAGAAATTTCAGAAGAAATGATAACCACATTTTTGTATCTCCCGCATTCAATTGCGTAAGAAATTGTATCAAGTGCTGTTACGAAACTTAAGCATGTTGAGTTAATATCAAAACATGGAATACCAGAATGCTGTAGCCCAAGTTGTTCTTGAATAAGTGATGCAGTAGAAGGAATTGCCTGCTGAATTGTTCCGCTTCCACAGATGATACAATCGATATCTTTCCATGTTAAATTCGCATCTGCTACAGCTTTTTTTGCAGCTTCAGCTCCCATATAAGAAGAAGTTTCCTCATCGACAAAGTATCTCGTTTTCACTCCAGCTTTTTTTAAAGTCCAGCCTTCAGAGACTCCTAACATACGATCTATTTCAAAAGAATCTACTTTTCGTTTTGGAACATATACACCAATGCCTTTTATTTTAATATACCTTTTCATCCCATATCGCCTCTTAATCTTTTCATAAATTTATAAAATTCTATCATATTATATATTAATATAGAAAAAATATAGAAAAAAGTATTTTTGGGAAATTTAGTATTTTTATAAATTATTTCTATTTAATTTGTGTCGCTGTAAGAAAAGAAATAACTAATTTTATAGTGAGAAATAAATAATTAATGTGGTGAAAATTGTAAAAAAAAACAAAAAAATATTAACATGTGATTAACATCTTGTTAACAAATCATCAAAACTAACTTAATAAATAAGTAATATAGTAAAGGTAACAACACATAACTAGGGTAGAGAACATTTGAGAACACCCGCTTACATATAACAATCTATTTATATTTCTTACATTTACTCTAGTTTATAGGGGTTAAGCGAGAAGAAGATTGTTCTATGTAGATTGGTGTTTTAAATTTGCCTACATGCATATTAGAAATACGTAAAAAGCTGAGGGAAATCAATATTTCAGGCCCCCTTCCTTTATACAGTAACTAGTAGGGAAGGTGGTTTTTCCTATTATTGCAGGAAGCTTCATTCAAACGTAAGAAGAGGCGGAGATCGCAGGTAAAGCAGATTTCAATAAGCCGTTGTGAAGTATGGTTATAAGAACAAAAAAGGAGTGCAAACTGATGATTGAATTGAGAGGTGTGTCAAAAGTTTATAAGAATTCAAAGGAAATAGCAGTTGAAAATGTGTCGGTGCAGATTCAAAAAGGTGAATTTTTTGTTCTAGTTGGTCCTTCTGGGTGTGGGAAAAGTACATTATTGCGAATGATTGCAGGTTTAGAAGAAATTACTTCTGGGGCGTTACTTATTAACGAAAATGTTGCAAATGATTTAGAACCGAAAAATCGAAATCTATCAATGGTATTTCAAAATTATGCTTTATATCCACATTTGACGGTAGAAGAAAATATTTTATTTGGATTAAAAATACGGAAAATTCCAAAAGAGGAACGACAAAAACGATTGATAGAAGCAGTAGAAATGGTAGGGCTTACGGAATATACAAAGTCGAAACCAGGTCAATTATCAGGTGGACAAAGACAACGTGTTGCATTGGCGCGAGCAATTGTAAGTCAAGCGCCAATTTGTTTAATGGATGAACCTCTTTCTAACTTGGATGCAAAGTTGCGTGCACAAATGCGCATTGAAATTAGAGAGATCCAGCAGCGACTAGGTATTACGATGATTTATGTGACCCATGATCAAATTGAGGCAATGACAATGGGGGATCGCATTATGGTGTTAAACAAAGGGAGTATACAACAGGTAGGCACACCACTCGATATATATAACTATCCTGCAAATGAATTTGTTGCAGGCTTTATCGGTTCACCATCCATGAATATTGGTAATGGAATCGTAGATAAAGGTATGGGGGGATTACATGTTGATGGATTACAAATCCCGTTGTCTTCGGGGCATTTACAACAGTTTTCAGAACAAAAGGTGCGCTTAGGAATTCGTCCAGAACACATCGTATTAGCTGAAGATGGCCAAGAAGTTACACTGCAATCTGTAGAAGTATTAGGAAATGAAACAATTTTAAATTTTATAGTAAATGAAAAAACATGGAGTGCAAAAGTAATCGGACAACTTATTTTGAAAAAAGGTGATAAAGTTAAATTGCAATTTCCAGTACAGAAACTATGTTTCTTTCATAACAATACAAATGAAAGGATTCGATTCGTTGCCGAAGAAGAGTTGAAGGCGGTGGCGAAATAATGATTGAGGTAGAAAATTTACCTGTTCAAACAGAAGTTTCAAGAAAAAGGGCATTATGGGACCGTACGAAAGATTTGCGCACAGGCTTGTTATTTTTAGCACCTTCCATCATATTATTTACAATTTTTTTGTTTTATCCATTATTTCGTACTATCTATTATAGTTTTTATTTAACAGATGTTCATGGTGAGGCAAATCTTTTCGTAGGACTGGAAAACTATCAATATTTATTGTCTGATCCAACTTTTTATAAAAGCATAAAATCTACTTTACTCTTTGTATTATATACAGTTCCAACTAGTATTTTGTTTGCACTGTTTCTTGCTTTAATTGCAAACGAAAAAATAAAAGGAATAGGCTTGTTTCGAGTTTTATTCTCTTCAACAATGGGAATTTCAGTAGCAGCTAGCGCAGTAATCTGGTTATTTTTATTCCATCCGAGTGTCGGTTTATTCAATAATATACTTGGTTCGATGAATCTTCCTGCAATTGCATGGCTAACAAGTCCAGATTGGGCATTATTTTCTGTATCAGTTACAACAGTTTGGGGAAATACGGGGTTTGCATTTTTAGTTATATTAGGTGGTTTGCAAAATATTGATACGACTCTATACGAGAGTGCATCTATTGATGGTGCTAGCTATTTACATAAACTTCGGCGCGTTACATTACCGATGCTATCTCCTACATTATTTTTTATTATAACAGTTACTTTAATTAGTGCATTTCAAAGCTTTGGACAGATTGATATTTTAACGCACGGTGGGCCGAACGATGCAACAAACTTAATTGTGTACTCTATTTATAAAGAAGCTTTTGCGAATCATCAATTTGGTACAGCGAGTGCACAGGCAATGGTATTATTTATTTTCATTTTTCTTGCCACATTACTTCAATTTAAGTTTGCAGAGAGAAAGGTGCATTATAAATGATTACGAATAAGTGGAAACAGCATATTCTTTTATACATACTGCTTACCATAAGCGCAGTGATGGTCTTTTTTCCAGTTCTATACGCATTTTTGCTAGGGTTCATGACGCCAGAAGACATTCAAATGAGAAGGATGTTCCCGACACAATTTACATTCGATAATTTTGTACATATTTTTCAGAAAGTACCGCTGTTTTCTTATTTATACAATAGTTTTATAGTTTCAACAGCAGTGATGATTGGGCAGCTTGTTGTATCAAGTTTAGCTGCTTATGCATTTGTATTTTTAAATTTTAAAGGACGAAATTTTATTTTCTTTCTGTTTATTTCAACGATGCTTATCCCATGGGAAGCAACGATGGTACCGAACTTTTTAACGGTACAACAATTTGGATGGATTAACACATTTACTGGAATGACGGTTCCGTTCTTTGCAACTGCTTTTGGAATCTTTTTATTACGTCAGCATTTTATGACGCTTCCAAATGAGTTAAAAGAAGCTGCCTTTATCGAGGGGATTGGCCATGTGAAGTTTTTATTCCGTGTTGTCATTCCTTATTGTAAAACAAGTTTTATAACACTAGGTGTATATAGCTTTTTAACAACATGGAATATGTATTTATGGCCTCTCCTAGTTACGAATGATGAGAAAATTAGAACCGTACAAATTGGGGTGAAACAACTTCAATCTCAGGAAGTTGCAACAGATTGGGGCAGTGTGATGGCAGGAGTTACAGTTATTGTGATTCCGACTTTAATTTTATTATTTTTAGGTCAGAAGCAGTTGCAACAAGGTTTAACAAAAGGGGCAATTAAATAAACATACATATGAAAAGGTGGGATTGAGATGAGATTTTGGAAAAAAGGTGCTGTTATTATAATGGCAGTAACGATGGCTTTATCAGCTGCAGCTTGTTCAAGTAGTAAAACAGAGGGGAAATCTGAAGCAAAGGAAAAAGTAGCTCCCGCAGAAAAGAATGGAGATAAAACAGTTATTCGCTTTTGGCATGCAATGGGTGGAAAAACGCAAGGTGTGTTAGATGGAATTGTTGCAGATTATAATAAGTCACAAAATAAATATGAGGTGAAAGCTGAATTTCAAGGTTCCTATGAAGAATCTTTAACGAAGTTTAAAAATATAACAGCTTCAAAAGAATCACCAGCTCTCGTTCAATCTAGCGAAATTACAACGAAATATATGATTGATAGTAAAAAGATTACACCGATTGATAGCTGGATTAAAAAGGATAAATATGATACATCGAAATTAGAAAAAGCGATTACGAATTACTATTCAGTTGATGGGAAAATGTATTCCATGCCATTTAATTCATCTACACCAGTATTAATTTATAATAAAGATGCCTTTACAAAAGCGGGGCTCGATCCGGAAAAAGCACCGAAAACATACGCTGAATTAAAAGAAGCAGCAAAAAAATTAACTGTTAAAGAAGGCGAAAGCGTAAAACAGTACGGTTTTTCAATGTTAAATTACGGATGGTTCTTTGAAGAGCTTTTGGCAACACAAGGTGGGTTATATGTTGATAAAGAAAATGGGCGTAAAGGTGCAGCGAAAAAAGCTGTATTTAACGGAAAAGAGGGACAAAAAGTATTTGGTTTATTAGATGAACTGAATAAAGCTGGTACATTAGGAAAGTATGGGGCGAGTTGGGATGATGTTCGTGCCGCATTCCAATCTGGACAAGTTGCGATGTATTTAGATTCTTCAGCAGGTGTTCGTAATGTGATTGATTCGTCTAAATTTAATGTAGGAGTAGCATATATCCCATATCCAGAAGATGTGAAACAAAACGGAGTTGTTATTGGCGGTGCATCACTATGGATGACGAATATGGTCGCAGAAGAAACACAAAAAGGTGCTTGGGACTTTATGAAATATTTAACAAAAGCAGATGTACAAGCAAAATGGCATACGGAAACAGGTTATTTCTCTATTAACCCAGATGCATATAATGAGCCTTTAGTAAAACAACAATATGAAAAATATCCACAGTTAAAAGTAACGGTAGAACAGTTACAAGCAACAAAACCATCTGTTGCAACACAAGGTGCACTTATTAGTGTATTTCCTGAATCCCGCGATGCAGTTGTAAAAGCGCTAGAAGCAATGTATGATGGGAAAAATAGTAAAGAAGCATTAGATGAAGCAGCAAAAACAACAGATCGGGCAATTAGTATTTCGAACCGTACAAATCAAAAATAAAAGAAAGCCGTATCTGTAAAAAAGATACGGCTTTCTTATCTTTCCTTTGCTTGTTGTCTCATTTCTTACTTTAAGTATAGCGGGTAGCAAGTCTTGTAACTATCGAATTAGGTGACATGAGGATTACAGTGTTGTAAGGGTACAAATTCTCCTTTTTGAAACTTCTTTTGTTAAGGGAAAGTTAAGGAATAGCTTTCATAATAAAGTACATATATAAACGGATGGTAAATGAGCGAGAAAATGATTCATGTTATGACAGGTCTACATAGACAATGATATATAATTATTATAAGTACGTAGGATTTAGAGGAAGCAAGGCAAGGTGAAGTGTTCGGATACAAGCCTGGAAATCGTTTGGAAGTAAGGATAAGTATGTTGTGCTGCTCTCTTTTGTGATTATGAAAAATGGTAACAGTAATTATTTATCCCGCTATTCGCGGGCTACTAATAATCAGTGATGGATGAAGAAAATCACCACCGATTAAAGTTTCACTTTATATTTGATGAAAGGTGAGAAAGTGGTATGCGCTTATTAGTTGTAGAAGATAATGCACCTTTATTGGAATCAATTACACAAATTTTATGTGATGAGTTTGAAGTTGATACAGCAATGAATGGAGAAGATGGTTTATTTTTGGCGTTACAAAATATTTATGATGTAATACTTCTTGATGTGATGTTACCGGTGATAGATGGTTTTGAAGTAATTCAAAGAATACGGAATGACAAAATTGAAACACCTGTCTTGTTTTTGACTGCTAAAGATTCTTTGGAAGACCGTGTGAAAGGATTAGATTTTGGAGGGGATGATTATTTAATAAAGCCATTTCAAGCTCCCGAGCTGAAAGCGAGAATTCGAGCTTTATTACGAAGAAGTGGTAATTTAACAACAAAGCAAACCATTAACTATCGTGGAATCGAGTTGTTCGGAAAGGACAAGGATATTCAAGTGGATGGAGAAGCAATTAAATTAACATTAAAGCAATATGAACTTTTAGAGTACCTCATTCAAAATAGTGGAAAGATTTTAATGCGTGAACAAATCTTTGATCGCGTTTGGGGATTCGATTCAGATACAACGGTAGCCATTGTTGAAGTGTATGTTCATCATTTACGAAAAAAGTTGGAGCCATTTGGTTATCAAAAAGATATTCAAACCGTTCGAGGGATTGGGTATATGTTAAAAGAACAATGAAAAATAAGAGTATGTTTCAAAGAACCCGCATTCAACTTACCGTGTTAAATTCATTAGTGTTTATTATATTAATTGGCATATTGGGAAGCGTTATTTATTCATATACACACGATCGAATTTATAAAGGTATAGATGATTCTATAAGGAATTTTATTGTTAAGCAGACAAAGAATAATAGATCGATGCAAAAACAGTTTGGTTTAAATAAAGATTTACGCATTGGAGATTCACGGATTCTCGTATTGAAATGGAACGAAAAGAATCAGTTGATAGATATGGAACCAAAATTTCGAGGTCCTAATTTTTGGGAAGAAAATCAATCTACGTTATTTCCGAAAAAATTTGGAGGGTTTCATGATATAGAGGTAGAAAGAAAAAGCTTTCGAACATGGGCGTTTCAAATAGATTTGGTATCTGGAGAAAAAGTGACATTTCAAATATTACGCGAAACAACAGCCGAAAAAGAGATGCTCCACACATTATTATTAATTATTATAATTGGATGCAGTATAGGAAGTTTATGTGCAATTGGGATGGGATTTTTCTTAGCTGGAAAAGCTCTTGTACCAATTCGTAATTCTTGGGAAAAGCAACAACAGTTTGTTTCCGATGCATCTCATGAATTAAGAACACCACTAGCGGTCATTCAATCTAAAACGGATGTATTATTTCAGTCTCCTTCCGCCACGATAGAGGAAAAGGCAATTGATATTTCTACAATTTCAAAGGAGTGTAGGAGGTTATCGAAGCTTGTTACTAATTTATTATTATTAGCTCGTTCGGATTCGAATCAAATTGAAATGTATAAAAAGGAATTTGCATTAGATGAATTATTAACGGAAGTAGTAGATCCTTATACAGAAATTGCTGCGTATCAAGAGAAAAAGATGACATTGGAAATCGAATCTAAAGTATCTTTTATTGGTGATAGAGAACGAATTCATCAAATGGTGGTAATTTTATTAGACAATGCGATGAAATATACTGATGTGGGCGGAACCATTCAAGTAGCATGCATGCAAACCAATGGTTCAATTACGATTCAGGTAAAAGACAATGGAATTGGAATAAAAGAAGAAGAGATTCCAAAGTTATTTGACCGTTTTTATCAAGGAGATAAGGCAAGAACGAAGGCAGAAGGTGCTGGTTTAGGTCTTTCAATTGCCAGCTGGATTGTAGAAAAGCATCATGGGAAAATAAAAGTAGAGAGTAAAATGAATGAAGGTACTTGTTTTGAAGTGATTTTACCTAAAAATCAAAGAATATAAAGAAATTGGAGACGATCTTGTTTTTACAAGGTCGTCTTTTTGTTAAGGGAAAGTTAAGAAATATTTTTAATAATAGAGTTTACACAGAATAAGAAGGACAAAAGAGAGAAAAAGTAATCACTTTGTATTCTTTTTGAGGATAGCTAGATAGTTATGTTCATGGGTAATTTTAATAGGAACCGAATTGAGCATATCTTTTACGATAATGTGGGGAAAATGGAAGAGGAAGCATCAGAAGAAAATCACAGTGTAAGAAATGTAAAGGGGAGATGAAATTTGGAAAAGAAAAAGATAGTGTCATTATTTGTTATTGGAATGTTGAGTTTAAGCGTAATGGGAGGCGCATCCTCTTCTATGATGTCAAAAGGAAAAACGGACTTTGTTCAGCGCAGTAAAGAACAACTAAATGATGGGAAAATACATGTGGCACATACAGAGGAAAAAGCAAAAAAACTAGGAATTGAAACGGATGGTAAAGAACAAATCACATTAGAAAAAGAAATTCATGAAACTGAAGTTGATCAGGAAGCAAAACAGCTAGGGATTCCTACTGAGGGAAAAGATGTGGGGGCTCTTTCAGAAGAAATCTATGAAACCAAAGTAAAAAAAGAAGCAGCGAATTTAGGAATAATAATAGATAATACATCTATTGTGGATTTAATAAATCAAATTAATATAATCAAGATCAATGATGAAGCAGATAAACTTGGGGTTTCAACCAAAGGAAAAGAAATAGAAGAGATTGCAACCGAGATTTATGGAACGAAAGTAAAGGAAGAAGCGAAACAGCTAGGGATTTCTCAAAAAGGAAAAGGTATAGAAGATTTGGCACAAGAAGTATACGAGGGGAAAATTCAGGACGAAGCAAAAGAACTTCATATTGATTTATATGGTAAAGATATTTACCAAGTGCTAAGAGAAATAAATGAGCAGAAAGTAATACAAATTGCAGACGAGATTGGCATAGATAGTACAAATACAAATATTCAACAGTTAACAGAGAAAATAAAAAAGGAACAACCTGAAAAGGGAAAAGAACTTGTCTTTTTACCTATGGTTCAAACAGATGCGGATGCATTTTATTCGTATTTAACGAATTAAAAAGGACGTGAAGATAGAAGAATGATGCGAAAGTGGAAGGTGTATATATGTTTGATTGTATTAGGGATATTTATCTGTAGTGTATATATGAAAAGGAGCGGCATAATGCCTGTTACTAAACGTGTAGAAAATGTAAAGAGAATCGTCTCAAACAAATTTGTCCAAAAGGAAAGCGGTAAGAATCAGCTTGTTACTCCAGTTGCGCAAGCAAAAAAGAAAAAGATGCTGGGGAATGCAGATGAAGAAAAAGTATTATTGCAAAATGTACCTTTTATCCAGCAGTTACCAGAGTTAGATAGAGGCTGCGAAGTAACTAGCTTAGCCATGATGTTACAGTACGCAGGTGTTTCAGTAGGTAAGATGACGCTGGCAGATGAAATACAGAAAGTTTCCTTTTCAAATGATGGTGTACGCGGTAATCCACATGAAGGGTTTGTAGGGAATATTTATACTTTTTCTGAATCAGGATATGGTGTGTATCATGAACCGCTTTTTCAGTTAGCAAATAAATACTTACCAAATCAAGTTGTTGATTTAACAGGTGAAAATATAAATGAAATTTATAAAACTGTAATAGAGGGCAAGCCAGTTGTTATGATTACAAATGCAACATATGCTCCTTTGGATGAAAATGAATTTGATACATGGGAAACAGATGCAGGTAATGTCTCTATTACGTACAATGAACATTGTATTCTTCTTATTGGTTATGATAAGGAGTTAGTTTATATTCATGATCCGCTTAGTGATACTGCAAGTGTAAGTGTTCCACGCGAAAGCTTTGAACAGGCATGGGTACAGATGGGGAGTCAAGCTATTAGTTATGTGCAAAATTCAAAGTGAATGGGACAGAAATGGAGTTAAGAAGAGAAAGTGATGATTATATTTAACAAAAACAAGAGGAATTCAGCATAATTTTTTATACTGAATTTCTCTTGTTTTTGTTTAGTTATACATCGGGAGATAGGAGAGAAAAACAATGATGAATATTTCTCGTTTTATTATTTATTTAACTATATTCCCATTTGTTTCTCGTTTGCAAAAATCGCTACCATTTATTATATTACCATTTGCGAACGGTAATATTCTCATCTCAAGATTCAGTAAAAACAAAGAAAATAGGTGGGAGATAAAATCCTCGTAAAATCCCGTTTGCTGAGGCATGATTAAAGTTCAGTTGTATTAAAAAACGTTGTATTCATAAAAAAGAATAAGTAAGATAGATTTCGCGTGTAGTAAAGAAGAAATAAGGGAGACAATAAAGGGATGAGAAAAAGAAAAAAATTGTTAAGTTTATGGAAAACGATTACGTTGCTGGTATGTACTGTTATTTTACTTTCTTTACTTGTAACAGATATATTAATTAGTCATAATGTCGAACGTACGACGGAAGAAAGTCAAGCTGAAAAAGCAAAAACAATCGCGCGTATTGTAGCAAATTCACCACTTGTAATTGATGCTTTAGCAGGAAGAAAAGATATATCTGAAATTCAAACGTATACAAATCGGTTGTTAAAAAATACAGATGTTCAATTTATCGTGGTCATGGATATGAATGGCATTCGCAAATCTCACCCAGATCCTCAAAAAATCGGCCATCACTTTGTAGGGGGGGATGAAGGGATAGCCTTAAAAGGAAAAGAGCATGTATCAATGGCAGAAGGAACATTGGGAATCTCTATGCGAGTGTTTGTACCTGTTTTTTCTGAAACGAGAGAACAAATGGGGGTTGTTGCTGTCGGAATTTCAGCTGATAATGTGCATGAGAGGATAAAAGAGAGTAGATACATTATTTATATCGGTGTCGGTGTTGGAATCTTAGTTGGAATTATAGGTGCTATTTTATTAGCTAGACATATTAAGAAAATTTTATTTGATCTTGAACCTAGCGAAATCGCAAAAATTTTAGAAGAACGGAATACGATGTTACAATCTGTTAAAGAAGGAATTATTGCTGTCGATAAAGATGCGAGAGTTACTTTAATTAATAACGAAGCGAAACGGTTATTTAAGAAAAGTGGTCTCGAAGAAGATTTTATTGGTAAAGATGTTGAGAAGTATATGCCCAACTCATGTATAAAAGAAGTGTTACAAACGGGGAAAGCACAATTGTATGAGGAACAAAATCTTTATGGAATTACCATTGTTACAAATAGAGTTCCTTTATATGTTAAAGGAGAAATTGTTGGTGCTATTGCAACATTTCGTGATAAAACAGAGATTAGGCAATTAGCAGAACAATTAACGGATATTCAACTTTATGCAGAAGCGCTCAGGGCACAATCTCATGAGTTTATGAATAAGATGCATGTTGTATTAGGGCTTACACATATGAAGCATTATGAACAATTAGAGACCTATATTAGTAACATGGTCTCGGAGCATCAATATGAAATTGGTGGTGTGATGCGAAAAATAAAAAATCCTGTATTTGCAGGATTTATGCTTGGTAAACTTAGTTACGCAAGGGAAAAGAGTATACAACTCATTGTAAGCGAAAATTCTTACTTACCAGAGCCATATGATGAAAGTATTATTCATGAACTCATTACAATTGTAGGAAATTTAATTGATAATGCATTAGATGCGGTGATAAATTGTCAATATAAGCGAGTAGATATTTCTATTCAATATCATGATAAGATGATTATCACAGTTAAAGATACAGGAGTTGGAATCCGGCAAGAAGAAATTGACAAATTATTTGTCAAAGGGTATTCCTCAAAAGGAGAAAATCGAGGATATGGTTTGTATCTTGTAAAGGATAGTTTAAAGCGAATAAATGGGGATATACAGGTAGAGTCTTTGTTAGGGAAGGGAACGACTATAACCATTGAAATACCATACAAAAGTAGGGATGAGATAGGGATATGATCAAAGTTTTGATTGTAGAAGATGATCCAATGGTAGCGATGTTAAATAAGCATTATTTAGAGCAAGTAGGAGGGTTTGAACTTGTTCATATAGCTAATTCTGTGAAAGAAGCAGTAGAGATATTAAAGGAATCGTCTATAGATTTCATATTGCTTGATATTTTTATGCCTGTTGATACAGGATTTGAATTGCTACTGCATATTCGGAATCAAGAAAAAGAAATTGATGTTATCATGATTTCAGCTGTGCATGATATGGGAAGTATTAAAAAAGCACTTCAATATGGGGTTGTTGATTATTTAATTAAACCATTTACATTTGAAAGGTTTAAGGAAGCATTAACCGCATATCGAGAAAAATTTATCTTTATGAAAGAACAGCAAAAAATTAGCCAGTCTGAATTAGATACGTTGATTTTACAAAAAGAAAAAGTAGAAACTTATGTGAATAAAGAGCTGCCAAAAGGGCTAACAAGACAAACATTACAGTTAATTTGGAAGCAAATAGAATCACTTCATGGACAAGCATTTACAACAGATGAAATGGCTCAATTAGTTGGAATTTCAAGGGTGTCTATTCGAAAGTATGTAATGTTCTTAACTGAAATTGGAGTTTTAGAAAATGAAATGGTTTATCAACATGTGGGGAGACCAGTAAGTAAATTACGATGCATCGATGAAAACAAAATACGTTTGTATGTATAAGCGGCTTATATAAGCCGCTTATACTTTTTTTAATTACAAAACTAATTACAAAACTTACAAAAACTATTTTTACTATTGAAAGCGTTTTAATATTGTAGATAAGAATATAAGGAGGTGCCTATATGGGGATTCAAAAAAAAGTGGAAGCGGTATCACCCGTGGAAACAACAGAGGTGGAACAAAAGTCTTTTGTTTCAAAAATTATGAATATTAAAATTGGTGTTATACCTTTACCGTTATATATCGTATTAGCAGCTATTATTTATGGAGCATCTGTATATAACAAATTACCTGCTGATATGATTGGTGGATTTGCAGTCATTATGATCATGGGGATTTTCTTAGGTGATATTGGGATGAGGATTCCGATTTTAAAAAATATTGGTGGACCAGCAATTCTTTCATTATTTATTCCATCTTTACTAGTGTTTTTTAATTGGATGAATCCAGCTTCAATGGAAGCAGCGACGATGCTAATGAAAAAGTCGAACTTTTTATATTTATATATTTCTTGTTTAGTAGTCGGAAGTGTTTTAGGAATGAACCGTAAAGTGTTAGTACAAGGGTTTGTTCGTATGTTTATTCCGTTAGTTGTAGGAACAATTGCTTCTATTGCAGTTGGATTATTAGTTGGATCATTATTTGGATTTGAAATGAAGCGAACGTTCTTCTTTATCATTGTACCAATTGTGAGCGGTGGTATCGGAGAAGGTATTTTACCACTTTCCTTAGCTTACAGTGACATTTTAAATCAATCATCAGCAACATTTGTATCTCAGCTTGTGCCAGCAGCGGTTATCGGAAATATGTTTGCGATTGTAAGCGCTGGATACATGAAGCGCTTAGGTGAGAAAAAACCAGAGCTTAGCGGTAATGGTGCATTGGTAAAAACAGGTGATCAAGATGAATTATTAAAAGAACAAAATACAGAAAAACCAATTGACTTCTCATTAATGGGAGCAGGTTTATTAATTGCATGTACGTTCTTTATTTTCGGTGGATTTGCTTCTAAATTTATTGGTATTCCAGGGGCAATCATTATGATCTTTTCAGCAGCACTTGTAAAATACTTTAAATTAATGCCAGCAAAAATGGAGCAAGGTGCATATCACTTATATAAATTTATTTCGACAAGCTTAACGTGGCCATTAATGGTTGGTTTAGGATTGTTATATATCCCATTAAAAGATGTAGCAGCTGTTCTTTCAGTTGGATATGTTGTGGTGTGTGCATCAGTAGTATTAACAATGATAACGACTGGTTTCCTTGTTGGGAAAGTCATGAAAATGTACCCAGTTGAATCTGCGATTGTAACAGGATGCCATAGCGGATTAGGCGGAACTGGAGACGTTGCGATTTTATCAGCTTCAAATCGTATGGAATTAATGCCATTTGCGCAAATTTCCACGCGTTTGGGCGGTGCTGCAATGGTCGTAACAGCAACAATTTTATTAAAAATGTTTTCGTAAATTATTATCATACAAGCTAGCTATGTAAAAACGTAGCTAGCTTGTCAAATTAGGAGGAGCTTATTTATATGTTAGAAAGTCAAATTAATGAACGTTCATTATTACTTCATAAAGAATTGGTAGGGAAAATTGAAATTACAAGTAAAGTAGAAGTAAATTCAGCAGATGATTTAAGTTTGACATATACACCAGGAGTGGCTGAGTCTTGTAAAGCGATCGCTGCAGATGAAGAAACAGCTTATGACTATACAGCGCGCGGTAATATGGTTGCAGTTGTTTCGGATGGAACAGCAGTACTTGGATTAGGTGATATTGGCCCGAAAGCAGCTATGCCTGTTATGGAAGGAAAAAGTATTTTATTTAAAAAGTTTGCGAATGTAGATGCATTTCCGCTTTGTCTTGGAACGACTGATGTAGATGAAATCGTAACCATTGTTAAAAACTTAGAACCTACATTTGCAGGTATTAATTTAGAAGATATTGCAGCGCCGCGCTGTTTTGAAATTGAAAAGCGCTTAAAAGAAGAAACAAATATTCCGGTGTTTCATGATGACCAACATGGAACAGCAATTGTTGTTTTAGCTGCGGTTATTAATGCGTTAAAAGTTGTAAACAAACAGATGGATGCAGTGAAAATTGTCATTAATGGTGCTGGTTCGGCAGGGATAGCAATTGCTAAATTACTGTTACAAGCTGGAGCGCAGCATATTACATTAGTAAGTTTAGAAGGAATTGTTTGTGAGGGTGAATCATGGATGAATCCGGCACAAATAGAGATTGCAAAGAAAACAAATCGCGAATATATACGTGGAACATTAAAAGAAGCGATTCATGAAGCAGACATTTTTATCGGTGTATCTGCTCCTAATGTGTTAACCACAGAACTTGTACAGACAATGAGTGAAAAACCAATTGTGTTTGCAATGGCGAACCCAATCCCAGAAATATACCCAGAGGATGCACTAAAGGCTGGTGCTGTTGTAGTTGGAACAGGGCGTTCTGATTATCCAAACCAAGTAAATAACGTGTTGGCATTTCCTGGTATATTCCGTGGGGCATTAGATGTACGTGCAACAGATGTTACAGAGGAAATGAAATTAGCTGCAGCATATGGGATCGCTAACATCATTACTGATGAAGAACGTAATGAAAACTATGTAATTCCGAATCCGCTAGATAAAAGAGTTGTCCCAAGTGTTGCAGCTGCAGTAGCAAAAGCAGCAATTGAATCAGGAGTAGCGCAAATTACAAAAATGCCAAGTTATTTAAAATAATAATAAAAAAGCAGTGCCATCTTCTTAGAAGGGCGCTGCTTTTTTAGTGAGATAAGAGATCAAAACAATAAAGAAATCGTACTCCCGCTTATTGTTTTATATGATTAGTAATAAATATTTCGCTCTGCATTATTTATTCAACTCCATTGCAACTTGCTTTCCATTTACGAAAACCTCTACCACTGCCACTACAACATCCATCACTTTTTTCATCTCTCATCTCTCCTTGTTTGTTGTTGCATTTCTTATTTTTAGTATAAGAGAGAGAGGGAGATACAACTATCGAAGTAGATGACATAAGAATTACATTGTTGTAAGGAAGAAATTAAGCTTTGTCACTCTTTTCTACATGAATAACAATTTGCTCATAATATTTCTCATCAATATATACATTTAATACCCATAATCCGGGGGAAGGCAGTGACATAAGAAGAGGTAGTTCTTCTGTATTTGAATGAATGGGAGTAGGAGTAGTCCAAGTCTGTTCGGAAGCTTCATCTGGAAAGAGTACGGGAGTGGGTGTTGTAGATCCTTGTTTTAGAGCAATAATAGATAGTTTACCAGATGGCATTTGTGGATCGAGGAAGAACCACATCTGTTTATTTTTCTCATTGGCAATGAAAGTACTATCTGCAATTGCAATCTTTCCTTCAATGCCTTTTAACGGCATCTTTCCTTCTACAAAGGAAGGGCTTTCTTGCCAGTAAACATCCTTTAAGACACTAAGGTGAAAAAAGGTGGGTGCGTTAGTTTGAGGTTTAGAGATTTCGGTTATTTCTTTTATCGGTTCCTTGGAATTTTGCCCTAGTGAGGTACAGCCAGTGATGATACAGGAGAAAAGTAGCACGGTTCCAATTTTTTTCATCTTGCCACACTCCTATTTTTCATAGTTAGTGTAATTGTATTTGCTAGAAGACAGGACAATTCCTTTTAATTCATAAAAAGAGGTCATAAGTTTAGTATGACCTCTTTTGACATTTTGTACTATATTTGTTCAGTTGTAAATGTAGGCTCTGCATCTTTTTCTGGCATTGTTAAGAAAATAACAGCAATGACGATACACACACCGCCTAGTAATTGGTATGTTCCGAAAGATTCTTTTAGCCAAGTGATGGAAACAATGGCTGCTACAAGCGGTTCAATACTAGATAAGATACTTGTCTCTGTTGCTGATAAATATTTTAGACTACCAATGTAAAGAAGGAAAGAAAGTGTTCCACTTACAATGATTAGAATTAGCATAGAGAATGTTTGCAATGTAAAGGTTTGTGAAAGTTGTTTCCATTCGAAGGAGAGATTACAAATAAATAGTGCAAGACCCCCGATTAACATACCCCAGCCAATAATAAGAGTCGTCCCCCATTGTTTAATAAGGGAAGCTGGGTGCAGCGTGTAAAAGGCAAAACCAATTGCTGTTAACAGACCAAATAAAATCGCTTCTTTCGATAAGACAATATTTTGGGCGGCTCCATTTGTAATGATAAAGTATGTTCCTGTCAGGGCAGAGACAATTGCCAATACTTGCATAATGGAAGGAAGCTTTTTATGTTGCACTGCAACATAAATAGTAATGAGAACTGGCCCTAAAAATTGAAATAGAGTAGCAGTAACAGCGTTGCTAATATGCACTGTTTCGATAAAAGCATACTGTGCGCCAAGCATCCCAAGAATAGAGAAAATGATAAGTTGTAAAAGATGGCGTGGGTGTTGCCAAATACGAAATATATTTTGTTTTTTGGTAAGTAAGAAACATAAAATAAAGACCCCAGCAAGCAATAGGCGAATTACTAAAAAATCGATAGATGATACCTTAGTATGTTGAAAAAGCCACTGAATCATCGGACCTGATACTCCCCATAAAGTAGCTCCTGTAATAATCATAATGAGACCGAGTCGTCTGTTATTGTTCATCATCATGATGCTCCTTTCTAAGATTGATTTTTTAAAATTTACATGATAGAAGGAATTATATATAACTTCTGGTACTATAAAAAGTATCAATAATTCATTTTATAAAGGGGTCAGATTTCATGTTAGAATTAACACCAAATTTGAATATGGAGGAAAAAATCCCACTGTATGTACAGTTATACGAGTATATAAAAGCAGAAATAAGAAGTGGAAAAATCCCTCCTTTGACGAAGCTCCCAGCAAAAAGAAAGTTAGCGGCGCATTTAGAGGTAAGTAAAAATACAGTGGAATCGGCATATGAACAGCTTCTTGCAGAAGGATATATTGAATCAGTTTCACGTAAGGGGTATTTTGTATGTGAAATTGAACAAATGATATATACAGTGAAAAAAAGAGAAGTTGTTAAGGAAGTACTGCATAGGGAACAGAAATATAAATATGATTTTACACAAACAGGTGTAGATGTAAATGCATTTCCATTCTCGGTTTATCGGAAGATTTCAAACGAGGTATGGCAATTAGAAAATAAGGATCTACTCTTTCTTGGCCATCCCCAAGGTGAAGCGAGTTTGCGTGAAGAGATGGCGAAATATTTATATGAATCAAGAGGTGTGAGATGTTCAGCAAGTCAAATTGTAATAGGGGCCGGAACACAATTTTTAATAAGAATGTTGTTTCAGCTGCTAAAGGGAAGTCATTTTGCAGTTGAAAATCCAGGATATCACCGGAAATTGGTTACCTTTGAGAAAGGAGAAGAAAATGTTCAGATGCTCTCGCTTGATGAGGATGGGATTTGTATTTCAGATTTAGAAGGTAGTAATGCAAATGTTGTGTTCGTTACTCCATCTCATCAATTTCCGTGTGGAATGATTATGCCAATTAAAAGAAGGATGCAACTATTACAATGGGCACAAGGGGAGCGTGGACGTTATATTATCGAAGATGATTATGATAGTGAGTTTCGTTACTCTGGAAAGCCGATTCCAGCATTGCAAGGGCTTGATACAGAGGGAAATGTAATTTATATGGGAACATTTTCAAAAGCATTGCTTCCATCATTACGTATGAGCTACATGGTGCTGCCTAAACAGCTAATTGAGTTGTATCAAACACAATATTTATTTTATACACAAAGTGTTTCAAGAATCGATCAAGAAATCATTAGAAGGTTTTTAAATGAAGGATATTGGGAAAAACATATTCATAAGATGCGAGTCGTTTATCGGAAAAAGAGAGATGCTCTTGTCTCAGCGATAGAAAGGTACTTTTCTAATAAGGTGGAAGTAATCGGAGAAGATTCTGGCTTACATATCTTATTAAAGGTTCACAATAAAATGTTAGAAGAAGAATTAATAAAAAGAGCAGCTGAAAATAGTATAAAAGTATATCCAGTTTCTATGTACTATAAAGAAGGGACTACTTCAAAAAATACAGTTTTACTTGGGTTTGCTATTTTATCAGAGGCAGAGATTGAAGAGGCAATTCAGTTGTTATATAATTCGTGGTTTGCAATGTAAAATGGTAATAAAAAAATCCTCATACTTGAGGACTTTTTTATTAGTTTTCTTCATCTAAGAATAAAACCATATGCTCTTCATCCCAGTACTGGCCATTATATTTTAAAGAGCGCTCTTGTACACCAAATGTTTTAAATCCTAATGATTCGTAAAGTTTTTTTGCACCATCGTTTCCGACAACAACATCAAGCATAACTTGTTCTACTTCTAATGTTTTTGCAAGTTCAATACACTCTTTAATGAGGGATTTTCCTGCTCCAAGTCCACGTGCTTTTGGAGATACATATACTGAGCCGATTTTTGCTTTATGCTCTTGTTTCACGTATGGTTTCGTTTCCAAGGTTGCAACCCCGATTAATTTATCGTCTTTAAATGCACCTAGTGTATAGTTTTCATCTTGTGCTAATTTCTGTGCTTTATACTCAATCGGGCATTCTTTATTAATAATATCTTCATAAGAAGAACTAAAAGCCTCTGGATTTTGTTTTAATCCTTCTACACGAAGTTCTAAGTAAATTTCTGCCTCTTGTTTTGTTAATACATGGATTTCCAATCGTATCACCCTCCGAACCTTTCACAGTTGTATTTACATTTTATATTGAAATAAGAATAATTTCAAAAGGTCAGCTCGTACTAGTAGTATTTTAATGTGTTTACTAATGATTTGCGAATAAATATTGGCTATTAATATAATATCACCAGCAGTTTTGAAGTAAAGACACTACTGGTGATTTAACGTACATATTATTCAATTGGTAATTCAATAATAAATTCAGTTCCAATTCTTAACTTACTTTTTACTTGAATGGAGCCGCTGTGTAATTCAACAATTTCTTTTGCAACAGCTAGACCGATTCCTTTCCCCCCTGTAGCTCGAGTTCTTGATTTATCAACTCGATAAAAACGATCAAAAATATGTGGAATATCTTCCTGTGGAATACCTTCTCCTTCATCTTGCACACTTATAGAAAAAGTATTCTCATTTTGTGATGCGTGTACAGTAATAATTGATTGTTCATAAGAATGCTGATAGGCGTTGTGTAATAAATTTAGCATAACTTGTTCCATTCGGCGTTCATCCATACATACATCGAGGTTATCTACACAGTAGAACTTAATTTTCATTTGTTTTTTAGCAAGTGTAGTTTTTGTTTTTTCAATCATGCGCTCTAGAAAAGGCAAGAGTGGAACTTTTTGTTTTTTTATAATAAATTGATGTTGTTCTAGCTGAACAAGATCGAATAAATCTTGAACGAGTCCTGTTACACTATCGGTTTCATCTTCGATAATTTGTAGGTATTCTTCACGTTCTTCTTTAGATAAAGAATCTCTTTTAGCAACTTTCGCATAACCTTTCATATACGTGAGTGGTGTGAGCAGTTCGTGTGCTACACTTGCAAGAAATTCATTTCTTTCTTTTTTCATGTAGGCTAATTCACTGGATAATTCTTCAATTGTTGTTGCTAAACTACCGAGTTCATCATTGCGTTTAATTCCTAATTTAATTGGTTTATTCAGCTTTAACATTTTTTCTGTTGCACGTTTCATTTTAATAAGAGGATCGGTAATGACACGAGAAAAGATAAATACAGAAATGGTTGTTAAAATAAGAGTTAGTATACCAATAATAATAAATTGACGTGTTAAACGAAGAATCATTTTTTCTAAGAAGGCTGTATCTAAAAACATATGTACATACCCAGCTATTTGTCTATGAATGATAATTGGCGTTGCTGTTGAAATAAATTTCGATGTTTTCCAATTTTTCTCAACCAAAGTTCCATCTATTGAAGTACAGTTTATTTTGGAAGCAAGTTGCTTTTTCATTTCTTGTGTTACCGGATCAGAAGAGGAAAGGATTTGCCCATTAGTGTCTGTTATGACTAACTTTGTATCTGAATTAGAATGTGATTCCATTGCTGCAGCATGTTCAAAAGCTCGTGGCCCATAACGTCTTGAAATAAAGTTACTATAGCGCTTTCCTTTTTCTAAAAGGGCGGATTTTTCTTCCTCGATACGCATGTTCGCCAGACTTGTATGACAAGATACAAAGGCAATTGTTTCAATACATAAAGCTAATATTAAGAAATATGTACCAATTTTGAGCGAAAGTTTGTTCATTTTTTCACCATACCTTTATTTCACATTAATGGCCAGCGGAAGAAATCTCACCACTGACCAAAGTTTTATCACGTGTTGTTTAACTAATTCTAAGTGTGAGGTGAGTCATGTCCCACTTAGAAAAGTTTCGCATTATTATTTTCATTCGCTTTTCCACTTATATCCCACTTTATAGATAGTCTCTAAGTATTTTTCAACAGGAAAGTCTTTTTTTCGTAATTTATCACGGATATTGCGAATATGTGAGTCAACAGTACGATATTCAATATCTGTTTGATAACCCCATATTTTTTCAATTAAATCATCACGGCTATAAGCTCGGTTTGTATTTTGTAAAAACAGTCCTAGTAATGAAAACTCGATAGGTGTAAGGGGAATTTTCTCGCTGTAAACAGTAACAGTATGTTTTGTTTTATCCCATTCAATGCCATTGAAGCTTATAAAACCATCCTTTTTTGTTCGGCGCAGTACAGCTTCAATTCGTGCAACTAGTACTTGTTCGTCAAAAGGTTTTGTAATATAATCATCGGCTCCCATTGTAAGTCCTTTTACCATATCGTAGTTTTGATTACGAGCTGTTAACATTATGATTGGAACATTGCTGATTTGACGGATTTGATAACATGTATCCCATCCATCCATATTGGGCATCATCACATCTAACAAAATGATATCGAAGTTCTTTTGTTGAATTAGTTCAAGAGCTTCTATACCTGAATTGGCTTTCATACAAAAATAACCACGTGGGCTCAAAAATAAATCTAACAATCGTAACATGCGTTCTTCATCGTCTACTAATAAGATTTTAATCATAGTCTTGTGCACCTCAAAACATTCATTCTACTTTGTATAGTTTACATGAAAATAATAAAAAACTCTGTTTACGTGATTGAATTGTAGTGTATTTTTTCTACTAAGGCAATTGACATAAAAAATGCACTACTTTTGCACAACTCTTTTTTATAATAGAAAGCGTAGCGACACAAAATACCCTATGTTGCGACATAACGTCATGTCATTTTATTTATAAAATGACAATTCCATTCTATTGTGTATGTGAGATAGTGAGGAATTTCGTATTCACCTCGCATCGGATAAGGAAAATCTCCTATCTCACACTTTTTTTATTGTTATAAAGGGGACTATACACGTGAGTAAAAAAGAAGAACGTTTACAAAAAGATAAACAAGAGCGCAATGCTATTGTGATGTGTATTGCCGTATCTATGCTAATTATTGTGACGTGTGCTAATAAATTTTTTGAAATTCTATAATAGATGTAAAGGCTCATTGTTTCATTTTGAGAAACAATGAGCTTTTTTATTTGTACGTAAAAATCCCCTGTATGCTATGTACAGGGGATTTTTGTATAGGAAGGAATCAAAAAATGATAGAAGCTTTATACAATAAACCAAGGAAGAATTGCTAATCCTGAAGTGACGATTATTGTACCAAAAATGAACAAAATAAGATGTTTGTGCTGTTTCATATCTGTTATTCCTCCAATTACTGATTTCATTCTATTACTTCTATTATTTTTTCATCTCTCATGTCTTTTTGTTGTGATTTCGTACTTTTAGTATAGCGAAGAGGAGGGAATAGAACCATTCAATAAGATGACGGGAACATTACATTGTTGTAAGAAAAAACACCTTTATCGAAAGGTGTTTTTTATATAAATTGATGCTATACAATTAGTCATTTAAAAATAAAACCATATGTTCTTCATCCCAATACTGTCCATTGTGCTTTAAGGCACGTTCTTGTACGCCATACGTTTGGAAGCCAAGCGATTTGTATAATTTTTTCGCAGCTTCATTTCCCATAACAACATCAAGCATGAGCTGTTCAACATGTAGTTTATATGCATTTTCAATAATAGCTTTTATTAATGCACGTCCAGCTCCAAGACCACGAGCTTTTGGAGAGACATAAACAGAGCCGATTTTTGCTTTATGTTCTTGTTTAATAAATGACTTTGTTTCTAATGTAGTAATTCCAATTAAATCATTATCTTTAAAGACACCAATTGTATATTTATTAGGGTTATCTAACCGTTTTGCCATTGCAGCAACAGGATCCTCATGTTTTAATACATCTTCATAAGAGGAACTAAAGGCTTCTGGATTTTGTGTTAATCCTTCCATACACACTTTTAAATAAATTTTTGCATCCTCTTTTGTTAATAAACGAATTTCCATAGCTGTAACCTCCTCAGTTTATCCTGCTTTATAGGAAAATAAATAATCTGCTTTAATATTTAAAGAAGAAATTTGTAATCCGTAAGGGTCTGATGATTATATTGATAGAACATCTACTGTGTATTCATAAACATATTCTGTACGTATTCTTTCTTAATTTGTAAAAGAATAAGAAGATATATGCGAGGAAGACAGGTGTCTTCATTTGTTTTTTAGTAATTTACTTTATGTAATGAAATTATATATTAACTTTATTAACTATTCAACAAATAAATATATTACATTTTTATAACTAAAAAACGATCCCTTTAGCAGGAATCATTTTGTTTCTGGTATATATCCTTCAACTCGTTCTGGATGAGTATAAATATTACAGGAGTCATTACGAATAAACCCAACTACAGTAATGCCTAAATCATGAGCGAGCTGTAATGCTAATTTTGTGGGAGCTGATTTAGAAAGAACAATTTCGCAACCGATTTTAGAAACTTTGAGTAAAATTTCAGATGAAATACGACCGCTAAATGCGATGATTTTTCCTTTGACAGATATGTTATTACGTAAACAATGACCATATATTTTATCTAATGCGTTATGTCTTCCAATATCCATTCTTGATATGAGAACGGTATTTCGATCGCACAGGGCGGTATTATGAACCCCGCCTGTTTGACGAAACGTAGTAGAAGATTGCTGTAAGGTGCTCATTAAATGAAAGCATTCTTCTGGAGTAATTGTTACATGTATATCATGTAAAGTTTTTGCTTTTGCTGCATCGTTTACAAAAACAAACCCTTGTCTACTTTTGCCGCAACAAGAAGTGACATATCGTTTGTTATATAGCGTTTGATAGAGTGGATTGATTTGTGATGTTTTTACATGAGCAACCCCTTTGTCTTTCTGTATCCATAACTCATCAATGTTCTCATAAGAAGCAATAATTCCTTCAGAAATTAAAAAACCTATTATCATATCTTCAATATAATTTGGAGTGCATACAACTGTTACATATTCTTCCCCGTTTAATTTAATTGTTACAGGGGATTCTGTAACAACTTCATCTTCTCGTTCGGAAAAGGCTCCTCCTTGATAACGTATCATTTTATATGTTTCTTGGACAGGCTCCATACTATTTTCCCCTTCGTATGTATTTTTCTTCCTATTCATCATAAAACATTGAAAATATAAAAGCATCCGTTATCTATATTATCAGAAGATTATTTGGTGATTATTGTATATGTGAGATATAATAGAGTAGTAGAATAGTGTCATTTTAGGCTTTTGTAGTATACCTTATAGCATCAAGAATCGACTTCTAAGATAGGATTTCAACAGAGCGTTTCAAAAAATGTACAGCAATATAGTTTTGAAAACGGATTCAAAACTATATTGTACAGTTAGTTGTAAGGAGAGGGGAAACTATGGCAGAACAAACGGTTCGTGTAACCGTAGATGGAAAGGAATTTCTTTCATCTGGTGAAAAGACGATACTGCAATTATTTAACGAAAGTAATTTAGAGCACCCACAAATTTGTCACGTACCAGAGGTTGATCCAATTCAAACTTGTGATACATGTATTGTAGAAGTGGATGGAAAATTAATGCGTGCTTGTTCAACGAAATTAGAAAATGGTATGCATATCGAAAGACAATCAGCGCGCGCAAAAGAAGCACAAACGGAAGCGATGGATCGAATATTAGAGAATCATTTATTGTATTGTACAGTATGTGATAATAATAACGGGAACTGTAAAGTCCATAATACGGTACATATGATGGGAATTGAAGAGCAGAAATATCCATATGAACCGAAAGTTAGTGCAAAAGAAGTGGATATGACTCATCCATTTTATCGTTACGATCCCAATCAATGTATTGCTTGTGGACAATGTGTAGAAGTATGTCAAAATTTACAAGTAAACGAAACATTATCGATTGATTGGAGTTTAGATCGTCCGCGTGTTATTTGGGATAATGGGGTGAGTATTAACGATTCCTCTTGTGTTAGTTGCGGACAATGTGTAACAGTTTGCCCTTGTAACGCATTAATGGAAAAATCTATGCTTGGGGAAGCTGGATTCATGACTGGATTGAAACCCAATGTTTTAGACCCAATGATTGATTTTGTAAAGGATGTAGAACCTGGATATAGTAGTATTTTAGCAGTTTCAGAAGTTGAATCTGCAATGCGTGCAACGAAGATTAATAAGACGAAAACAGTTTGTACATTTTGCGGTGTAGGCTGTTCGTTTGAAGTGTGGACGAAGGATCGTCAAATTTTAAAAGTACAACCTGTATCAGACGCACCAGTAAACGGAATTTCTACATGTGTGAAAGGAAAGTTCGGATGGGACTTTGTAAACAGTGAAGACCGTATTACGAAGCCTTTGATTCGTCAAGGGGATATGTTCGTTGAAGCATCATGGGAAGAAGCATTAGAGGTTGTTGCGTCCAATATGCAACATATTAAATCGGAACATGGTAGTGATGCATTTGGCTTTATCTCTTCTTCAAAAGTAACAAATGAAGAAAACTATTTAATGCAAAAGTTAGCTCGTCAAATATATGGAACAAATAATGTGGATAACTGTTCTCGTTACTGTCAATCGCCAGCAACAGATGGTTTATTTAAAACTGTTGGTATGGGCGGTGACGCTGGGACAGTGAAAGATATTGCTGAGGCAGGACTAGTCATTGTTGTCGGCGCAAACCCGACAGAGGGACATCCAGTACTTGCAACACGTGTAAAACGTGCTCACAAATTGCATGAACAAAAACTAATTGTAGCGGACCTTCGCAAACATGAAATGGCAGAGCGTGCTGATCTGTTTGTTCATCCGCGCCAAGGAACTGACTATGTATGGCTTGCTGGTGTAACAAAATATATTATTGATCAAGATTGGCATGATAAAAAATTCTTAGATGAAAATGTGAAGAATTTTGATGAATATAGCAAGATGTTAGAAAAATATACACTTGATTATACGGAAAGTATTACAGGTATTTCTAAAGATACATTAAAAGAAATGGCTCGTATGGTATATGAAGCAGATGGTACTTGTATACTTTGGGGTATGGGTGTTACACAAAATACAGGAGGAAGTACAACATCTGCAGCGATTTCAAACTTACTTCTTGTAACAGGTAACTATCGTCGCCCGGGTGCAGGTGCATATCCACTCCGCGGACATAATAATGTACAAGGTGCTTGTGATATGGCAACATTACCAAACTGGCTTCCAGGTTATCAAGCGGTATCGGATGATGCAATGCGTGCGAAATTTGAAAAAGCATATGGAACTACGATTCCGAAAGAGCCAGGGCTAAATAACATTGCGATGCTACTTGCAGCAGAAGAAGGAAAATTGCGTGGTATGTATGTTATGGGAGAAGAAATGGCTTTAGTAGATTCAAATGCAAATCATGTACAGCATATTTTAGCAAATCTTGATTTCCTTGTTGTTCAAGATATGTTCTTATCAAAAACAGCGCGCTTTGCGGATGTTATTTTACCAGCAGCACCAAGTTTAGAAAAAGAGGGAACATTTACAAATACAGAGCGCCGTATTCAACGTTTATATGAAGTTATGAAACCGCTTGGCGATTCTAAACCAGACTGGTGGATTTTACAAAAAGTAGCACGTGTACTTGGTGGGGATTGGAATTATGAGAACCCAAGTGAAATTATGGATGAAATTGCATCACTTGCGCCGCTCTATTCACAAGCAACATATGATCGTTTAGAAGGATGGAACAGTTTATGCTGGGGAAGTCATGACGGTAGTGATACACCGTTATTATATGTCGATGGTTTTAATTTCCCTGATAAAAAAGCCCGTCTTTCACTAGATGAATGGGTGCCGCCAGTTGTAGCGCCAGAAGACTACGATTTATTATTAAATAATGGTCGTATGTTAGAACATTTCCATGAAGGAAATATGACAAATAAATCAGTGGGGATTCTATCCAAAATTTCTGAGGTGTTTGTTGAGATTTCACCTGAGCTTGCTACTGAGCGGAATGTGAAAGATGGTGGCCTTGTAGAACTGACATCACCGTTTGGGAAAATCAAAGTACAGGCACTTATTACAGATCGTGTGACTGGAAACGAGTTATATTTACCGATGCATGCGACAGTAAATGAAGAAGCGATTAATATTTTAACAGGAACAGCGACAGACCTATATACGTGTACACCGGCTTATAAACAAACGATGGTGAAAATGCGTGTACTACGTGAAAAAGGAAATCGTCCACTTCCTGCTTCAAACCCAAGAGATAAAAAGCGTCATCCGCAAAATGGTGTTGAAATTCAGCAGAAATGGCAGAGAAAGCAGTACGTATCACTTGTGGATCAGAACTAGGGGGCGAAGAACGTGGCAAAAGAAATTACATTGATTCAGAAAAAGGTCATTACAGAAGCAGAAAAGAAACAACAGTTATCAGATGAACTGCTAACCCAATTAGCTGAGAATCGTGAAGCGGTAGAAGAGACGATGCAATTGTTAGCACAGTTGCAACAAGCTGGCATATTAGATGCAGCAATTAGTTTGCTTGCTGCAAAAGAAGATGTTTCTAAAATTGCTGTTGAGCAATTAAATCGTGAACCGGTAAAAAATGCATTAAATAATATGATGGGGGCAGGAGAAGCGCTATCTTCTGTTGATCCAGAAGTAACAAAACAGGTGACATCGAGTTTAGTTACAGGATTACAATTTGCAACAGACGAATTAAAAAAGGGTAAGAAAACAAAGGTTATGGACTTCTTTAAAGTATTAAAAGACCCGGATATTAACAGAGCCATTACTTTTGGATTTAGCTTTTTAAAAGCATTTGGACAAGGATTAGAGAAAAAATAAGGTAAAATTTTAGTCAGTGGGGGTCTTACTGACCGTCAATAGTGTGGTGAAAATGAGAAAGAGTGATGGGGGTGTGCCTGTCACTCTTTTTGGGATGTATAAGAGTGTTCGTATTAAGCGGAATATATTATTATAAAAAAGATGGATTTGAAATAGAAATATGGAATCCATCTCAAATATAGTGTTAGAATTTGGAGGAATTTATGCTACACCGTAAAAGACTATCTATACCAGGAGTCATGAAACATTCCTTTCAAACAGTACAATTTGCTTTTTGGAATGTGTTGGCGTTTCAGCTTGTTTATAAACTATTAGCAGCCATTGTATTTATACCGTTATTCGGTATGATTTTTAATAAGTTGTTGTATTGGGGCGGCTATGCAAATGCGACAAACGATGAATTGTTAGCTTTTTTGAAAACTCCATATGGTATCGCAGCTATTTTCATTTTATCGATATTGGCACTTTTTCTCATTTTTACGGAATTTGCGGTACTTATCATTATTTCGTATTTTGCACATAAACGACAAAGGGTAAAATTGCGTCCGATTCTGTATAAAACGGTAACGTATTTACCTTCTCTTTTCACATATTGTTTACCAGGATTTATTTTGTATGCGGTAATCTTGTTACCTCTTTTAAGCGTCGGTTATAAATCTGCACTAATCCCTGAAATTCAAATTCCTAATTTTATTACAGGAGAATTGTTTAAAACGACAATGGGGCAAGTAGGGTATTATACCTTTTTTGCTGTAGTTGCGTATTTAAATTTGAGATGGATTTTTGTTTTTCCTATTATTGTTTTAGAAGAAAAACCATTTCGCACAGCTGCACGTAAGAGTGCAAAGTTGGTAAAAGAAAGCTTTTTTAAAGTCTTATTCTTTTTAGTCGGACTTTTTATTTCGATAGGGATTATGTTCGTTTTATTTATGGGTCTGTACTTATTACTTTTATGGTGTGTGTATGAATTTACGAATCCAAAAGGAACATTTGCTTTATTAGCGGAATCTACCCTATCTGTATTTTTGACGAGTACATTATATTTATTTAGTTTTATTGTAACGCCGTTTTATATTATGGCATTGACAAGACTTTATTTACAAAAGGTTCCAGTTGAAGATGTTTTATTAGAAGAAGGCTTAGATTATTCCAAAACAAAAGCAGATAAATGTTTTTTTAAAAAGCATCGTTTGAAGTTTATTGGTGTATATATTGTTGGTATTTTCACCGTGGGCGTGGTTGTTGCTTTTATTGTGACGTTTATTACGAATTCATATAAAGAACCCGTTATTATGGCGCATCGTGGATATGTTTCCAAAGGAGTAGAGAATACGAAAGAGGCCTTGCAAGGTGCGATTGATGCAAAAGCAGAGTATGCTGAAATTGATGTGTTGCAAACAAAAGATGGTGAATTGGCAGTGATACATGATTTGAACTTAAAGCGTCTTGCGAATGCCAATGTACAAGTATCGGATTTGACGATGGATGAGCTTCGAAAGCTTACTCTTCATCAAGATGGATTCACGGGAAGAATTAGTACACTTGATGAGATGATTAAGCTTGCGAAAAACAAGATAAAACTCAATATAGAAGTGAAATTGCACGGAAATGAAAAAGATTTTGTAAAGAAAGTATTGAAAACAATAAAGGAAAATGACTTTGAAAAACAATGTGTCATTCAAACATTGCATTATCCGCTCATTAAAGAATTTAAACGTGCAAATCCAAACATAAAGGTAGGATATATTTTATATGCAAGTAGAGCAAATTTAAAATACGTTCAAGCAGATTTTTATGTTGCAGAAGAATATATGTTAAATAAAAGCTTAGTAAAAGCAGCACGAAAGTTAAATAAGCCAATTTATGTATGGACTGTAAATGATATGGAAAGCTTTAAAAAATATTATAAGCTTAATGTCGATGGGATTGTTACAGACTACCCTGTGGATGCACAAGAAACCGTTAAAATGATGAAAGAGCAAGAAGAAAGTGAAACAGATGTGTTTGATAAGATTACAGAAACAACGGAAGATTTATTTTCAAAGTTATTCATAGGTTATCCAGCTGCCGGTTAAATATCGGTAGCTGTTTTTATTATATAAGTACAAATTGAAAAACCGACATAAAATCTAATTTTCAGGTGGGAGAGAGCATCCGGCCATGTATAGAAGCGGTCAGAGTCTTTTTTAGCCCCATGCCAAGAACAACCGAGTGTAAAGTCACCTTCTTCTCTTCATAGCAGTCATTTATATGTTGAAAAATTAAAATGGATTTATATAAAAAAGAATATACTTCTAAAATGTTACAGGGGATTTTAATTGCATATGTATGCGATTTGTATTGTTTTTTCACATTGTTATATTATTGTCAAATAATAAAATGTTAACGTTGGATTGCAAAGGTTATAATAAAAAGAGAGTGATAGATAAACGGAATATGAGAAATTCCCCTGAAAAATAAAGTTCTTTATATTTACACTATTCAAAATATAAAAACTTTTAAAATCTAGTATGTTAGCGTTTTCATAACTTTTAAGTTATGCTAGAATAAGGACATAAGTTATTAATTATTAAAAAAAGAAAAAAGAATTCCTTTTTTCTGTTAATTATAAGGGGGCATTTCATTATGCGTATTGGGGTACCAACAGAAATTAAAAACAACGAAAACCGTGTGGCAATGACACCAGCTGGTGTTGTACATTTAGTTCGTAACAATCACGAAGTATTCATTCAAAAGGGTGCAGGTATAGGATCTGGTTTTACAGATGCTGAGTACGTTGAAGCAGGTGCAAAAATCGTTGATACAGCTGAAGAAGCTTGGGACATGGATATGGTAATGAAAGTTAAGGAACCAATTGAAAGCGAATATAAGCACTTTAGCGAAGGTTTAATCTTATTCACATACTTACACTTAGCTCCAGAACCAGAATTAACAAAAGCATTAATTGAAAAGAAAGTTGTTTCAATCGCTTATGAAACAGTACAATTAGAAAACCGTTCTTTACCATTACTTGCACCTATGAGTGAAGTAGCTGGTCGTATGTCTGCACAAATTGGTGCACAATTCCTTGAGAAAAACAAAGGCGGCAAAGGTATCTTACTTGCAGGCGTTCCAGGAGTAAAACGTGGTAAAGTAACAATTATCGGTGGTGGACAAGCTGGTACAAATGCTGCTAAAATTGCAGTTGGACTAGGTGCGGATGTAACAATCATCGACTTAAGTGCAGAACGCCTTCGTCAATTAGATGACATTTTCGGTAACCAAGTGAAAACTCTAATGTCTAACCCTTACAACATCGCAGAAGCTGTAAAAGAGTCTGATCTTGTAATCGGTGCGGTATTAATTCCAGGTGCAAAAGCGCCAAAACTTGTAACAGAAGAAATGATTAAATCAATGGAACCAGGTTCTGTTGTAGTAGATATCGCAATTGACCAAGGTGGTATTTTCGAGACAACTGATCGTATTACAACTCATGATAACCCAACTTATGAAAAACACGGCGTTGTTCATTATGCAGTTGCAAACATGCCAGGTGCGGTTCCACGTACATCAACTCTTGCATTAACAAACGTAACAGTACCATACGCAGTACAAATTGCAAACAAAGGCTACAAAGAAGCTTGCCTAGGCAACTCTGCATTATTAAAAGGTATTAATACATTAGCTGGTTATGTAACATTCGAAGCAGTTGCAGAAGCTCACGGTGTAGAATACAAAGGTGCAAAAGAATTATTAGAAGCAGAAACTGTATCTTGCTAATTGAAGCATAATACAAATTAAAAATCGAACAATATTTAATACAACATGATAAGAGCTAAGAGAGAAGACCTCTTAGCTCTTCTTAGTCAAAGGGGGCATACATCGTGGCCAACCTATTTAAAAAGAAATCCGTTACGCAACTGTTAGGGGAAAGTCAAAGTAAAACTTTGACGAAAACACTAGGGGCATTTGACCTAACAATGCTAGGGATTGGTGCGATAATCGGTACAGGAGTTCTTGTATTAACTGGATTAGTGGCAGCAAGAGATGCTGGTCCAGCAGTTATTTTTTCATTTATGATTGCAGCAATTGTTTGTGGATTTGCAGCATTATGTTATGCGGAAGTTGCTTCGACACTTCCTGTTTCAGGTAGTGTATACACATATTCTTATGCAACAATTGGTGAGTTTGTAGCCCATTTAATGGGATGGACGTTACTATCTGTATATGTTGTAACAACAGCGGCCGTAGCTGGCGGATGGACAGGTTACTTCCATAACCTGATAAGTGGATTTGGATTGGAAATTCCAAAAGCGCTGTTAACGATTCCATCTCAAGGTGGTATTGTGAACTTGCCAGCAGTAATCATCACGCTCGTATTAACATGGTTGTTATCACGTGGTACGAAAGAGAGTAAGCGTGTAAATAACGCAATGGTATTAATTAAAATTGCTATTGTTGTCTTATTTATTGCAGTTGGTGTATTCTACGTAAAACCAGAAAACTGGGTACCATTTACACCGTACGGTTTAAGTGGAGTCTTTGCCGGAGGAGCAGCAGTATTCTTTGCTTTCCTAGGTTTTGATGCATTAGCAACTTCAGCAGAAGAAGTAAAAAATCCACAGCGTGACCTTCCAATTGGTATCATTGCTTCGTTAGTTATTTGTACGATCATTTATGTTGCAGTTTGTCTTGTTATGACTGGTATGGTTTCTTATAAAGAATTAGATGTACCAGAAGCAATGGCTTATGTACTAGAAGTTGTCGGACAAGATAAAGTAGCTGGTGTAATTGCTATTGGAGCTGTAATTGGTATTATGGCTGTAATTTTTGCTTATATTTACGCAACAACACGTGTATTCTTTGCAATGAGTCGTGACGGTTTATTGCCAGAATCTTTTGCGAAAATTAACAAGAAGACAGAAGCACCAACATTTTCAACTTGGTTAACAGGGATTGGTAGTGCTTTAATTGCTGGATTTATCGATTTAAAAGAATTGTCGAATTTAGCGAATATTGGAGCGTTATTAACATTTGCGATGGTTGGTGTATCTGTTATCATTCTTCGTAAAACACATCCGAATTTAAAGCGCGGATTTATGGTACCACTTGTACCAACTTTACCAATCATTTCAATCGCATGTTGTCTATTCTTAATGTTCAATCTACCATTAACAACATGGATGTACTTCGGTGCTTGGTTAGCAATTGGAGTAGTTGTATACTTTGTTTATTCGAAAAAACATAGTCATTTAAAAGAAGATACAAGTTCGCAAGATAGCTTAGAAAAAGCTAATTAAGGGGATATAATAAATTGTAAGCCTTGTGTGCCTAGGGAGCGCGCAAGGTTTTTTCTTTTGGTCAAAGGAGGAAAAAGTAGTATCTTGTAGAATTTATATGTTGAAATATTCAAAGGGGTGAAATGATGGTTGTAAAAGACGAATTAAAAATTGTTGTTGGTGCAGGAGAAATTAACAATAACCCAGGATGGTTACATACAAATGAAGATGAATTGAATTTATTAAAAAGAGAAGATTGGATAAAAAGGTTTGATAGTAACTCTTTAGAGGTAATTTTAGCGGAGCATGTATGGGAGCATTTATCATATGAGGAAGGTGTAGAAGCAGCGAAAGTGTGTTATGAATTTTTAAAGAACGGTGGTTATATTCGCTGTGCGGTTCCGGATAGCTTTTTCCCGGATGAAGAATATCAAGAAGGGGTACAAGTTGGGGGACCTGGACCACTAGATCATCCAGCGGCGAGCCATAAAATTGTTCACAATTATAAAACGATAATATCCATGTTTGAGAGCGCAGGATTTCAGGTGAAGCTTTTGGAGTATTGTGATGAGAGCGGAGAGTTTCATTATAATGATTGGGATGAAAAAGAAGGATTTATTTATCGGTCTAAACGCTTTGATCATAGAAATCAGGATGGAAAGTTAGGGTTTGTTTCTTTAATTGTTGATGCAGTGAAAGGTGAATAAATGAAGAAAAAAGGATGTACGAAAGGATAGAAACTTTCGTACATCCTTTTTGTATGAAGAATATAACGGATGTGGAAAATAAGTGATATGTTTTTAAATTTGAACAAAATGTTCGGAAAATTTGTTACGGATTTTATTGACACATATGAATGGACGCTCATATAATAAAAGCATAAGATATATGAATGGTTGTTCATATGTTCAAATGAAGAGGTGAGCTATAATGGCTGAAAATAAAGTAGAAACATGTCAAGAAGCATGTTCTCAAACAATTATCCATGGAGAAGTTGTTGATCAAGTGAAACAAACGATTCCAGCTGACGAAAGTTTAAGTAAAGTGGCAGAATTATTTAAAGTATTAGGTGACCGTACGCGTACCCGCATTTTACACGCATTATTTGAAGCAGAAATGTGCGTATGTGACTTAGCGTATTTACTCGGCATGACACAATCATCTATTTCTCATCAGTTGCGTGTTTTAAAGCAAGCAAAACTTGTGAAAAACCGTAAAGAAGGAAAGGTTGTGTATTATTCATTAGCTGACCATCACGTAATTCATATCTTTGAGCAAGCGTTTGAACACGTAAATGAGGAAGAATAGAAAATAAAAGCACAAGGAGGGAGAAAGATGGCAGAAGCACTAGTGAAACGAAAACTTGTGTTAGAAGGATTAGATTGTGCGAACTGTGCGATGAAAATTGAAAAAGGGGTCGGAGGATTAGAAGGTGTCTCCTCTTGTTCCGTGAACTTCGCAACTAAGACAATGACTTTAGAAACAGAACAAAATAAAGAAAATAATGTTGTTGCTGAAGCGAAACAGCTTGTTACGAAATTAGAACCGCACATTCAAGTAAAGGATGAACAGAAAACAAAAGTTGTAAAAGAAGTATTTGTATTAGAAGGGCTAGATTGTGCAAATTGTGCAATGAAGATTGAAACAAAGGTAAAAGAGATGCCTACGGTTTCAGCGGCCGCTGTTGACTTTGTATCGAAGAAATTAAAAATAGAAGTGGCAAATAAAAAAGAGCTTGAAACGACAGTACAAGATATTAAAAATATTGTTCATAAATTAGAGCCAGATGTAAAAGTTGTCCGTGAAGAAAAAACAGGTCATGATCATGGACATAGTCACGATCACGGTGAAGGAAATGTGAAGAAAATGCTATGGCGCTTAGCGATTGGTGGTGTTTTAACAGGAGTCGCTGCACTTGCAGGATTACCACAAATGATAATAATTCCACTTTTCGTTATCGCATATTTACTCATTGGTGGAGATATTGTTTGGCGAGCTGTGAGAAACATAACACGCGGGCAAGTATTTGATGAAAACTTTCTAATGGCAATCGCTACACTTGGAGCATTTGCAATCGGGCAATATCCAGAGGCTGTCGCAGTTATGCTGTTTTATCAAGTAGGTGAGTTATTCCAGAGTATTGCGGTGAATCGTTCTCGAAAATCGATTACTTCATTAATGGATATTCGTCCTGATTATGCAAACGTTAAAGTTGGCAATGAAACAAAACAAGTCTCACCGGAAGATGTACAAATTGGGGATTATATCATTGTTAAACCAGGTGAGAAAGTACCATTAGATGGGAAAGTAGTTGAAGGAACATCAATGGTAGATACTTCAGCATTAACAGGTGAATCTGTACCGCGTGAAGTAGAAGTTGGGAAAGATGTATTAAGTGGTTTTGTGAACCAAAATGGTGTGTTAACAATTGAAGTAACAAAAGAATTTGGTGAATCAACTGTATCGAAAATTTTAGATTTAGTACAAAACGCAAGTAGCCGAAAAGCACCAACAGAAAACTTTATTACGAAATTTGCGCGTTACTATACTCCGGTCGTAGTTATTACGGCAGCGGCATTAGCGTTTATTCCACCTCTTATTTTAGAAGGGGCTACATTCTCTGATTGGATTTATCGTGCATTAGTGTTTCTTGTTATTTCTTGTCCATGTGCATTAGTGGTATCTATTCCACTTGGATTCTTTGGCGGTATTGGTGGAGCCTCTAAAAACGGTATTTTAATCAAAGGAAGTAACTATTTAGAAGCACTGAATGATGTGAAACATATCGTCTTTGACAAAACAGGAACATTAACAAAAGGTGTATTCAAGGTAACAAAGATGGAGCCAAATGGAGCAACTACAAAAGAAGAACTCCTTGAATATGCTGCATTTGCGGAAGTTTATTCAAATCATCCAATTGCACAATCTATTCGAAGTGCATATGGAAAATCAATTGATGAAAATATGATTGAGGATTATAGTGAAATTTCCGGTCATGGTACAGTTGTAAAAGTACAAGGTAAAGAAATTTTTGCGGGCAATGCAAAATTAATGAAAAAAGAAAATATTACATTTGAACAGCCGCAAACAGTGGGCACGCTTGTTCACGTTGCTGTAGACGGTGCATACGCTGGTTATATTGTCATCTCAGATGAAGTAAAGGAGGACTCAAAACAAGCAATTCAAAAGTTGAAAGAACTTGGTATTAAGAAAACGGTAATGTTAACAGGTGATGCGAAATTAGTTGGAGAAGCTGTTGGTAAGGAGCTTGGCTTAGATGAGGTTCACGCTGAATTATTGCCACAACAAAAAGTAGAAGAAATTGAAAAAATTGATAGTGCAAAACAAGCAAAAGAAAAAGTTGCGTTCGTTGGTGATGGTATTAATGATACACCAGTATTAGCGAGAGCAGACGTCGGGATTGCGATGGGTGGATTAGGATCTGATGCAGCAATCGAGGCGGCGGATATTGTAATCATGACAGATGAACCTTCTAAAATCGCAACGGCTGTCAAAATTGCCAAACGTACACGGAACATTGTATGGCAAAATATTATCTTTGCACTTGGTGTGAAAGGACTGGTCTTATTACTTGGTGCATTTGGAATTGCAACAATGTGGGAAGCTGTTTTCTCAGATGTGGGCGTTACGCTACTTGCTGTATTGAATGCGATGCGTGTGCTTAGAGTGAAAGATTTGTAAAATAAAGTGAAACTTTAATCAGTGGGGGATATCTCCCACTGATTATTAGCCCTCACGAATCGTGCTTCTACGGGCAATTTATCTCCCAGCTAACTTCTTTTGCTGAACTTTGAGGTGGGATATTACTGCCCGTAAATAGCGGGATAAAAAGAGAAGCGAAGGCTTCTCTTTTTATTTTTGTATATTTTTTGAAACCTGATCCCGTACGGTTTGAATGTAATTCATTTTATGATCCCAGCATTCTTGGCTTAAATCTACAGGATATTCTTCGGGATTTAGTGTTCTCATATATTCTTCCCAAAATAGTGCTAAGCTGTTTTCTGTGTATTTTTGAATGTCTAATATGTTAGGTAATTCATATGTTCTTTTACCATTTGTGAAAATGTTATGATGAAGCTCGCGTGCTTCAAAGTTTGTCACGAATTTACTGATGTACGTATGGACAGGATGGAACATTTTTAAACGTTCTTCCTGCTCAGGTTCTTCTGATTCTAAAGCGATATAATCACCTTCTGCATGATTGTTAACGCGATTAATGATTCGATAAATTCGTTTTAATCCTGGCGTTGTAATCTTTTCAGGATTAGAAGAGATTTTAATCGTATCATTTAATGTGCCATTCGCATCCTCAATCGCAACTAACTTATAAACAGCTCCTAAGGCAGGTTGCTCAAATGATGTAATTAATTTTGTTCCGACGCCCCATACATCAATTTTTGCCCCTTGTGATTTTAAATGCATAATTGTATATTCATCTAAATCACTAGAAGCGATGATTTTTGTATTTGTAAATCCAGCTGCATCAAGTAGTTTTCGTGCCTCTTTTGATAAATAAGCCATATCGCCGCTATCAAGACGAATACCATAAAAATCAATGCGGTCACCAAATTCTTTCGCGATGCGAATGGCATTTGGTACACCAGATTTTAATGTGTCGTATGTATCGACAAGAAAAACACATTTTTTATGTGTTTCAGCATACTTTTTAAATGCAATATATTCATCACGGTATGCTTGGACAAAGGAATGAGCATGCGTACCAGCAACTGGAATACCAAATCGTTTTCCAGCACGGACATTGCTTGTAGAAGAAAATCCACCGATAAAGGCTGCGCGTGTACCCCAAAGGGCCGCATCAAATTCATGAGCACGGCGTGTACCAAATTCTAATAGTTCATCATTGTTCGCTGCATGTTTCATGCGAGCTGCTTTTGTAGCGATTAATGTTTGGTAATTCACAATGTTTAACAAGGCGGTTTCAATAATTTGAGCTTCACCAAGCGGTGCGTCAACGCGCAATAATGGCTCGTTATTAAAAACCACTTCTCCTTCTTGCATACTACGAATTGTCCCGGTAAACCTCATGTTTTGTAAATACTGTAGAAACTCTTCTTCAAATTGTAGCTCTTTTAAATAAGTGATATCACTTTCGGTAAAACGAAAATTCTCTATGTATTCTATAATTTTTTCAAGACCAGCAAAAATGGCATAACCATTTTTAAATGGAAGCTTTCGGAAATATAAATCAAAAACAGAGCGGCGATTATGAATGCCGTCTTTCCAATATGTATAAGTCATGTTGATTTGATATAAATCTGTATGTAAGGCGTAACTATCATCTTTATAATGATTCATTGTGAAAACACCTCCGTAATTTGGTTATATTATATCGTTTTTTCTAGTTTATGCCAAAGAATCCATTTCTAATAAGAAAGAGTGATTTTAATGTTTGGTAATATAGGTGATATAACATGTTTTTAGCATGAAATTTAGCTACTTCAATTGAAATAAAACAAATTTATCGAAAAACTTTTAGAAAATTTACATTTATCAATTTATATTTTTGGCATTTTTATGTATTATTAAAGTAGTGGGGGTAAATGAGAATGGAGGAGGACAATGCAACAAACTTTAGAAAAAATCGGCAAACAAGTTTTTTATAAGCGGCTGCAGCAAAAAATGACACAAGAAGAATTATGTCAGGGCATTTGTTCCGTCTCATATTTAAGTAAGATTGAAAATGGAAAAATAGAAGCATCGGAGGAAATCTTGCAGTTGCTCTGCGCGAGGTTAGAGATTGCCGTGTCGGATTTGAGAGATGTAGAAGAAGAAGTGAAAGAGAAATTAGATGATTGGTTAAATGCATTAGTTCATTTGGACAAGCAACAGGTTGAACGCATATATAACGAATTACAGTCTGAAATGAAAAATGTCTTAGATTTTGAAATTATAAATTATTATAATCTGCTGTATACACGTTATTTGATTATGAAAAGAGATCTTCCTGCGCTTGAAGAAGAACTAGAGAAATTAAAGAAGATGTATAAGAAGTATTCTCCGTTTCAGAAGTTGCTGTATACGTATAGTAGGGCTTTATTATATTGTATGCAATATAAATATAAACAGGCATTAGAGCATTTGTTAAAAACAGAGTCTATGGCGAAAGAACAAGGTTATTATGAAACGGGGATATATTATAATTTAGCACTTACGTATAGTCAGATGGAAATCGATCATATGACATTGTACTTTGCGAATGTTGCGTTAGAAGGTTTTCGAAATGAATATAAGTTTCGGCATGTAATCAACTGTCAACTTTTAATCGCTTTCAGTTATATACGAAAAAAACAGTATAGTGAAGCTATGGGAATTTATAATCATATTTTAAGAGAGGCTGATTCTTTTGCAGATAAAGATAATATCATGTCAATTGCCTTGAATAATATGGGGTACTTATATTATCGTCAAAATAATTATGAAAAAGCAAAAGAATATTATTTGGAGGGTCTACAGTATAAAAAAGAAGAAGATTTAAATTATATTGATGCTATGTATGAGATTTCTTTGCAATGTATTCAGTTAAAAGAATTTGAAGAAGCGAGAGGTTGGATTGAAAAAGGAATTTCTGCTGCAAGAAAAGATGACAGATATAAAAGTATGTTGCACTTATTATTAATTCTTCAATATAAGTATTATGGAAAAAAAGAGGTATATAAGAAGTTTTTAGAAATAGAAGCAGTGCCTTTCTTTAAGGGTGAAAAAAATATGAAAGATTTAAAGAAGGTATACTTAGAATTAGCGGAATACTTTGAAGAATCATCGGAATTTCAAGAAAGTAATCGATATTATAAATTAGCAATTATGTTGTTAGAAGAAGAAGGAGGGGTTATAGTATGAAAAAGATAATCTTAGGAACCTTTGTAATTATAACGGTTTTAGCGGTAGCATTCGATGTGCAGTGTGCTTGGAAACCAGATAACTATGGTCAAGAAACGAATGCAGCAGAAACAGTAAATGTATAATAAATTACCAAGAAAGGCCCTTTCCAAACGGAAAGGGCCTTTCTCAATAATTGTTCGCCAAAATTCTACAAAACTTGAGAAAAGATTTTTTTGAATTTTCAGTATATCAATATTGGAAACCTAATGCTAATATAAAATTACTCTTTTTCAAAAAAATTTTTATTAGGGGGAAGGTTATATGAAAAAGAAGAGTTTAGCATTTGTATTAGCGGCAGGAATGGCAGTTACAACATTTGGAGGGACAAGTTCTGCATTTGCAGATTCAAAGAATGTGCTCTCTACGAAAAAGTACAATGAAGCAGTACAGTCACCTGAGTTTATCTCTGGAGATTTGACTGGAGCAACTGGAAAGAAAGCAGAATCTGTTGTATTTGATTATCTAAATGCAGCAAAAGGAGAGTATAAGTTAGGGGAAAAGAGTGCAGAGGATTCTTTCAAAGTGAAACAAGTGAAAAAAGATTCTGTAACTGATGCAACAGTGGTACGTATGCAACAAGTATATGAAGGTACACCAGTATGGGGGTCTACTCAACTAGCTCATGTTAGTAAAGATGGTTCATTGAAAGTTTTATCTGGAACAGTTGTACCTGATTTAGATAAAAAAGAAAAATTAAAAAATAAAAATAAGATTGAAGGCAAAAAAGCAATTGCAATTGCACAGCAAGACTTAGGATTAACTCCAAAATATGAGGTAGAGCCATCAGCAGATTTATATGTATATCAAAATGGTGAGGACACAACTTATGCATATGTTGTAAAATTAAACTTCTTAGAGCCAAAACCAGGAAACTATTATTATTTCATTGAGGCAGAAAGTGGTAAAGTATTAAATAAATACAATACAATTGATCATGTGAATGGTGAAAATCAAGCACCACTTAAGCAAGAAAATGCTAAACAGGAAGGTCAAGCAGTTGTAAAACCTGTTACAGGGACAAATAAAGTTGGAACAGGTAAAGGTGTACTAGGAGATACAAAATCTATTAATACAACACTATCTGGATCTACTTATTATTTACAAGATAATACACGTGGAGCAACGATTTTCACATATGATGCGAAAAATCGCTCTACATTACCAGGGACATTATGGACAGATACAGATAATGTTTTCAATGCAAGCCGCGATGCAGCTGCAGTAGATGCTCATTATTATGCGGGTGTAACATATGATTATTATAAAAATACGTTTAATCGAAACTCCGTTAATGATGCAGGGGCGCCGTTAAAATCAACGGTCCACTACGGAAGTAATTACAATAATGCTTTCTGGGACGGTTCACAAATGGTATATGGAGATGGTGATGGAGTTACATTCACTTCACTTTCAGGTGGATTAGATGTAATTGGACATGAATTAACGCATGCTGTTACAGAAAATAGTTCGAATTTAATTTATCAAAATGAGTCAGGTGCGTTAAATGAAGCGATTTCTGATGTTTTTGGTACATTAGTAGAATACTATGATAATCGTAATCCAGATTGGGAAATTGGTGAGGATATTTATACGCCTGGCAAATCGGGAGATGCGCTTCGCTCTATGAGTGATCCAGCGAAATATGGCGATCCAGATCATTATTCTAAACGTTATACTGGTTCAAGTGATAACGGTGGTGTTCATACGAACAGTGGTATTATTAATAAAGCGGCTTACTTACTAGCAAATGGTGGTACGCATTACGGTGTAACAGTAAATGGCATTGGTAAAGATAAAGCAGGCGCAATCTATTATCGTGCAAATACACAATATTTCACTGAATCTACTACGTTTAGTCAAGCGCGTGCTGGCTTAGTACAAGCAGCTGCGGATTTATATGGTGCGAACTCTGCTGAAGTTACAGCGGTGAAGCAGTCATATGATGCAGTTGGTGTAAAATAAGGTCCATTCTTCTTTAGAAAAAATAAAAAGGAGCAGATGCTCCTTTTTATTTTTTCTTCCACTTCTTCCATATATATAATACTCCGATGCAACCGGCAATCGTGATAATCCACTTTGCTTCACTTGTTCCGTTCATGACATGGTATGCAGAATACACTTCAATGAGTAATGCCGGTATTTTTCCTAGTGTACTTGCAATACTGAAAGAGAATAACGATATTGTTCCTAATGCTGCAAATAAGGTGATAATGCTTGACGGAATAAATGGAACAAGCCGAAATGATAGAACGAGTAAAAATGCCTCTTTACCTTGTACATAAAGAAGGCGTTCTACTTTTGGATAATTGTTTAATTTGTTATGAGTCAATTTTTGAAAACCTAGTCGATAGAAATAAAATGAGACAATTGCTCCCAATGCTTCGCCTGCGATTGAAATAATTGTTCCATCTGTTAAACCGAAAAGTTGTATGTTGATGGCTGTTAAAAATATGCTTGGAATAAATCCTGCCAAGCTGATGATGATATTGAATAGAATACTGAGTGGAATTGCAATCGTGTGATGCTCTGTGAGTAAATTGTGAATCATTTCTTGCATATAGTTATAGTCCTTTGTCTTTTTTAGCATTACACCATATTTGGTCAATATAGGCAAGTGTGGATTTAAATTAAAAAATATAAATTTTCACAGTTAAAAACTTGCAACATTATACCCCTTACGGGTATAATGTATATAAAAGAGGGGGTATACAGATGAACCATTGTTCAAATCAAGAAAAGATGGTTCCGCGAACGGACGAAGAGATCGAGAAGGTTGTAAAACGCTTAAAAAGGATTGAAGGTCAAGTGCGCGGTATACAAAAAATGATTAAAGAAAATCGTTATTGTGTAGATGTATTGATTCAAATTTCTGCGGTGCAAGCAGCGTTAAATAAAGTCGGTTTTTCATTGTTAGAGCGACATACAAATCATTGTGTCGCTAAAGCGATTCAAGAAGGTAATGGAGATGAGTCTATTCAAGAGTTAATGAAAGTCATCAAACAGTTCTCAAAATAGAAAGGAGACGAACTGTATGGGTCAGACAAAACAGATCACGGTTGGTATTGATGGGATGACATGTTCAGCTTGTTCAGCCAGAATTGAGAAGGTGTTAAATAAGTTAGAAGGTGTAGAAGCAAATGTAAATTTAGCTATGGAACAAGCAACGGTTCAATACGATGTGGACGCGCAATCTGCAGAGTCAATCACAAATCGTATTGAGAAACTTGGTTATGAAGTTCGGACGAAAAAGGTAAGTCTAGATATTGATGGAATGACGTGTGCCGCATGTTCAAATCGGATTGAAAAAGTAATTGGGAAAATGGAGGGAATCGAGAGTATTACTGTTAATCTGGCGATGAACACTGCAACAATCGTATATAAAGATGGCCCTATTACTATAGAATCTATTTTAGAAAAAATAACGAAACTCGGTTACAAAGGAAAGCTCCAAGAAGAGACTGAACCAAATAAAAAAGCAGACAAATTAAAAGGGAAACGAAAACAGCTATTTCTTTCTATTCTGTTATCATTACCGCTTCTCTATACAATGGTAGCGCATATGCCATTTGAAACGGGGCTATGGATGCCGCATTTTTTAATGAATCCGTGGGTGCAATTATTGTTTGCAACACCAGTACAATTTTATATCGGTTCACAATTTTATATTGGCGCATACCGTTCTTTACGAAATAAAAGTGCGAATATGGATGTGCTTGTTGTACTTGGTACATCAGCCGCGTATTTTTATAGCTTATATGAAGGTTTGAAAACATTACAAAATCCATCGTATTCACCGCAGCTGTATTTTGAAACGAGTGCAGTGCTCATCACATTAATTCTTGTTGGAAAATATTTCGAATCTGTTGCGAAAGGAAGAACAACAGAAGCGATTTCAAAATTAGTAAGTCTACAAGCAAAAGAGGCATTGGTCATTCGTGATGGACGTGACATGTTAATTCCAATCGAAAGTGTTGTTATTGGTGATACCATTGTTGTAAAACCAGGTGAAAAGATACCTGTAGATGGTATTGTTTTATCAGGTATTTCGTCAGTTGATGAGGCAATGATTACCGGTGAATCAATCCCCATGGATAAACAGGTCGGTGATGCTTTAATAGGTGCAACAATTAATAAAAACGGTACGTTAACAATGCGTGCTGAAAAAATTGGAAAAGATACAGCCCTTGCAAATATTATTAAAATTGTGGAAGAAGCGCAAGGGTCTAAAGCACCAATTCAGCGCATGGCAGATACAATTTCTGGTATATTTGTTCCAATCGTTGTTGTTGTTGCAGCAGTTGCCTTTTTAATTTGGTACTTTGCCATTACTCCGCAAAATTTACCGCAATCTCTTGAAGTAGCTATAGCAGTATTAGTAATTGCCTGCCCTTGTGCACTGGGACTGGCAACACCAACTTCTATTATGGTTGGAACAGGGAAAGGTGCAGAGAAAGGAATTCTTTTTAAAGGTGGAGAGTATTTAGAAGCAACGCATAAAATTAATGCTGTTTTATTAGATAAAACGGGTACGGTTACAAAAGGGAAACCAGAAGTAACAGACGTAATGATCCTGCAAGATGACATGCTTTTATTTGCGGCTTCCGCAGAAAACGTTTCTGAACATCCGCTAGCCTCTGCAATTGTAGAATATGGAAAACAAAATCAAGTTTCTTTACTACCTGTAGAAACGTTTCGTGCAGTACCTGGGCATGGAATTGAATCGATTATAGAAGAGAAATCAGTTATCATTGGGACTCGAAAATTAATGAGTGAACACAGCGTCAATATAGCGGAATATGAGAATGTAATGAGTGAGCATGAAGCAAACGGAAAAACGGTTATGCTTGTAGCAATTGCGGGTCAGTTTGCAGGAATGATTTCTGTTGCCGACACGATAAAAGAAAGTTCAAAAGAAGCTATTCATACGATGCAATCTGCGGGAATTGATGTTTATATGGTAACAGGAGACAATAAACGAACTGCTGAAGCAATTGCAAAACAGGTTGGTATCAATCATGTATATGCAGAAATATTGCCAGAGCAAAAGGCAAATATTGTAGAACAATTACAGCAAAAAGGAAAGCAAGTAGCAATGGTTGGTGATGGTATTAATGATGCTCCAGCACTAGCGAAAGCGGATATAGGGATGGCGATTGGAACAGGTGCAGATGTAGCAATTGAAGCAGCTGATGTTACATTGGTTGGAGGAGATTTAGGGCATATTCCACAAGCAATTGATTTAAGCCAAAAAACGATGAAAAATATTCGTCAAAATTTATTTTGGGCATTATTTTATAATGCGATTGGTATCCCCATTGCGGCAAGTGGCTTGTTAGAACCTTGGGTAGCTGGAGCAGCGATGGCATTTAGTTCTGTTTCGGTTGTAACGAACGCTTTGCGTTTGAAGCGTGTTAAAATATAAAGTGAAGCCAATGTTTTTACGAGCAATACACCTTATTATAGGTTATGCTGCTCATAAATAATAAATAAAAGATTTATAATTAAGGAGGAATTGGAAATGACTGTAACATTGAATGTACAAGGAATGACATGTAATCATTGTAAAATGGCTGTGACAAATGCATTGCAAGAACTAAACGGAGTAAATGGCGTAGCAGTTGAATTGCAAGCGGGCACAGTAGCTGTTGAATATGATGAAGCAAAAGTGAATATAGAGCAGTTAAAAGATGCTATTGAAGAGCAAGGATACGATATTGTATAAAGTGGAACTGTTATCAATCAGGCAAATGTTCATGTAGAAAAAATAAGACAAAGCGTGTAGGGTTTTAGAATTCTACACGCTTTTTTTATATGTGAAATTGACTTTTTGTGAAGTTACGATAATAATCATGAAAGAGGTGATATGATGAAACGATTATGGGGTACTTTCTTGAGTAGCTTGTTTGCAATGGTTCTTATATTAAGCGGTTGTGCGGGACAAGAGCAAAACAAAGCGAACCCGAAAGAAAATAATTCAACATCAGTAGAAAAAATTAAAGATACGATTTTAGATGAAATGGAAGGGCCGCCGAAAAATGGCCATACGATAGAACGACATGTTGGGAAAACAGAAGATGAGCTAAAGAAGCGGTTGCAGACAGATAAAGTATCAGCTGCAAGTACATATTATGATAAAGAGATAGCAACAAAAGCTGTAAAAGATAGCTTAAAGCAACATGAGCAGGAAATTGAGAAATGGTTAAAGAACTCCAAAGAAAATCGTCTTGTATTAAATACGAAGCATTCATTTCCTGTTGGAAAAACGGTATTAAAGCGAGATATGAGTGTAAAAGATAAGCTTATGAATACAGTTACCGTTTTGGCGAGAGATAAATCAGGGGCATTAGGATTTAAAATCATTACTTCCTATCCATCAGATAAGTAAGAAAGGGGGGGAAGCATGTATCCGACACTTCAATATTTCTTAAGAGCATATTGCACGTTAAGTGTGTATGAGGATGAAATAATAAATGTAATGACTGAGTTTCTAGAACAAGAGGATCAGGAAACAATTGAAAAATTAAAAAGCGAGTTATTACATATAAAGCAGACAGAGGCATGGGAAGAAGGTTGTTTAATAGTAGCTAAACAAGGAAGCCGTATATGGTCTTTAGAAGAGACGAGGGAACATATGGGGACATTTGTACGTTTATTGCAAAATAAAAAGGCGTGAATCATCACGCCTTTTTGTATACGCTTTTTGAAATTTGGCCATTTGAGATGACTTGACCGTTTTGTGTTACTTTTTTATATGTGACAGCCGTAATTTTATTTTCAGTCTCGCCAATTACTTTTGATGAAACTTCTACGTTCTTGCCAGTAGGTGTACCGAAAATACGTGTAGTTATGCTGCTACCATTGGAAAACGCTTGAATGTAAATATATTTGCCAGTATTATTTTTGAATTTTAAATCTGGGCCATAATCTGCTACAGCAGCATCTTGACCAAGTGGCAAGTAATGAACAGGCATAGAGTGGTTACTACGAGCAACAACTCCTAAATCAGCACGTAATGCTGCCCCATATAGGGTACTACTCACTTGGCAAACCCCACCACCGGCGCTCTGGACAACTTTTCCTTGTAGGAATACAGCAGCAGATTTATAGCCATGCGCAGCATCTGTAATACCAACGCGTTCATTGAAACTAAATGTTTCATCAGGTGCTACAATTGCTCCGCTTAAAGTATTAGCAGATTTGTTTACATTAAAGGATTGGCTCCCGTTTCGACCAGCCATAGGAGTAGAATATTCAGCAATCACTTGTGTAATCCCCATATTTTGCATATCTTCTGTAGAGCGTTCGGGCTTTATGGAGGCAATTGGGAGCTGAATATCTTGTGTACCAGCAGTAATTGCTTTTGCTGTTAATTCTTTTAATTTATCTTTATCAACTTTTTCGCCATTTTGACTTTGACTAATATTTACTGTTGTTCCGGAAACACTTAATTCAGCATTTACAGGTTCCTCTAAGGTTTCATTATATTTTTCTTTTATAAAGGCTTCATAAGTAGTTGTATTTAACTGTGGCGTTAGTTTATATTCACGTTTTAACTCGCCATTTTCAGCTTGTTTTCGCATTTTATAGCGATTTATCACATTTCCTTTTTGCTCTTTAAAGATTTTTTCGACAATTTCCGTTTCTTTATATTCAACACCTAAGTCTTTCCACGTATAAGCTTGTGTATTGCCTTGGAATGTATAGTTAAGAGATTTTTTGTTTGATTCATCAATTTTTTGTTGAATAATTTCTTGAACATCTTTTTTACTTTTACCATCAAGAGAAGTGCCTTCAAATGTAGTATGTGGTAATACATTTATATCAAGCTGTTTATTCAATTTAGACACGTATTGATAACCACCAATCCCACCTGCACATAGTAATATTCCACCAGTGACAGCAGAACCAATCAGTAAGTTACGTAGCTTCATTTACTTCCCCCCAAAAAATTAATATATAAGGTCATATGTATTCATTTTTAATGTATGAATGATAAAAATAGTATTATGTATGTACTAGTATACTATTATTTTAATTGCGGGTGTAATATTTTTATAAAAAACGTTACAATTTTGTAACATTTGTCTCTTTTTGTCATTATTTGCGAAAGAAAATGAAAGTATTTTGTTGAAAATTATAATAAAAAGGCTGCTGGGAAAGTCCTAGCAGCCTTTTTATTATAATTTTTTATGTTCAGTTTTATTCGTAACATCGAGATGTTGTTTCAATGTTTTAGATATGTCCTGTACACTCTTTTCGTCAGGAATGTAGTAGTAGATGCCACCTATATATTTATCTTCACCTTTTACTTGGAGTTTATCCATCTTTAGATTTGAGCCCATTGTGCTCTTTGTAATTGTCATCATGTCATCAAATGTTAAGTTTGTTTTTAAATCATGATCAACAGCATCTAATAAGCTGCTAATTTTATTAATGGAATTTATGGATAGCGCTTTTTGAGCAATGGCTTCCAAAACAAGTTGCTGACGCTGACCACGCATATAATCGCTGTCGATATGACGAGTTCTAGCTAAAGCAAGTGCTTCTTCACCATTTAAATGCTGACGCCCTTTTTTTAGATGGATTGCACCTGGTTCGTCCTTACTATTTTGTTCTGTAAATTCAACAGGAACATCAACATCGATGCCACCAAGGGAATCTACAATTTTTATAAAGGATTTAAAGTTAAATTTAACATAATAGTCAACAGGAACATTTAAAAAGTTCTCGACTGTATCAATTGTACTATCTACGCCTCCAAATACGTGAGCATGCGTAATCTTATCTTGTTTATCGCGTGATTTAATATATACACGAGAGTCACGTGGTATACTAACAAGTTTTACTGATTTATCATTTTTATTAATTGTTGCAAGTAATAATGCATCGGTACGCGTTGCTTTGCCGTAAGATTTTTCACGGAGGTCACTTTCATCAACACCCATAATAAGGACAGAAACATTGTCCGTCATCGGCTTAACAGCTTTTTCTCGTTTATCCGATTTATCTCCTCTATCTAATTTAGAATATGCATTATTTACAATTGATTTTGCTTTACTGTATATATGGAAGGAATAGCTTCCGCCACCAATTGTTACAATAAGTAATGGAATGAGAATAAACCATAGTAGGCGTCTTTTTTTAAATCGCCTCTTTGAGGTTCTATTCGTGTTTTCTACATCAGATTTCATTATTTAGTTCTCCTTTAAATCATTCAATTTGCATATTATCTTATAATGCATAGACGAGACACATAAAAGACATTGTACGCTAAATAGATGTTGTTGTACATGTATAAAAAAATAGATGTCTCGAGTATTTATGAGACATCTATTCGTATTGTATACAAAAAGTATGAATAAGAAAAGGATTAAATTTTACCTTCTTATAGCATAATGCTTACAATAATTGCAGATAAAATGCTGACGAGTGTCGCACCGTACAACAGTTTTAAACCGAAGCGAGCAACGACATTTCCTTGTTCTTCATTTAATCCTTTAACGGCACCAGAAATAATTCCTATAGAAGAGAAGTTTGCAAAGGATACAAGAAAAACTGAAATAATGCCTACTGTACGAGGAGTGAGGCTGTTTGCAAGCTTACTGAGATCCATCATGGCTACAAATTCATTCGTTACAAGCTTTGTAGCCATAATACTTCCTGCTGCGACAATTTCGTTACTTGGCACACCAATAAGAAAAGCGATAGGAGAGAAAACATAACCAAGTAATTGCTGAAATGTAATTCCAAAAATAATATGGAATAAATCATTGATACAGCTAATTAAGGCAACAAATCCAATCAGCATAGCACCGACAACAATAGCAACACGAAATCCATCTAGAATGTATTCTCCAAGCATCTCAAAAAAAGTTTGCTTTTCACCCTTAATTTCTAAAATATCTTCTTCTTCTTTAACATCATATGGATTAATAATAAGTACGATAATAAAGCCGCTAAATAAATTTAAGACAAGAGCAGTTACTACATATTTTGGTTCAATCATTGTCATATAAGCACCGACGATTGACATCGATACGGTCGACATGGCGGAGGCGCATAGTGTATAGAGACGATGTTTTGGAATTTGCGCAAGCTGTTTTTTTACGGTAATGAATACTTCTGATTGGCCTACAATGGCAGAAGCGACAGCATTATAAGATTCAAGCTTTCCGAGTCCATTTATTTTACTAAGGAAAAAACCGATCCAACGAATACAGAATGGTAATATTTTAAAATGTTGTAAAATACCAATTAAGACGGAGATGAAGACAATTGGTAAGAGTACATTTAAGAAGAAGGGCATTTCACCTTTATTCGTAATACCACCAAATACAAAGTTTACCCCAGATGCAGCATAGGCCAATAATTTCGTAAATACATTAGAAATCATGGTTACAAGTATGAGGCCGACTTCTGTATTTAATAGTAAAAAGGTTAAAATTAACTGTATAATAAGCATAATGAAAATCGGTTTGAATTTGATATGCTTTTTATTGTTACTTGCAATGAAGGCAAGAAAGAAAACAACGGCAAGACCGAGAAAAAAAGTAACAAATTTCATAATAAGCCTCCTTATGATATGTTCTGTTATATAGGTTTTTCATTTCAAGGGAGAATATGCATGTTAGGTAAAGAGAGGAATGAAGTAGAGTATGAATATATCTAGAGTGCATCATATTGCAATCATTTGTTCTGATTACGAAATATCTAAAAATTTTTATGTTAATATATTGGGATTTAATGTGTTGAATGAAGTTTACAGAGAAGAAAGGGATTCGTATAAATTAGATTTATGTGTAGGAGGACAGTATCAAATTGAGTTATTTTCATTTCCAAATCCTCCAAAGCGGCAAAGTTTTCCTGAAGCAGCTGGTCTTAGACATTTAGCATTTGCAGTTACAGATATACATGAAGCAGTGGGGCATCTAAAGCGATGTGGAATAGAGACAGAGCCAATACGTGTTGATGAAATAACAGGGAAACAGTTTGTGTTTTTTCAAGATCCTGATTGTTTACCATTGGAGTTATATGAGGACTAAAATTGGGGAAATTTATATAGGTTTGCTTTTTGACAAATGAAGAGAATAAGAACAAAGTGAAACTTCCATTCGTTTTTCATTCAATCAACTTCTTTGATTGGGAGAAAACTTCTTTTAAAAAGGAGGTGTAACTTTAGCTAAGAAAAGCTAAAGGTGTTCTTTGGAAATTGCTAAATTAATCATGGTTGTTATTCTTATTGCATTAACTGGTTTTTTTGTGGCAGTTGAATTTGCGATTATAAAAGTGCGTAGTAGTCGCATTGATCAGCTTGTAGGAGAAAAAAAACGTGGCGCACTAGCAGCTAAGAAAGTGATTTCAAATTTAGACGAATATTTATCCGCATGTCAGCTCGGAATTACAATTACAGCTCTAGGACTAGGTTGGTTAGGCGAACCAACGATAAAGCATGTATTAGAGCCGTTATTTTTTAAAATTGAATTTTCACCTGCAATTGCGAGTACTGTTTCTTTTATTATTGCATTTGTCGTTATTACATTTTTACATGTTGTGATTGGAGAGCTAGCACCAAAAACCTTTGCCATTCAAAAAGCGGAGCAAGTAAGTTTGTTGCTATCTCAGCCGCTCATTTATTTTTACCGGATTATGTATCCGTTTATTTGGGCTCTAAATGGCTCAGCTCGCCTCGTGACTGGCATATTTGGATTATCCCCTGCTTCTGAGCATGAAGTTGCACATTCAGAGGAGGAATTAAGACTTATTTTATCGGAGAGCTATAAAAGCGGAGAAATTAATCAGGCGGAATTTAAATATGTAAATAATATTTTTGAATTTGATAATCGGTTAGCAAAAGAAATTATGGTTCCACGCACTGAAATAGTTGGTTTATATGAAGATGAACCGTTTGAAACACATATTAAAGTGATTGGACAAGAAAAGTATACAAGGTATCCTGTATTTGGAGAGGATAAAGATGAGATTATTGGGATGGTTAATGTAAAAGACTTATTTATTCGCTATATGGATGGTGGACAAAACGAAGAATGTTCTATTATTCCGTATACGAGACCTGTTATTGAAGTTTTGGAAAATATCCCAATCCATGACTTGTTACTGCAAATGCAGAAAAGAAGAATTCCCCTTGCCGTTTTATATGATGAATATGGGGGGACGGCGGGAATTGTAACACTTGAAGATATTTTAGAGGAAATAGTTGGTGAAATTCGGGATGAATATGATGAAGATGAACATCCACCCATTGAACATATAAGCGAAACGTATAAAATTATCGATGGAAAAGTACTCATTAGTGAAGTGAATGATTTGCTCGGTTTACATTTGTTTGCTGACGATGTAGATACGATTGGTGGTTGGATTATGATGCAAAAACAGACAATTATTGAAGGTGATGTCATTGAAACGAATGGCTGGATTTTCAAAGTTCTTGAAAAAGATGTGCATCAAATTAAACGAGTAGAAATAAAAAAAGTTGAAGCGGAAGATACAGCAATTGCGTAATCTTTATAAATTAGAAGTATGAGTGCGTCATCGATTCTGCAGAAAAACAATATTGTTTGCGCTTTCAAAAAAGGTGCTATATATTGAAGGAAGATATAGAAATATATCTCTTACAAAAATCATATTTTTATAGAAATCGTTTTTAGGTCATCGATTAGAATGAAAAGTATAGGTGATGAAAAATGGTAGCAACGAAAGGGATACGTATTGAAAAAGATTTTTTAGGAGAAAAGGAAGTACCAAATGCAGCTTACTATGGTGTTCAAACATTACGAGCAGTAGAAAATTTTCCGATTACAGGATATCGTATTCATACGTCATTAATTAAAGCAATGGCAATGGTTAAAAAAGCTGCAGCACGTGCAAATATGGAAACAGGTTATTTGCACGCAAATATTGGGGAAGAAATTGCAAAATCGGCTCAGGAAATTATTGATGGGAAGTTTCATGAGCAGTTCATTGTAGACCCAATTCAGGGCGGGGCAGGGACTTCTATTAATATGAATACAAATGAGGTTATTGCAAACCGTGCACTTGAGAGAATGGGGCATGAAAAAGGAAACTATGCAATCATTAGCCCGAATACACATGTGAACATGGCGCAATCAACAAATGATGCGTTCCCAACAGGAATTCATATTGCGGCGCTTATGATGCTAGAAGAACTTCTTATTACAATGGATGCACTTCATCGTGCATTTACCGATAAAGCAAAAGAATTTGATCATGTGATAAAAATGGGGCGTACACATCTGCAAGATGCAGTTCCAATTCGTCTTGGGCAAGAATTTGAAGCATATAGCCGAGTGCTTGGGCGTGATATAAAACGCATTAAGCAGTCTCGTCAACATTTGTATGAAGTGAATATGGGCGCAACGGCTGTTGGGACCGGATTAAATGCAAATCCAATTTATATTGAGCAAGTTGTAAAGCATTTACGCAGTATTAGCGGATTTCCACTAGTTGGTGCAGAACATTTAGTGGATGCAACGCAAAACACAGATGCGTATACAGAAGTATCAGCAGCACTAAAAGTATGTATGATAAATATGTCTAAAATTGCAAATGACTTGCGCATTATGGCATCTGGCCCACGTGTCGGATTGGCTGAAATTCAATTACCAGCTCGTCAACCAGGATCATCTATTATGCCAGGAAAAGTAAATCCAGTTATGGCAGAAGTAATTAATCAAGTGGCCTTCCAGGTTATTGGAAATGACCATACAATATGTTTAGCATCAGAAGCAGGACAATTAGAACTAAATGTAATGGAGCCGGTGTTAGTATTTAATTTAATTCAATCCATTAGTATTATGAATAATGCATTCCGCGTATTTCGTGAGTATTGTATTAAAGGTATTACTGCAAATGAAGAATTGTTAAAACAATATGTTGAGAAAAGCGTTGGGATTATTACAGCGGTGAATCCTCATATTGGATATGAGACGGCATCTCGCATTGCTCGCGAAGCGATTGAAACAGGTAAATCTGTTCGTGAGCTTTGCTTAGAGCATGGTGTGTTAACAGAAGAGGAACTTGATATTATTTTGGATCCATATGAAATGACACATCCCGAAATTGCTGGTGCGTCGCTATTGAAGAATAAAAAATCCTGATACTATATGTATTAGGATTTTTTTTATACCAAAGTATAAGAATGAGTGAATGGTTAGAAAGAAAAAGATAAAAAAACGATCCCACGTGAGGGATCGTTTTCATCTTTTAAAAGATATTAAATATAGAGTTAAGTTGAAGTAAACTAATTATGACTAAGAAAATCAAACTATATTTCATTGCTGTTTTAAATAGGACAGATTCTTTACCAACTAGTCCAACTGCCGCACAAGCAACTGCTACAGATTGTGGTGATACCATTTTTGCCATTGTCCCACCGACTACGTTTAAAGCAACAAGTGTAGAAGGTACGATATCTAATTGTGCTGCAGTTACTGCTTGAAGTGGTGCAAATAATGAACCACTTGATACTACAGAACCAGTTAAGAATACGCCAATCCAACCTAAGATTGGAGATAAGATTGGGAAGGCCTTACCAGTAGATGATAAAGCTAGTCCAAGAGTAGAAGACATACCAGAGTAGTTTGTTACATATGCTAATGCAATTACACTACAAATTGTGTAAATTGGAGCTTTCAACTCTTTTAATGTTTCAATAGTTAGTTCTTTAACCAATTGGCCTTTTGCGCGATATACAAGTAAAGATACGATAATTGCTAGTACAATTGCAGTAGTTGTAGATGAAAATACATCTAGCTTGAAGATTGCTGCAAATGGTGTATCCGCATTTACAATTGGTGTTGTTTTAATAACGTGATTGTGTAAACCAGGAATCTGGATATTAAATACTAAGTTTGCTAACGCACCGTTTGGAGCGAATAAACTTTTGATTGCTTTTAAATTGAAAATTGTTACGAATGCAGTTAAGAATGCAAATGGTGACCAAGCGTATAAAATTTGTTTCATTGTGTAGCTATGTTTTTCTACTTGTTCTTCAGTTTGAGCTGAAGATTTTGGTTGCCATACACGCAGGAATAATGCAAGTGCAACCATGCTGACAACTGCAGCGAAAATATCAGTTAATTCTGCGCCAAGGTAGTATGTTACAACGAATTGAGTAATAGCGAAAGAACCACCACTTACAAGGATACCTTGCCAAGTTTCTTTAATTCCTTTAAAGCCATCTACCATTGCAACAAGTAAGAATGGTAATACAAAGCTAATGAAAGGTAATAATGTTACAGTTTGACGACCGACAGTTAAGGCATCTATTTGTGTTAATTGAGCAGGTACTGTAACTGGAATACCCATTGCTCCCATTGCGCCACCAGCAATATTTGCAACTAAACAAATACCTGCTGCTTTTAATGGGTTAAATCCCATACCTACAAGTAATGCTGCTGTAATTGCAACTGGTACACCAAATCCAGCTGCACCTTCTAAGAAAGCACCGAAAGAATAAGCGATTAATAACACTTGAAGGCGACGGTCATTTGTAATACTTGAAATACTGTCGCGAATGACATTAAATTGTTCAGTTTTTACTGTTAATTTGTAAAGGAAAATAGCTGCAATAACAATTGTACAAATTGGATAAAATCCAGCTGCTACACCAAATGCAGCTGATGATACAGCCATAGTTGCAGGCATTTTGTAAACGAATATGGAAAGAATGATTGCTAAAATTACGCTATAAAGTCCTGATAAATATCCTTTGATCTTAAATACTGTTAAACAAAGAACAAAGAATAAGATTGGAAGAGCAGCGACAAGTGCTGATAACCAAATGTTGTTCAACGGGTCATAAATTTGTGTCCAAGTATTCATAATAATGACAACTCCTATCTATAATATGTGAAGATATTCACATTATTTGTGAAACAATTCACAATCAACTTACATTGCCTAGTATATTCCTCTTCAACACTATTGTCAACGTAAAAAAGTATAATTATTCCATGATAGTGTTAACTGTAAAAATTCCGTTACATTTTGTTCATAAACTAGACAAAAAGAGGAATCGTGTATATTAAAGTACACGATTCCTAATTTATCCCGCATTAACGGGCAGTAAGATCCACACTTCAAGATTTAGAGGGAAATGAGGAATATAGGTGGTGGGGATGAAGAAAAACCCACTGATGGACTCTCCATATACTCAACCATATTTTCATATGTCATTGGTCCTACATGTTTAAAATGAATAATTCTTTTGTCATCAAGAATAAAGGAGGAAGTTTTGGATAATTGTATAGTCAAGTGCAATATTAATTAAGACTATTATTAACCGCTTTTTAATTGTGGATCCTCCTCTTTACCAAAATTTCACTCTTTTCATCGTAACAAAGCAATTTTTATAGGTCGAATAACTAAAAAGATTACATTCACATATCATTTAAGAACAATATTTTACAATATTATTACGGTAAATATTGTGAGTGAAAAAATATAACAAAAAGGTTGAGAAAACAGCATTTAGAAGCAAAGTATTCCGATCTGTATTTTTTGCTTTTTCACTAAGTCGTGTAGTATAATATTCAAAATCAGCAGGGGTTTCTGCCCTTAATTGTATGTTGATAAAAGGAGGAAATAATTTTTTTATTTTAGGTTGATAAAGTTGTGTCGTAACAGGAAATATAAAAACAAATATATAAAAATAAATAAAGAGAAAATAAAAATGAAAAAATGAGGGGAACTTTATGAATCAAAATCAATTTGATTGTCGTATTTCAGAAGAGGATGTACAAATGCTACGAGCGTTAGCTCACCCGCTCCGTCTTCGCCTTGTAATGGAGCTTATGGGGCGTGGAACTTGTAACGTAACACAATTGCAGGAAGTATTAGAAATTCCGCAATCTACTGTTTCACAGCATTTAACGAAATTAAAGCAGAATAAAGTTGTTCGTTTTGAAAGACGCGGCTTAGAAGTATATTATCAAGTGCATAATGAGAAAGTAAGTGAAGTTGTAAAGACATTATTTTCATAAAATTGAATATTATAGAAAAAAGACGTGCGGAAATGCACGTCTTTTTTCTATAAAAATAGGCGTGAAAACCCCACTTTAAGATCTGAAGGAGATAAGTGACAGGAGTTTTCACGGAATATATTTCAAAGAGAAATGAGAAGATAAATAAGAGTGTAATAAGTAAAAGGAGGAATGAAGGATGGATGTAAAGCGCGTAAAACAAATTTTATCATCTTCGAGTAGAATCGATGTAACTTATCATGGTGTACCGGTTTGGATTGAAAGTTGTGATGAGGGACGTGGGGTTGCAAATATACATGATGTGAAAGCACCAAATGAAACAGTACAAGTAGATGTTACAGCGCTAGAAGAGCAATAAAAAAAGCGGAGAATTTTCTCCGCTTTTTTTTATTCCATCATATGTGCAATTTTTTTAGAGAACATAAGAAGTACTAACCCAAGTACGATTACGATAATACCAATGCTTGCGAATACTTCTAGATATCCTAAAGATTGTGTGAAGGCAGCTAGTGCGCCAGCTAGATAGTTCGCCATACCAGAACCAGCTAACCATACTCCCATTAATAGGGATGCTAATTTTACAGGAGCAATTGCACTTACCATTGATAGACCGATTGGTGATAAGAATAGTTCACCAATTGTATGGAACAGGTATGTGAATACGATGAATAATAAGTTTGCTTTAGTAGCAATATGTGCTTCATCGCTTCCAGTTTTCAGAACAGCTAATGTTAAAACAAGGTAACCAATGCCTAGTAAAATCATACCAAGTGCCATTTTTGTTGGAACTTTTAAGTCACCATTTTTTGTTTTAGATAGTTTCATCCATAACATAGATACGAATGGTGCTAATAGTACGATAAATGCTGGGTTAACAGATTGGAACCAAGATGTTGGAACTTCCCATCCGAAAATTGTACGATCAACAAATGTGTTTGTATATAGTGTTAAAGAGCTACCAGCTTGTTCAAAACCTGCCCAGAAGAAAACTACGAAGCAAGTTAAAATAACGATTGCCCAAGTACGGTTCTTTTCTTGTTTTGTTAAAGGTTTTTTCTCAATTACTTTTGCGTTTTTGTCTTGTGACTTTTTACCTACAACTGTTGTTCCTGCATTACCAAGGTAACGAGGAGCTAATAGGTTAAAGAAAATCTGTCCAACAATCATACCGATACAAGCTGCAAGGAACCCGTATTTATAACCCATAACCATAACGCCATTAGCACTTGTTTTAAAGAAATCTTCTGCAAGGAATCCGCAAATTAGTGGTGCAAAGAAAGCCCCTACGTTGATACCCATGTAAAAGATTGTAAAAGCACTGTCACGGCGTGAATCATTTTCACCGTATAGTTCACCTAAAAGTGTAGAAATATTTGGTTTGAAGAATCCATTACCGATGACTAATAATCCTAGTCCTAAAAAGAGACCGGTTTTTGTATTCATTGAAAATAGTACAAAGTTACCAATTGCCATAATAATACCACCAAGGGTAATTGCATGACGTCTTGTAATAAAGTGGTCAGTTAACCACCCACCTGCAATTGGTGTGAAATATACTAATGCTGTAAAAATTCCGTATAATTGTACTGCAAAAGCCTTGTCGAATCCAAGACCGCCGCTTACAACAGTTGTTGTTAAATAAAGAACTAAAAGGCCACGCATTCCGTAGTAGCTAAATCTTTCCCACATTTCTGTTAAGAACAACAAATATAATCCAGGTGGATGTTTTTTTGGTGATTGTTGTTCTTCAGCTTTTTTTAATTTTAAAGCTGCATCCATTTTTGCTTCCCCCTAATCCTGTATAACGGATATTTATGTAATCATTTTAATTTACAAAATATTTAGAAGTCAATAGAATTATATGGAAATAGAAAGAAAATTTCTTAAACAATCTATTGAATCTCTATCCGTTATCGTATTTTTCCCTGAAAACGAGATAATAAGCGTTTTCAAATGTAGTATTTGAATTCTAAAAGAAAATAAAATAAAGATTAATCAGAAAATTTAGATTAAAACAATTCTTCTGATATAGAGAAAATATATTTTATTTGTTATTACAATATAACATATTGAGAATAAAAATACAAAATGAAATAATGTGACACTTTTATGAAATAAAAAACAGTTCCCAAAAAGGGGAACTGTTTTGAATAAAGAGTTTACTTTACAAATCGTTTTTCAATGTCATCTAGCATTAAGTTTGCAGCCATTACACCGCCAGCTGTATTCCAAATCACATCGTCAACTTTGTATACTTTACCGTTTTTGGAAGCATTTAAGTTTTTGAATAGAGGATCGTTGATATATTCTTTTTCTAATTCAGAACCTTTTTTCTCATTACCTTTATCATATGTGAAGTAGAAGATGATATCGCCATCCATTGCAGGAATGCGCTCTTTAGATACGTTACGTTCTGCAAAGTCATTTTTGTTTTGATCACCAGGACGTTTGAAGCCAAGCTCTTTTAAAATAACACCAGAGAATGTATCGCCATGATAAATACGAACATCACCAGGCATAAAGCGTACCATAGAAATTTCTTGATTTACTTTATCCCCAAGTTTGCCTTTTAAGTCTTTGATACGTTTGTCGTAATCAGCTAATACCTTTTGACCTTCTTTATCTTTATTTACTGCTTTTACATAAAGTTTAAAGTTATCTTTCCATTCACCGCGTAGTGTTTCTGAGAAAACAGTAGGAGCAATGCCTTTTAATTGCTCGTATATCTTTTCGTGACGCAGTTTGTTACCAATGATTAAGTCGGGTTTTAAAGAAGCAATTGCTTCTACATTGGGTTGAAGCTCGGTACCGACAGTTTTTACATTTTTTAGTTTATCCTTCGTATGTGGATACCATGGGTTACCGGTAGGTGATTCAGCCGCACCGACTGGTGTTACACCAAGGGTAAGTAAAGCTTCTGTTCCTTCATTTGTTAAAACAACGACACGCTTTGGGTTAGCAGGAACTTCTGTTTTACCCATTGCATGTTCTACAGTAATCATTTCTTTCTTTTCTTCTTTTTTAGGCTCAGCCTTGTTATCAGATTTCCCACATGCCCCTAAAAGAAGTGAAAATGATAGTACGAATGCAAATAACGCAAACGATTTTTGCTTGACGAAATTCATTATGTATCCCCCTACATATTGAGAATAGTTTTCATTATCAAAATCGATATTACGATTTTATAAATATATTGTCAATAGTAATAATTTACAATCATTATCACTACAACTGAAAATAATTATTACTATCATTGACAATGCGAATTAAGTTACAATACACTAACAACGTATCATTATACATTGAAGGAGAAACGCTGCATGTTATTAAAAACAAATCAAGCAAAATGGGTTGGATTATTTGTTGGAATCATTGCAGTTATTGCTTGTATTTGGGGGAGTATTATTTTTGGATATACAAATACAAGTGGGAAGTTAGCACTCGATGCTTTTTTCCATTTTAATGGTTCGAATGAACATATTATTATTCAAAACGTGCGTCTTCCAAGGGCGTTAATTGCTGCTAGTGTTGGTGCTAGTTTAGCTATCGCTGGTTGCTTAATGCAAACTTTAACTAAGAATCCACTTGCTGCTCCAGATTTTATTGGATTAAACTCAGGTGCTGCCTTTTTCATTGTTGTAGCAATTGTTGTTTTTTCGATAACATCTTTGTCAGCGTTTACGTGGATTGCCTTTTTAGGTACAGCGGTTGCTGCGGCACTCGTATTTGCATCTAGTTCTTTAGGAAAAGAAGGGACAACTCCACTTAAGTTAACATTAGCAGGGGTAGCGATAAGTGCCTTATTTTCTTCTTTAACGCAAGGATTACTTGTATTAAATGAGAAAGCGTTAGAAGAAGTATTATTTTGGCTTGCTGGTTCCGTACAAGGTAGAAAGTTAGAAATATTGCAATCTGTATTCCCTTATTTATTAATAGGGTGGATAGCATCTCTTATGATGGCAGGAAAAGTAAATACATTAATGATGGGAGAAGATGTTGCGAAAGGGTTGGGGCAACGAACTGTTTGGATGAAATCATTGGTACTACTCATTATTGTTTTACTGTCTGGCGGCTCAGTTGCTGTTGCAGGTCCAATTGGCTTTATTGGAATTATTACCCCTCATTTTGCAAGAGCTCTTGTCGGTGTAGATCATCGTTGGAGAGTTCCATATAGTGGGTTGTTAGGTGCCATTTTGTTATTACTTGCAGATATTGCTGCAAGATATGTCATTATGCCACAAGAAGTTCCAGTAGGGGTTATGACAGCATTTATTGGTGCACCATTCTTTATTTATATTGCACGTAAGAGAGGGCTTAGCAAATGAAGAAGTATATTCCGTTTCGTATAGGAAAAGACGGCCTCTCGTTTTTAATGTATAAACGAGCTTTTCTCGTCTTGTCAGGTTTATTAATTGTTTTAATCGCATTATTTTTTGCAAGCGCGGGTATGGGGGAGATGAAAATAGCCCCATATGATGTATGGCAAGCAATTACCGGAAACGGTGATGCAATGTCTAATATGGTCGTAAATAAGTTCCGTATGCCGCGTATTTTAATTGCAATTCTTGTAGGAATAGCTCTTGCTGTAGCTGGTTGTATTTTACAAGGGCTCGTTCGAAACCCACTTGCGTCCCCTGATATTATTGGGATTACGGGGGGGGCAAGTGTAGCAGTTGTACTATTTCTTGCTTTATTTAGTGATAAAAATAATGCATTAACAGTAAGCATTCATTATATGCCGCTAGCGGCCTTTATTGGTGCGACCATTGTTGCACTTTTTGTATATTTATTTGCATGGAGAAATGATGGATTATCGGCGATTAGTCTTGTTTTAATTGGTGTTGGATTTTGGGCACTAACGAAGGCTGCGACAACATTGTTTATGCTGTTAGCACCAATCTATCAAGCGAGCCAAGCAAATGTGTGGATTACTGGTACTGTTTACGGATCTTCTTGGCAAAATGTAGGAGTGTTAGCACCTTGGGTTCTTATTTTAACAGTGATTGCATTTGTAGCTGCAAGACATTTAAATGCACAAGAACTTGGTGATGATATCGCTACCGGACTTGGTATTCGCTTAACGAAATCACGATTTTTCTTATTGCTCCTTAGTACAGCGTTAATTGGAGGAGCGGTTGCTTTTGCTGGTGGAATTGGCTTTGTCGGTTTAATGGCACCGCATATTTCAAGAAGATTAGTTGGTTCTTTATATGGGGCGTTACTTCCAGTAGCTGCTATTGTTGGTGCGATTTTAGTACTTGCTGCCGATTTAATTGGCCGCACAGTCTTTGCCCCGCTTGAAGTTCCAGCAGGTGTATTTACATCAGCAATCGGTGCTCCGTATTTTATTTATTTACTTTATAAAAGTCGAAATTCATAAAGGTAAAAAGTACATAGGTGGTTTTTTCTATCTATTTAAAAACGGAGTAAAGGGAGATGAACATGCAAAAAGCATTAGAGACGAAATCGTTAACATTGTCTTATGGTGAAACAAGTATTATTAATGAATTAAATTTAGAGATTCCAAAAGGGGAAATTACGATTTTTATCGGTTCTAACGGCTGCGGAAAATCAACTTTATTACGCTCGCTTGCTCGTTTATTAAAACCGACATCGGGTGATATTTTACTAGAAGACAAAGCAATTCAAAATATGCAAACGAAACAAATTGCCCGGCAAATGGCAATTTTACCGCAGGGCCCTCAAGCTCCAGAAGGCCTAACTGTGCTTCAGCTTGTAAAACAAGGGCGTTATCCATATCAAACTTGGCTCAAGCAATGGTCAGAAAAAGATGAGGAAATGGTACAAAAAGCACTTGCAGCAACAGGTATGACTGAGTTTGCTGAGCGTGACGTTCACGCACTTTCAGGTGGACAACGTCAGCGTGCTTGGATTGCGATGACGCTTGCGCAAGATACGGATATTATTTTGTTAGATGAGCCAACAACATATTTAGATATGACACATCAAATTGAAGTACTTGATTTGTTATTTGAATTAAATGAAATAGAACAAAGAACAATCGTTATGGTACTACATGATTTAAACTTAGCTTGCCGCTATGCAGACAATATTGTAGCCATTCAAGATAAACAAATTTATGCACAAGGTAAGCCAGAAGAAATTATTGACTGTAAGCTAGTTCGTGATGTGTTTCGGATGGATTGTCAAATCACAACCGATCCTTTATTTGGAACGCCGCTTTGTATTCCGCAGGGAAGAGGAAGATGCTTACTTCCGCAAGCAAAGCAGGCAGTAAAATAAAAAAAGCGATGAAATTTCATCGCTTTTTTTATTTATCCCGCTATTTGCGGGCAGTAAGATCTCCATCTTAAAATTTAGCAAGAGCAAAGAGTTTAGGTAGGGAACGAGCTGCCTATAAAAGCCCGATTGGTGAGGGTTAATAATCAGTAAGGGATGAAGCTCCCTCACTGATTTAAGTTTCACTTTATTTTTTGCAAGAAAATAAAAGAAAGAGGGGAATACGCAATCGGCGTGTATATTCTTCTTCGCTTTGAAAATGTTTTCGTTTGGGTGTTGCTTCTCGTAAGCCTGTAATTGTAAATCCAGCTTGTTGTAAGAGGGTGAAGTATTGTTCGATGGTACGATGGTATTTGATTACCTCTTGGTTAATCCACGGTTCTGTACGTTTCCCGATTTTAAAATAATCATCAATAAGCCAGCTTGTTCGTATCCCACTCCTTTGTAAGCTCTCAAAGGAGGAAGTAATAACGGGATGTTGCACACTAAAGGTGAAAATCCCATCTGTTTTTAAAGTTTGATAGACGTTTTGAAAAATAATATTAAGATGTTCAATATAGTGTAGGGCGAGTCTAGATGTAACGAGATCAAAAGTAGAAGGAGGGTATGTATAGTCTTTGAGGTTCATGAAATGAACAGTTCCATTTACGTTTTCTAGTTGTTTTCCAGCTTCTGTATACATAAGATGAGAGCTTTCAATACCAGTGTAAGAAAGACATCCTTTTTGCAATAATTCCACACCAAATTTAGCATCACCGCATCCTAAGTCAAGAATGCTCCTCCCTTTCATATCCCCGATGAGCTGTAATAAAGCTGGCTTTTCAATTGCTTCATTTGGATTATCATTTCGATATCTACGCTTCATGTACTGTTCAAAAAAAGAATCGTTATTATATACTTCAGATTCTGTAAATACCATTTTCGCAGCTCCTAAAAACATTTTTTTCATTCTATCAAACAATTGAAGTAAATCATAGATTTCTTGTATTTAATCCTATATAATTAAAAGTTGTAAGCGTTTTCTTTAAGCTATTTTTCTATAATAAATTTCGAAAACGTGTTAAGCTAGTAGAGGGATTATTAGCATTATTAAGATAATAATCCGCTTACATGAACGATAGGGAGGCTTCACGATGTCTAGTAAAACACTCGCAAACTTTTTAGAAGAAAATTTAGAGGATTTAAAAGCAAAGGGGCTTTATAACGTAATTGATCCGCTAGAAAGTCCAAATGGACCAATCATTACAATTGGCGGGAAAGAATATATTAACTTATCTTCAAATAACTATCTTGGTTTAGCAACAGACAATCGTCTGCAAGAAGCAGCAATTGGTGCAATTCATAAATATGGTGTTGGTGCAGGGGCGGTACGTACAATTAATGGTACTCTTGATTTGCATATCAAATTAGAAGAAACAATTGCAAAGTTTAAACATACAGAAGCAGCGATTGCATATCAATCAGGATTTAACTGTAATATGGCAGCGATTTCAGCTGTTATGGATAAAAATGATGCGATTCTTTCTGATGAATTAAACCACGCGTCTATTATTGACGGTAGCCGCTTATCGAAAGCAAAAATTATCGTTTATAAACATTCTGATATGGAAGATTTACGCAAAAAAGCAATCGAAGCGAAAGAATCCGGTCTTTATAATAAATTAATGGTTATTACAGATGGCGTTTTCTCAATGGATGGTGATGTTGCGAAACTACCAGAAATCGTTGAGATTGCAGAAGAGTTAGATTTAATGACATATGTAGATGATGCACATGGTTCAGGCGTACTTGGACAAGGTGCAGGGACTGTAAAACATTTTGGCCTTTCTGATAAAGTAGATTTCCAAATTGGTACATTATCAAAAGCAATTGGGGTAATTGGAGGATATGTAGCAGGGAAGCAAAACTTAATTGATTGGTTAAAAGTTCGTTCACGTCCATTCTTGTTCTCAACAGCTTTAACACCAGCGGATGCGGCGGCTTGTATGAGGTCTATTGAAATTTTAATGGAAAGTACAGAACTACATGACCGTTTATGGGAAAATGGCCGTTATTTAAAACAAGGTTTAAAAGAGCTAGGCTTTAACATTGGAGAAAGTGAAACACCAATTACACCTTGTATTATTGGCGATGAAGTATTAACACAAGAGTTTAGTAAACGTTTAAATGAAGAAGGCGTATACGCAAAATCAATTGTGTTCCCAACTGTAGCAAAAGGAACAGGTCGTGTTCGTAACATGCCAACAGCGGCTCATACGAAAGAGATGCTTGATGAAGCAATTCGTAAGTATGAAAAAGTGGGAAAAGAAATGGGAATCATTTAACACAATTACATCTTTTGAAAGCTTGCAAATGAGGAGTGGGGAAAATGAAAAAAATTCTAGTAACCGGTTCTTTAGGGCAAATTGGTTCTGAACTTGTAATGAAACTTCGCGATGTATACGGTGCATCAAACGTTATTGCGACAGATATTCGTGAAACAGATAGTGATGTTGTAAAATCTGGTCCATTTGAAACATTAGATGTAACTGATGGTCAGAAACTACATGATATTGCGAAACGGAATGAAGTGGATACAATTATTCATTTAGCAGCTTTACTTTCAGCAACTGCAGAAAAAAATCCGTTATTTGCGTGGAATTTAAATATGGGTGGGCTCGTAAATGCATTAGAAGCAGCACGTGAGTTAAACTGTAAATTTTTCACGCCAAGTTCAATCGGTGCGTTTGGTCCAACAACGCCAAAAGATAATACACCGCAAGATACAATCCAGCGTCCTACTACAATGTATGGGGTAAACAAAGTAGCAGGAGAATTGTTATGTGATTACTATTATCAAAAATTTGGTGTTGATACGCGCGGCGTACGTTTCCCAGGTTTAATTTCTTATGTGGCTCCTCCAGGAGGCGGTACGACGGACTATGCAGTTGAAATTTATTATGAAGCAATTAAAAAAGGTGCTTACACCTCTTACATTGCGGAAGGCACATACATGGATATGATGTATATGCCAGATGCACTGCAAGCAATTGTTTCATTAATGGAAGCAGATCCAAGTAAGTTGATACATCGTAACGCTTTTAATATTACCGCAATGAGCTTCGAGCCAGAACAAATTGCAGCAGCAATTCGCAAGCATATTCCGACGTTTACAATGGATTATGCTGTGGATCCAGCTCGTCAAACCATTGCTAACAGCTGGCCAAACTCAATTGATGCAACAGCAGCGAAAGAAGAGTGGGGCTTTAAAGCGGAGTATGATTTAGATAAAATGACAGCTGATATGCTTGCTAAATTAAAAAAAAAATTAGCAGCTGAGTTAGTACTTAGCTAATGAAAAAAGAGCCGATTCAATTTTTTGAATCGGCTCTTTTTGTCAGCATACCTAAACGTAGTCTAGGGAAGAAATAAGTTTTTTCGTTATATAGACTTTACCTTATTCGTATCTAGACTTCCTGGTTCGGTGCTAGATTCAGGGTATTGTTGTTCCGTTTCTTCATATTGTTTCTCATATTCGTAGCTAAATGCTTTATGCGCTTTTTGATCTTTCTCCCAAGGAGTCGATTTTCCTAACTTTCTGTTAGTGGAAGAACCGTAAGGGCCCTCAGGAAACTCTTCGGGAATGACATATTGATGTCTTGCTTCAGCAGCTGTAAAATCCGTATATTGTTCATCCTTTTTTGGGGACAAATGAAACATCCTTTCAAATATATTTGATAGTAGACTTCTTCTTTAATATACCCAAAAAGATTTCTATGAATTTTTCATTTCCTTTTATCAGCGCTTTTTTAAATATATCGACCGTTAGATAAATTTCAACTAAAAAACAGGAGCTAAAATCAGCTCCTGTTTCCTATTCAATCGTCTTCAGTAATAATTTTTTCAATAACGGTTTAATCTTTAAGCGTAAATCTTCAGCATGATTCGCCACTAAGAAGTGATGGTTATAAATATTTTTCATTAATTGATATGTTGCTTCTTTTGCTTCGCCTTCTTCGATGAAAATCCCGATGACTTCCATACCGCTTTTACGAGCAAGTTTAACCGCTTCGTGTGTATCTAAAATACCGTCTTGCTGATAGTCTAATGCAGATGGTTCACCGTCTGTAAAGACGAGCAGGAATTTGTGTTTCTCTTGCCTTTTTGCAAGCTTTTCAGAAACGATGCGGATAATGTAACCATCCCGATTGTCTTCCTCTTCACGAAGCTGCATAATTTCTGGACCAACGTTTGGTAACGTTGAATTTTTGTATGTTACAACTTCATGAATTACGTTTGGCTTATCTTCTGGTGTTGCACTAGAAGCATCTTCCCAAAAACCACTAATCGCATGAGGGATTTTTAACGATTTTAATGCTTCATGGAACAGAACAACACTCTTCTTTGTTTCTTCCATTTTATTATACATAGAGCCAGAGCAGTCCACTAATAACTGAAAGGCAACATCAAGCTCTTGTGATTCTTGTCCTTTTTTATAAAACATACGTGGTTGCTTTTCTGTATAAATACGTAGAAATTTTTTACGAAGTCTTCCGTAGTATTTATCGCTATTCGCGTTTGTTTTGTTTTCAATCGTTTTTTCAATAATTTTCTTTAATTCTTTTACGTCTTTATTAATGACTGACTTGATGGCTTGATAGTCTTTCTTATCGTCAGGGGTTGGCTTACGAGCTTCTTTAAATGTATGTGACGCACCAACGTTATATTTACCGTATATGCCCTCATTTTGACTAGAAGCATGGGAAGCTCTCGCATCTTCAGTATCAGCGCCATCAAAATTCGACTGTGTACTTTTTTGCGAAGTACCTTGTACTGAACCGAGTGCCTGATCACCATCTTCAGACTCACGAGCCGTATCGCCCATCATATTTGTTTTCGTACCACTTTCTAATTCAAAACGTAAGAAGTTTTCATTTTCATTATTTTTATTTTCACGATGCCATGTAGAGAAGCTTTCATTAATTTTGCTCTTATTATCGTCATCATCTACGATTTGGACATCATCATTTGCTAAATCTTCTACGCGCCCATCTTTTTCTTCTGCAATAACAGATAAATAGAGTGGCGCATGTCCAAAGTAGTTATTAATCATATCATTTTCAAGAAAACCTTCTAAGCGATAACGGATTTTTTCAACAATATACATTGTATCTTCCGTATTACGAGCCTGGAATGCTTCATGTAAAATAGCTTCAAATTGCTCAAAATATTCGTTGTTAAACATTTCATATTTATCGCTTGTTAGTGAAAGATAGCATAGACAAAATAGACGATCTCCATGATAGTTACGAACACGATTTATTTCATTTTGTGAGCCAAAATAATTTCGGTACATTTCCTTGCGTCGTCTAAAGATATGTTTCGTTCCAGGACGTAGGCTTTTTACAATTTCTTCAACTCGTAAATCTTCTAACAGAACAAATAATTGTGTTAAAAACTTTTTAAGAGGGGACTCTTGTAATTCGATCGCATAAGAGCGAATTAACTTCATGTCTGAGTAATGTTTATTGCCAAGTGCTTTTAAAAACACTTCGCTTTTTAATCCGATTACTGTATCTTCTTCTTTGCGATCATCCCAAAAGTGACTGATGACAACCTTTTTTTCAACTTCGTCGTAATAAGCTTTATAGCCATACTCTAAGTAAGCATCATCTTCTTTTAGAAGAGCATACATTAAATTTTCCATTTGAAGAAACAGCGACGCATCAATTTTTTTGTCACTAAAAATTTGTCTCATGAATTATCCCTCAAAGAAATAGCTTTCGGCTAATTCACGGACAGTCATTTGTTCTGTTTCATCATTTAATTTCGCGATGATGCTTCGCTCAATCGCACGCATAACAGGGATATATACGCCTAAATCACATGCATCGATAATACCACGAATACTTGCTGCTTCTTCACTTACACGTCCATCACGGGCAAGTGGCATGAGGTCACTTGCGAATGCCACAAATTTTTCAATTGTTGCAATGTCTTTCAATTTTGATTCAGATAATAATAGTTGTTTTAATGTATCGCCTTGAATATAAGGAACTTCAATGATAACAAAACGGTTTTTTAATGCTTCATTTAATTCACTTGTTCCAACATAACCTTCGTTGATTGCAGCAATTACACGATATTCTTCATCACCATATACAACTTGCTGTGTAAATGGATTTGTAATCATTTTACGGTAATCCAATGCACCGTGAAGAAGTGGAAGTGTTTCAGGTTTTGCCATATTAATTTCATCGATATATAGGAAATGCCCATTTTTCATTGCTTTCATAAGAGGACCGTCAACGAAGGAAACTTCAGATGCCCCGTCTTTTGTTTTTAATGTATTGTATCCTAAAATACCTTCCACATCTAAATCAACCGAACAGTTAATACTGTGCATTGGTTTTTGGAATAAGGAAGATAGAGTTTCTGCAAGGACTGTTTTTCCGCTTCCGGTTGGTCCCTTCAGTAGAATATTTTTACCAAGCAGAAGTGCTGTAATTGCATCCTCAATAATGCTATTATCCGATGCTTTGTACATTTTTGTACCGATTAAATGTCCATTTTCACCAGCTGCTTGTTTGTTTTTTTCGTGAATTGTTGCCAGTTGCTGCTTTAAATCAGCATGTATATGAAATTGTTCTAACATGTATTTCCCACCTAACATTATTTTCATAAAGTAAACAATACATCTTATGATAACTTGTTTTAATATGGTATGCAAAGAAAAGGAGAGGGAGAAGAATGTACCATAATAAAAGAAAAAAGTAACCAAAATGACTTTGATTACTTTTTTGTAATTATAATAAAGGGGAAATTAGACGCATTAGAGATTCTAGTATTCGTTTTTTAATACTTCTTTTTTGGAATGATTTCCATCTAATTTCAGTTGAATGGTTAAAATCTTCTTCAAAATCATGTTTAATATCAAGAACTGTCTTGGATTCATAAAGTACGCTAATGATTTCATAATTTAGTTCAAAGCTGCGGACATCCATATTTGCCGTGCCAATTGTTGCAATTGTATTATCAACAAGTACAATTTTAGCGTGCATAAAACCATCTTTATAGCTGTAAATTGAAGCTCCTGCTTTTAGGAGTGGTGTAAAGTATGATTGAGATGCTTGATCACTAATGATGCTATCGCTCTTACCTGGATATAGAATGCGGACATCTATTCCAGCCAGTGCACTTAAACGAAGTAATGTTAATGTTTCTTGATCCGGAATGAAGTAGGGTGTCGCAATCCAAATTGATTTCTTAGCAGAAGCTATAACAGCAAGTAAAGTATTGCGAATGCTTGTATCATCTGAACTTGGTCCACTTGCTACAATTTGAACAGCACCTTCTGCATGAGAATTTTCTTTACCTGGAAAGTATTTTGTATTCATAAATTGATCCCAAGAATAAGTATTTAAACCACTAGAGGCATAGAGCCAATCCTCAAGAAATATTGCTTGTAATTTGTATAATGCTTTCCCTTCTATTCGTAAGTGACTGTCACGCCAAATTGGGAATTTTTTAGAACGACCAAGATACTCATCACCAACGTTGAGCCCTCCGGTAAAACCAATTTCTCCGTCGATAATGATGATTTTACGATGGTTACGATAATTGACTGTTTCAAGTAGCCACGCTGAAAATATAGGATCGAATTCCACAATTTCAATTCCTGCATCTTTCATAGGCTGTAAGAAGCGTTTTCGCAACGTATTGCTTCCGAGTCCATCATAAAGGAACCGTACAATTACACCGGAATTTGCTTTTTTTATTAAAGCGTCTCGAATTTGTGTACCAATTTCATCTGCTCGATAAATGTAGTATTGAATATGTATATGGTGTTTTGCATGTTCAATCGCTTGTAAAATTTCTGGAAATGTTTGTTCACCGTTAGTTAAAAGTTTTGTGGTTGTTGCATCGGCGACAGGGCCACCTCCAAACTTTTGTACCACTTTTGTTAAATGCATAGAGTGTTCACTTAATGAAGAAATAGATGATACATCTAGCTGCCTTCCTTCTAAAATTTCACGGAATAATTTTCGCTGCTCTTCTGAACGATGAAGATGTTTTTTTCTTCTCCAGCGACTTCGGCCAAAAATAGAGTATAAAAGTACACCGACAACAGGAAGAAGAGCCAATACTAAAAACCATGCTAATGTGCTTTGTGGGGAACGGTTTTCAATAAAAATAACGAAAGAAATTCCTACAATTGTGATAGACCATAAAGCACCAACGAAGGTGTATAGTGAAATAATGGACGTATCTAAAAGGAAAAGTACGATAGATACAAGTGTAAATACAAATAATAATTGAACGATAGGATTTTTCATCTGTATAAATCTCACCTATTCTTTCTTAAATATAGGATTCTTATATGGAAGCTGTAATCTAACATTTCTATTATAAAACGTTTTATTTTTTTGTACCAATCTAGACATTTTTCCCATGCCTTCCGCATTTGTCCTACATAAGGTATATTGTTCCATTTTTTATATAAAAAGGAGTGTGAATGATATGAACGGAGTAAGTCGTCCGTTTGGTGGGTTTGGTCATGCCGGCGGATTTGGTCATGGTGGATTTTCCGGAGGCATTGGACGTCCACCGTTTTTTGGTGGTGGTTTTTTTCCAGGATTTGTAGCTGGTGCGTTACTTAGCCCTGCTTTTGGTTATGGTGGATATGGTTATCCATATTACTCAGATTATCCATACTATACGGATTATCAGGACTATCCTTATTATTCATACAGCACATATTGATGAACACGGAAGAACAAGTACTCATGTTTTCCGCATTTGTTCTGCGTATAGTAGTAAATAATCAGTATAAAAGGGGATGAAGATAAAATGCATGACATAAGAAATCATGGAGGATATCATCACAATCATCATAGCGGTCATCATCATGGTGGCGGATGAATCGGTTTTTTCTTTTTAAAGAAAACGTCTCTTTTTTTGTAGAACGTATGTTTGTTTTGATGTATAATGACCTTATCAAATAAAATGAGGTGAGAACAGGTGAAGAAAGCGTATTTTTCGAAACGGATTTATAAGATAGATGTACCGCATGAAATGGTAGATGCATTGGCAGAGACAATCGAAACATGTAATCAGGCGAAGCGCTTTGCGTTTCAAATGATTGTTCGGGAAAAACGTTGGAACCGTAAGATATATACAGACAGTCTTCATCTCGTTCTCAAGCGGAAATATCAATTGAATGATTATTATGCAAACAGTGCGGCGCAAGAAGCGAAGGCGTTGTTTACAGGTTTAATAGAGTTACAAAAACGATATGAGAAACAAATACAAGAGAAAATTAAGAAGCTTAAGAAAAAGTTGAAACAAGAACGGACAAAACTGACAGATCTTCGTAAAATCAAACAAAGTTGTGTGAAAGGAAAGCTGACGTTTCCGAAAAACACTTGCTTGGCGAAGCACAACACTCTCATCTCCTTATCTCGTAAAAAAGACACATTGATTTGGCTGAATGAATATCTGTTTGAGCACCAATACTTGGATGTTCAAATGAAAAGGATTCAGGCGAAAATCGGCCTTTTAACCCACAGGCAATACCGCTTAAATCAGAAACTTACATCATATAAAACGCATATTCTAAGCGCAGTATTTGGAAGCAAAAAACTATTTCGCTCTCAATTTACCACCCGCGAGTTTGTACGTAACCATGACAAATGGAAAACATTCTTTTCCCGTGCTCGAAATAAACAACTCATTCTATCTGGCTGTAAAGATGCCAAACATGGGAATTTTGTGTTTCAGTATGTGCCTGAGACAAAGGGATTATGGATGACGACAAGTTCCGGAAAAACACTGATGTTTCCAGCTGTTACGTTCCCGTATGGACAAGAAGTCATTGAGAAAGTAATCACAATCCAATTACAGTGTAAGAATAAGAAAAAGCATGGCAAACCGATTGCATGATAAAAAAGAGCACTTTGTCCCAGATTTTTACGCTTATTACCAGAGCAGATAACAAGTCTAGGAACTGGATGCATGACAAAGTGTTCTATCCTCGATATAAGAACAAAGTAGTTGTACCTATTTTGTTTGCCTTTCGTCGGAAGATAGAATGGGTCGTCTTACATTACATACAGACACTACCGAACTCTATATTGTTGTATCCTCTTTGTTGAACGAGAGGAACTGTTTTTGTGAGGACAGAGACAGGAGAATCCCCCACCTCAAGCTCTTGTAGAGGTAGGTGGTGGTAGTTCAATTTGGCGTACATTACCTACTCCAATGAACTCTAAGAAAAAAGTGCTTCATGTCCGCTCTATGTGGAATGCATATACAATACATTTCAAAAATAAACAATTAGTAGCGACCATTTTACTTGGGTTTACGTTAATGGGAGGACTTTCTTTGGTTCTATTAACTCGAAAAGAGTATCATATGGAGCAACATAAAAGTAATTAATAAGTATTCAAGAAATAAAAGAAGCTGTGAGCGAACAATCCAGTGTATTTGGAGGGTTCTCACAGCTTCTTTTGTATTCGTATTAGCTTGCTTTGTTATTTGGTTGTTCTGAAACGGGAGTAGACGAATTTTTCATCAAAATTGGATAAAGAATAAGCCCTAATACAAATAATCCAATTCCTAAGAAAAATGTTTTCAAATCAGCTGTTCCAGTTTTAATAACCCAAATGGAATATAGAAATGCAAGTAAGGTAATGATTCCATCTTTTACTCGAGATCCTGGTGTTATATCATATGTTTCTCCTGTAACAACTAGTTTTAATTGATACAAGGTAGAAACAAGGTATGGAATTAAATAGGCTAAAGTTGCAACAACTATGGCAAAATTATATGCTTCTGAAACAGTGCCAGAGATTGTTGAAAATAAGAAAATTTGAGTCATAATATTTGTAACAAGCAATGATTTTGAAGGGCTTCCTTTTTTATTTGTTCTTCCAAAAAACTTAGGGAAAAGTCCATTCTTCGCTGCTTGATAAGGTACTTCTGAACTAACAACAATCCACCCTACAGTAGATCCGAATAATGATACAAGTGCAAGTAGTGCCATAATGTAAGCACCTTTATTACCAATTGCTAGGTTTAATGCATCCACCAATGGTTTTTGTGATTCTTTTAAAGCATCTTGCGGAAGAGCACCCATTGTGAGTAGGGTAATTGCCATGTAAATAAGAAGTGCAATAATTAATCCAAAGATCGTTGCTTTTTTCACATCACGCTGTGATTTTGCGCGATTAGACAGCATAACTGCTGACTCAATTCCTATAAATGCCCAAAGAGTTGCAATAGCAGCAGCATTTATTTGTCCGCCTAATGGAATCGATTGTCCAGCCTCATTCATAAATGTTTGGCCATCACCAAAATTAGAGGCGTTAAAAATAAATAATGTAATGACGATGAACATTGTAAATCCGATAATCTTTGCAATCGTTGCAAGGAGATTCATGTTGCCCGCTCTATCGATGTTTTGAGAAAGGATACATTGAATTCCCCATAGCATGATGCTACATACAGCAAATGTTAAACCTTTTCCAAGTTCTAATGAAAACCCGTTTAGTGAAAAAAGAACTTGCTTACTTTGTAAAACTGGGAAGAATGTAGACAAATATCCTGCAAAGGAAATAATAACAGAAGCAGTTGCAGCCCAGTTAGCAGCCCAGTATCCCCATGCCATGCTATATCCAGCAACTTTACCTGCCTTTTGAGAGGTAAACATTGCTTGTGCATAACTTTGTGGGCCAGCTTTTAACTCCGGTTTACGCACTGCAAGGTTTCCGAATACAAGTGCAATCATAAATACACCAAGTCCTGTAATTGTCCATGCAAGCGTCGATCCCATTGGACCTGATACTTGCGCTAAATTTGCTGGGAGCATAAATACGCCACCGCCAACCATATTTCCCACAACAAATGCTGTTAAAATCCATAAACCCCATTTTTTCGTTTCCATGTTTGTCTATCTCCTTTGTAGTAGTTTTGCTTATTCATCATCTTTTTACTAACGTTTTTTGAAAATAAAAAAGAGCCATGTAGATAAAAAATACCTACATGGCTCTTTGCCAAAGCGTAGGTACAATGGGAATAACCCTTGTACCTACGCGTGAATTTTTCCGCTAGGTTTCAAGGGTTTACGTATGATGATGATGTTTTTGTGCAAATGTAACTACAGTTGTATTATTTGTAAGCATAGTTCTTTGCTCCCTTTCTCCTCTGATTTTGAAGTTAGTATACTACATGTTTTTTAGAATGAAAAGAAAAATATGAAAAAATTTATAAAAATGCGGATTGATGACTAAATATTTATATATACTTTCTTGTATTGGAAAATAAGTGAGAGATTGGAATGATTTTCTGTCATGCTATAATACAAGTAGAAATAGAAGGTGACAAGGGGTTATTCAAAATGATGAGTAAGTATGAACAGATCTATACGGAGATAAGTGATTCGATTGATAATCGTAAATTAAAAGAGGGATGTAAAATCCCATCTGAAACAGAATTGATGAAGCAGTATGAAGCAAGTAGAGGGACGGTAAGGAAAGCAGTCGATTTATTACAGGAACGTGGATATGTACAGAAAATACATGGCAAAGGCGTTTTTGTTTTAAAGCGAAAAAATATTGAATTTAACTTTGGTGGTATTGTGAGTTTTCAAGAGGAAAATGAACGTTTAGGGCGCCAATGTATAACAAGTGTTGTAGAGATGGAACAATTGTTAGTACCGAAAGAAATGGCTAAATTATTAAATGTAAAGACGAAAACGAAGGTAGATCATATTAAACGTGTTCGAAATATTGATGGGGAAAACGTGATTCTAGATGTAAACTATTTCGTATCTGAACATATTCCGGGATTAACGAAAGAAATTGCTGAGAAATCGATTTATAAATACATTGAGAAGGAATTAGGATTACATATTAGTTATGCACAGCGTGTTATTGAAGTGCAACCTTGTACAGATGATGATCGGAATTATTTAGATTTGAATGGAACAGATTATGTTGTTGTTGTAAAAAACTTTACGCATCTTTATGATGGTAGTCAATTTGAATATACAGAATCACGTCACCGTTTAGATATTTTTCATTTTTCTGATGTGGCGCGGAGAAAATAAAGAGATGAAACAGTGCAGTGTTTCATCTCTTTATTTTGTATATTTTGAGAACAAATGAAAAAAATCTCACCAACTCGTATATACGAGTGTTGACTAACTCATATATACGAGTTAATATGTATTTGTAAACGGTATCAAAAAAAGAAAAGAGGGACGGAATATGGGGAAGGATTATCGTAAGACAGCAGAAGAAGTGCTGCAATATATTGGTGGGAAAGAAAATATTGAACAAGCAGCGCACTGTGTAACAAGACTACGCATCGCTTTGAAGGATGAAAGTAAAATAGATAGCGAAAAACTGCAATCGATTTCTTTAGTAAAAGGTGCGTTTCATAACGCTGGGGTATTTCAAATCGTTATTGGTCCAGGAGATGTAGATCGCGTATACGCTGAATTGATAACGCTTGCAGATATGAAAGAATCCACGGTAGCAGATGTAAAAGATTCAGGGAATCAAAAATTAAATCCGCTTCAAAAGTTTGTAAAAGTATTTTCTGACGTATTTATGCCGATTTTACCGGCGATTATAACAGCTGGTTTATTAATGGGAATTAATAACTTATTAGGTGCAAAGGATTTATTTTTTGATGGCAAAAATTTATTAGAAGTATACCCAAACTTAGGGGGACTGTGGGATTTAATTAATATGATGGCCAATACGGCATTCGTATTCTTACCAGCACTTGTTGGCTGGTCAGCAACGAAACGTTTTGGCGGCAGTCCGATACTTGGTATCGTAATGGGACTTATGTTAGTACATCCTGATTTATTAAATGCATGGAATTATGGAAAAGCAGCTGCAGGGCTAGAGGGACAAAAAATTGAGTACTTCAATATTTTAGGATTGTTCCAAATTGAAAAAGTAGGTTATCAAGGACAAATTTTACCGATTTTAGTAGCGGCATTTGTCTTAAGTAAAGTTGAGATTTTCCTGAAAAAACGTGTGCCAAATGCGATTCAATTATTAGTTGTTCCGATTACAACAATTGTTGTAACTGGTGTATTAGCGTTAGGAGTCATTGGTCCAGTTACACGTCATATCGGCGATTTATTAACAGCTGGTTTAGTTGGTGTATATGAAACAGTTCCTGCTTTGGGGGCAGTATTATTTGGCGCATTGTATGCACCGTTAGTCATTACAGGTATGCATCATATGTTTATTGCGATTGATTTACAGTTAATTTCGCAAAATGGTGGTACATTTATTTGGCCAATGATTGCACTTTCTAACATTGCGCAAGGTAGTGCAGCGCTTGCAATGTTTTGGATTTCCAAAAATCAAAATGATAAAAGTATGGCGTCTACATCAGCGATTTCGGCGTACTTCGGTATTACGGAGCCAGCGATGTTTGGCGTAAACTTACGAAATAAATTTCCGTTTTATGCAGCTATTACGGGATCGGCAATTGCAGCAGTATTTATCACGTTAAATGGTGTATTAGCACCAGCGATTGGAATTGGTGGGTTACCAGCATTTATTTCTATCATTCCGAAATCGATTCTAATGTTCGTTGTTGGGATGATAATCGCAGTAGTGGTACCATTTGTTTTAACATGGTTATTTGCAAAACGAGTAAAACAGAAGTAGGAGGCAGTTTAGTATGAAAGATTGGCATAAAAGCGTTGTCTATCAAATTTATCCGAAAAGCTTTAATAGTTACTACAACACAGAGACCGGTGACATAAAAGGGGTCACAGAGAAACTAGATTATTTAAAAGAACTCGGAGTGGATTACATTTGGTTAACACCGGTATACCAATCACCGCAAAATGATAATGGCTATGATGTAAGTGATTATTATTCTATTGATCCGTCTTATGGAACGATGGAGGAATTTGAAGAGCTACTAGCAGAAGCGAAAAAACGTGAGATTGATATTATGCTTGATATCGTTGTAAATCATAGCTCAACGGAGCATAAATGGTTCAAAGAAGCGAGTGAAGATAAAAATAGCCCGTACCGTGATTTTTATATATGGCGTGATGAAAAGAATAATTGGCAATCTAAATTTGGCGGTTCGGCTTGGGAATATGATGAAGAGACAGGGCAATATTATTTACATCTATTTGATAAAACACAAGCTGATTTAAATTGGGAAAATGAAAAACTTCGAGAAGAAGTATACGACATGATGCGTTTTTGGCTTGAAAAAGGTGTTAGAGGATTCAGGCTGGATGTCATTAACTTAATTTCAAAAGAACAGCATTTTTTAGATGATGAAGGAACATCGGCTACAAGCGACGGACGTAAATATTATACAGATGGACCGCGTGTTCATGAATATTTACAAGAGATGAATCGTGAAGTGTTTGAAGGAAAAGATGTGATTACAGTCGGAGAGATGTCGTCTACGACAATTGAGAATTGTGTCAAGTATTCGAATCCAGAGCGGAAGGAATTAAGTATGACATTTAGCTTTCACCATTTAAAAGTAGATTATCCAAATGGTGACAAGTGGACGAAAGCGGATTTTGATTTTGTGAAATTAAAAGAAATCATGTCGAAGTGGCAAACCGAGATGCAAGAGGGTGGCGGCTGGAATGCATTATTTTGGTGTAATCATGATCAACCACGTATTGTTTCTCGCTTTGGTGATGATAAACGGCACCGAAATGAATCTGCAAAAATGTTAGCAACAGCGATGCATATGTTACAGGGGACACCTTATATTTATCAAGGTGAAGAAATTGGGATGACGAATCCGGACTTTGATGATATTAGTAAGTATCGTGACGTAGAATCTTTAAATATTTATAAGATGAAGAAGGCGCAAGGGATGTCAGGTGAAGAAATTATAGGTATCCTGAAACAAAAATCTCGTGATAATTCGCGCACGCCTATGCAGTGGAATGGAGAAGTGAATGGTGGTTTTACAACAAGTACACCTTGGATTTCAGTTGCGGAGAATGCAAAAGAAATAAATGTGGAAAAAGCGCTACAGGATAAAGAGTCTGTGTTCTATCATTATAAAAAGCTAATTGAACTTAGAAAAACATATGACGTTCTTACAGAAGGTAAATATGCAGTTTTAGATATAGAGCATCCAAATATTTGGGCGTATACACGCACGCTAGATAATGAAGTATTGTTGGTTGTAAATAATTTTTATGGGGAAACAATCACATATTCCGTACCAGATGAGGTTCAGTTAACTGGAATGAAGCAAGAAGTATTATTATCAAATTATGAGGATTCTGGTGAAGATATTAGAAAGCTTATCCTTAGACCGTATGAATCCATTGTGTATCGACTTACTAAATGATTGAAAAAAGAGGTTGTATGTTTATAACATACAACCTCTTTTTGATTTAAAACACCACTATATATTTTTTGTACTATAAAGGTTACGTCCAATGGTATGTACAATTACATCATTTGATGAATAGGGAATTTATGGAATGTGATTTATACTAGTATTGTGTCTTGCCTTTTTAGGCCTAGTACACAGCCGGTGATTGGCTAGTGGAAGTTCTTCCATTTTACCAGTTCCGTTTTTTTGTTGGATAATAGAGGAAATATATTTTCTACAAGAAAGAAGGGACCGTTTTGAAAGATGTAAATTCTATTTCTAGGTAGAGGCAGAGTTTTTTAATTATATTCATAGAAGTATTTTCCATATTTATGGTAAATTAAATATAGAGATACATAAAGGAGGGGCTACATATGGAAATAGCTGTAGAACGAGTTTTTACCAATAAAATTTTAGAAGAAGCTGCAAGAAGATTTAATGTTACAGTTGAAGAAAATCCGCTAGGTGATTTTGAAAATTATATTTTTCATGCAAAGGATGAAAGCGGAGTATCTTACGTATTAAGATTAACGCACTCTTCACATCGATCTGAAAAGCAAGTAGAAGCAGAATTAGATTTTTTACGGTATCTTGCAGAGAACGGAGCTAAGGTTGCAGCGCCATATTATTCAAAATCTAAAAAACTTGTAGAAGTAATACAAGCAGTAGATGGAACATTTTTTTATGTTTCTCTTTTTACCTATGCAACGGGTGAAAGAGTAAAGGGCGAAACATCTATTTATTGGGGCGATCCCCTTTTTGAAGCATGGGGAAAAGCAATTGGTCAACTTCATCGTCTTACAATTGATTATCCAAAAACGAAATATCGAGATACGTGGGAAGTAGAAGAAAAAGCAATTATTGATGAGTTAGATGACGAAAAGGTGCAAAATATAGCTTATATATTAATGGAAGAGATAAAGGCCCTTCCAATGGAAAAAAGAACGTTTGGTCTTATGCATGGTGATATTCATCAAGGGAATTTTCATTATGATGGGAAAGAGCTAACGATTTTTGATTTTGATGACGCGACTTATAATTACTTTATTCATGATTTGGCGATGGTTATCTATTATTCCGTTCTTTCAACCGCATGGACTGAACAAGAGAAAACATTGTTTGCACGTAAACAACTGCAAGTATTACGAAAAGGATACGAGTTAGAACATCAATTAGAGGAAAGTTGGTATGAATCGCTACCACTATTTTTACGACTTCGTGATATTGGTTTGTATGGTACGATTCAGAAAAAATTCAAAGGAAAAGAAATGCCAGTACATTTTCAAAAACTAGCAGATGCCATTTATGTAAGAATTATAAAGCAGGAAGCAATTGTGAATATATAATACACATGCAACGTAACAAAGTATATAGATCGAATATATACTTTGTTTTTTTATACAAAAATATGTTTGTTTTATCAAAATAATATTGTCATAGACTTTAGATACCTTTATAATTTTTGTATATTCTGAATATTCTTTATAAAGTGAAAAGGAGGGGGAATGGATTGGAAGCTTTCGTTACTTGGCTAAATAATATTGTATGGAGTCCCGCACTTGTTTATTTATGTTTAGGAGTAGGTTTATATTTTTCAATTCGAACGAGATTTTTACAAGTTAGGCATGCAGGTGAAATGGTGAGACTTACATTTCAAGGAGAAAAATCAGAAGCAGGTGTTTCTTCTTTCCAAGCGTTAGCACTTTCTTTATCTGGGCGCGTTGGAACAGGGAATATTGCTGGTGTAGCAACAGCGGTTGCATTTGGTGGTCCGGGAGCTGTCTTTTGGATGTGGGCTGTAGCATTTTTAGGGGCAGGATCTGCTTATGTGGAATCGACACTTGCTCAAATATACAAGACGAAGCATCAAGGTCAATTCCGCGGTGGCCCGGCTTACTATATTGAAAAGGGATTAGGGGTTAAGTGGTATGCACTCGTGTTTGTCGCTGCAACCATTCTTGCAACAGGAATGTTACTCCCAGGTGTGCAAGCGAATAGTATTGCCTTGAGTTTGGAAACAGCTTTTGGTATTAATACATCTGTATCAGGAGCAGTATTAGTTGTTGTATTAGCACTTATTATTTTTGGTGGGGTTAAGCGTATCGTTAACGTAGCACAGGTTGTTGTGCCATTTATGGCGGTTGGATATATACTTGTTGCTTGCGTAATTGTGTTTATGAATATTGAAAAGTTGCCTGAAGCATTTATGTTAATTATAAAAAGTGCATTTGCATTAGAGGCTGCTTTTGGAGGGATTATCGGTTTAGCAATTTCTTGGGGAGTAAAACGTGGTATTTATTCGAATGAAGCAGGTCAAGGAACTGGGCCACATGCTGCTGCTGCTGCTGAAGTATCTCATCCAGCAAAGCAAGGCCTTGTGCAAGCATTTTCCGTTTACATTGATACATTATTTGTTTGTTCAGCAACAGCATTTATGATGATTATTACAGGCATGTATAACGTATTTGATGCAAGCGGAAAAAATTTCATTGTAAATAAATTGAATGGTGCAGAACCAGGACCAGGGTACACACAGGCAGCAGTTGAATCTGTATTTCCTGGATTTGGAAACGGTTTCGTTGCAATTTCCCTATTATTCTTTGCTTTTACAACGATTATGGCGTATTACTACATTGCAGAAACGAATATTACTTATTTAAATCGTGATAAAGATCGTCCATGGATGTCACTTGTTTTAAAAATTGTTTTCTTAGGCGTTGTATTTTACGGCTGTGTCAAAACAGCAGCAACTGCTTGGGCTCTTGGTGATATCGGTGTAGGGATTATGGCATGGGTCAATATCATTGCAATCTTACTTTTACAAAAACCGGCACTGCTAGCACTGAAAGACTATGAAAAGCAGAAAAAAGAAGGGAAAGATCCTGTATTTGATCCAAAGGAGCTAGGAATCAAAAATGCTGATTTTTGGGAGCATGAATACGGAAAAGATAAGAAAGAAGAAGTGTCATAATAAGGTACTTGTAGAACAATAACGGGCAGTATATCTGCTCGTTATTGTTCAAATAATGGGAATTTATGTCTGCATGGCCGAATAAAATTTGAAGCAGAGAAATTTCACTTTATAAATAATCGCCCCAATTTAAAATACGATAGAAATAGAGAAGAAAGGAGGAAGCGAATTGATTGCCTTTCGTAATGTAAATAAGTTTTATGGTAGCTTTCAAGTCTTAAAAAATATTAATTTACAAGTTCAAAAAGGTGAAGTAGTTGTAATTGTTGGACCATCAGGGTCTGGAAAAAGTACATTGCTCCGCTGCATTAACCAATTGGAAACAATTACAGAAGGAGAATTAGTCGTACAAGATGTGGAAGTACATAATCCGAAAACAGATATGAATCAATTACGCCGAAATATTGGAATGGTATTTCAGCATTTTTATTTATATCCACACAAAACAGTGCTCCAAAATATTACACTTGCACCGATAAAAGTAAATAATATCTCAAAAGAAGAAGCGGAAAAAACAGCAATGTATTATTTGCAAAAAGTAGGGATTCCAGAGAAAGCGAATGTGTATCCGCAGCAATTATCAGGGGGACAACAGCAACGGGTAGCAATCGCAAGGGGATTAGCAATGAAACCAGAAATTATGTTATTCGATGAGCCAACTTCTGCACTTGATCCAGAAATGATTGGTGAAGTGCTCGATGTTATGAAAACCTTAGCAAAGGAAGGGATGACGATGGTTGTCGTGACCCATGAAATGGGATTTGCACGTGAAGTAGCAGATCGTATTATATTCATGGATGAAGGACAAATCATTGAAGATACAAAGCCAGTGAACTTCTTTGCAAACCCAGAGCAAGAAAGAGCACGATTATTTTTAAGTCGAGTGTTAAACCATTAGAGGAGGGGTTTTATGTTTAAGATGAAGAAACTGTTCGTTTTAATTGTATTTTCATGTTTATTTACTCTGATCGTAGCAGGTTGCGGGAAGGAAACGTCCAAAGAAGTTTCTAAAGAAACTTCGGGCGGAAAAGTGGTAGATCAAATTAAAAAGCGTGGGAAATTAGTAGTCGGAGTTAAGAATGATACAAACTTATTTGGATTGAAAGACCCTGCAACAGGGAAGGTAGAAGGGTTTGATGTTGATATAGCCAAAGCGCTTGCGAAAAAAATTCTAGGAGACGAGAGTAAAGTAGAATTCAAAGAAGTGACGTCTAAAACACGTATTCCAATGTTGAAAAACGGCGATATTGATACGATTATCGCAACGATGACAATTACAGAAGAGCGTAAAAAAGAAGTTGATTTTTCAGATGTATATTTTAAAGCAGGACAGTCGTTACTTGTGAAAAAAGAGAGCAAAATCAAGAGTATTGATGATGTGAAAAGCGGTGTGACAGTATTGGCGGTAAAAGGATCAACTTCTACCCAAAATATTCGTAAAAAATCACCAGAAGCAAAGGTGCTAGAATTTGAAAATTATAGTGAAGCATTTACAGCATTAAAAGCAGGGAAAGGTGATGTCCTTACAACAGATAATGCGATTTTATACGGTATGGCAAAACAAGATGCAAATTATCAAGTTGTTGGAAAAATTTTCACGGATGAACCGTATGGAATTGCTGTTCAAAAAGGAGCAACAGATTTAACAAAGGTAATTAATGATTTGTTAAAAGAGATGAAAGCAAATGGAGAATACGATAAATTATATGAAAAATGGATTGGTGAAAAGCCAGAGAAGTAAAGTATAGAAAGAGTAAGAGGATGAGAGATACTCATCCTCTTCTTGTAAAGAAAGAGGGGGAGCATTTGCCTGATTTTTCTATTCTTACAAACAATCTTGATTTGTATTTAGAAGGATTTAAATATACAGTGATGTCCAGCATTGTTGCACTGATTGGGAGTTTCATTCTTGGTACGATTATGGCAGTGATGCGAATTGCACCCATTCGAGTTTTGAATTGGTTTGGCGCAGCTTATGTAGAATTCATTCGAAATATTCCACTTGTTTTAATTGCGTTTGTATTTTATTTTGCTTTTCCGGTAATGGGTGTTACATTAAATGGTTTTATTGCTGGTACGGCTGCACTTACAATCTATACAGCCGCATTTATTGCAGAAGCAATTCGAGCTGGAATCTTGTCAGTTCCGAAAGGACAGATGGAAGCAGCACGTTCTTCTGGCTTAACGTACGTGCAAGCGATGTATTATATCGTTTTACCACAAGCTATTAAAATAGTAATTCCGCCATTAGGTAATCAATTTCTCAATTTAGTAAAGAACTCATCTATCCTTGGCATTATTGCTGGAGCAGATTTGATGTATCAAGGAGATTTAATTTCAACAAGAACATTTGTTACATTTGATGTGTATATATTTGTTGGTATGTTTTATTTATTATTGACTGTACCGCTTAGTATGCTTGTGCGTTATTTTGAGAAACGCTTAGCGAAAGGAGCGGTGTAAATGGATTTTCGAGGTGCTTATACAGGCGATCATGTTTTATTTTTATTAAAAGGGCTACTTGTTACATTAGAAATAGCTGTTGTAGCGATTTTACTTAGTTTTATTATTGGTAGTATAGTGGGGACTTTACGATATGCAAAAATACCAGTCGTATCACAGTTACTAGCTTTTATCGTTGAAATTATTCGAAATTTACCACTGCTTTTAATCATCTTCTTTACATATTTTGCACTCCCAGAAGCTGGGCTAAAATTAGAGATTACAACGGCAGCAATTGTTGCTTTAACGATATTTGAAGCAGCGATGATATCAGAAATTGTTCGCAGTGGTTTATTATCGATTGAAAAAGGACAAATTGAAGCAGCGCGCGCGTCTGGATTATCATATATCCAAACACTTTGGCATATTATTTTACCGCAAGCATTGAGACGAATGGTACCACCGCTCGTCAGTCAATTTATCTCGTTATTAAAAGATACGTCACTAGCGGTTGTTATCTCCTTGCCAGAACTCATGCATAATGCCCAAATTATTAATGGACAAAACGTAAACTATATGATTCCTACATTACTACTTGTTGCTTGTATGTATTTTGTTGTCAACTACAGTTTATCACTTGTGTCTAGGAAATTAGAAAGTCGTTAACTCTTACATGAAATGAGATGTGAGAGTTTTTTTATGTTTTTTACATAGTTTAAAAGTTGGGATTTGGAAGATATTTAGTTTTTTAGTAGTGTAATTGTAAGATAGATGAAAAAACATTATATTTTATCAGAAAAGTTTTAATTTTATATAGAAATTGTAACCGCTTTCGTGTATATTTTTATTATCAGAAAATTTTAAAAAGAGATAGAGGGTACTTGTAGGGGAGGATTACGATGCAGCAAACAACGAATGAGAAATTACATCGTACGATGAAGAGTAGACATTTATTTATGATTGCACTTGGAGGTGTAATTGGAACAGGTTTTTTTCTTGGATCAGGATATACCATTAACCAAGCAGGACCAGGAGGCGCGATCCTTTCTTATTTAGTCGGTGGATTTATTATGTATTTAACAATGCTTTGTCTTGGTGAGCTAACGGTAGCGATGCCGGTTTCTGGTTCTTTCCAAAAATATGCGACGAAGTTTATCGGTCCAGGAACAGGATTTATGATTGGATGGCTTTATTGGCTTGGATGGGCAGTTACAGTTGGTTTAGAGTTAACGTCTATCGGCTTAATGATGAAAAGATGGTTTCCAACTGTAGATGTTTGGGTATGGTGTCTTGTATTTGGAGTTATTTTATATATGTCAAATGCTATCTCAGCAAAGAGTTATGCTGAATTAGAATTTTGGTTCTCAAGTATTAAAGTAATTACAATTATTGCATTTGTTGTTCTTGGTGGTAGTGCGTTATTTGGTTTTTTACCGTATGACGGAAAAGAAGCAGCGCCTCTTTTTTCTAACTTTGTGAGCGATGGTGGATTGTTCCCGAATGGACTGGCTGCTGTGCTTCTTACAATGATTACAGTTAATTTTTCCTTCCAAGGAACAGAGTTAATTGGGATTGCAGCAGGAGAGAGTCAAGAACCGGAAAAAACAATCCCACGTGCAATTCGTAATACAGTATGGCGCATTATGTTGTTCTTTATTTTAACAATGACGATTTTAGTAGGTTTAATTTCATGGAAAGATGCAGGGGTTATTGAAAGCCCATTCGTTGTTGTATTTGATAAGATCGGTATTCCATATGCAGCAGATATTATGAACTTCGTTATTATCACTGCTTTATTATCTGTAGCAAATTCAGGATTATATGCGGCGACGCGTATACTATGGTCACTTGCAAATGAAGGAATGGCACCAACTTCCTTCAAAAAGGTAAATAAACGCGGTATTCCGATTACGGCATTAGTAGTTACAATCGCAGTAGCGGCATTATCTTTACTAACAAGCTTTTTGGCAGAGGATACAGTATATATTTACTTATTATCTGTTGCTGGTTTATCTGCAGTTGCAAGTTGGATTATCATTGCTTTATCACAACTTCGATTTAGAAGTCAGTATGTAAAGCAAGGCGGAAAAGTAGAAGATTTAAAATATAGAACACCGTTATATCCAATTGTTCCTATTTTAGCGTTAATTACAAATAGCATTGTTGTTATTAGTTTAGCATTCATTCCAGAACAGCGTATGGCGCTATATTGCGGCATTCCATTTATCATTTTCTGTTACGTGTATTATTATATAAATAAGAAACGGAAGCAAATTACGAAAGTGGAGATGGGAACAACGTATGAAACTAACAATCAAGCATGATGATATTGAGACAGAACTTTCACATGGTCAATTGTCTATTGGAAAAGAAAGTGGATATACACCGTTAGAGTTATTCGTTTCCTCTATTGCAGGGTGCAGTGCAATTGTATTTCGGACAATTTTAGAAAAGAAGCGTATTACATACGATACGTTTACAATTGAAACTGAAATTGGAAGAAACGAAGTTTTACCAAGGCCGGTAGAAAGTCTTCATTTACACTATAAAATAAAAGCAGAACGAATTACACAGATACAGTTAGAAAAAGTGTTAGAGCTTGCGGTGAAGAATTGTACGATTGCTCAATCTGTGAAGGATAGTATAAAAATTACGGAAACAATTGAGTTAATTGGTGAATAAACTTTTGTAGAGCAAATAATGTGCGAAAAAGCTTAAGAGAAATTCTCTTAAGCTTTTTTACATACTGATTGGCAATGACATAGTAAAGCAAGAACCTTGATTTACTTCACTTGTAACAGTAATTTCTCCGCCATGTAGTTCGACTATTTCTTTTACAATGGCAAGTCCTAATCCAGTTCCACCAGTTGAACGAGATCTTGCTTTATCGACGCGATAAAATCGTTCGAAAATGTGTGGGATATCTTCTTCTGGAATTCCTTCTCCTGTATCTTGGATGGCAATTTCAAGTTGTGTATTATGCTCTGTAACGGAAATGGTAATTCGAGAATGTTCAGGTGAGTGTACATACGCATTATTTAATATATTGATGATAACTTGTTCAAACCTTTGTTCATCAAGAGCTATAGAAAGTGAAGAAGGACATGTTGAAGAAACAATGATATGTTTTGCTTCATACACTATATTCACTTTTGTAACAATGCGAGAAAGAAAGGTTTGCAAGTGTACTTCCTTTGCTTGAATAGAAAAATTATGTTTTTCCATTTGAGCAAGCAAGAATAAGTCTTGTACTAAATTTGTAATATAATCAGCTTCATCTTTTATAATTGATAAATATTTTTGGCGCTGCTTAGGAGATGTACGGTTTTTCATGGCGATATCTGCATATCCCCTCACATAAGTTAGCGGTGTTCTTAGTTCATGAGCGACACTTGCTAGAAATTCACTGCGTTCTTTTTTCATATAATGTAAATCATTCGCGAGCGTTTGGATAGACCCTGCAAGTTCACCAATTTCATCATTTCGAGTACTAGTTAGAGATACGGATAAATCACCATGACTCATTTTTTCAGTAGCATGCTTCATACGGAGAAGTGGTTTTGTTAACAGACGCGATAGAAGAAATATCGTAATGACTGTTAAAATAAATGTAACAACACCAGCAACAAGAAATTGTTTTGTAAGACCTGCAATCATTTCTTTAATGGAGCTTGTGCCAAGAAACATATAAACATAACCTTGCGTTTTTCCTTCTATTATTATTGGACTAACTGTGCATATATAATTAGAAGTTTTCCAGTGGTTCTCCACGATCGTTCCGTTATGGTTCGTATTTGCTATCATTCCAATAATGTGCCTCTTTATAGTGGAATCTATATCATTAGATTTTGCTAATATTTTTTTCTGAGCGTTTGTAATAATAACTTTTGTTTCAGCTTCTGACTCCATTAAAGCGACATGAGAGATTGTTTGGAAATCAAAATATTTCTCAAGTACATCTCGGTGGCTATTTCCACGTTTTAATAATGCTGTCATTTCCTCATTTACCCTCGTATTGACAAGGCTATAATAGAGTAAAACAAATAGGACGGTTTCGATTAAAAGCGTAACAATTAAAAAGTAAAATCCGAGTTGAACAGAAATTCGTTTCATCGCGTAACTCCTTGATTTTCAGCGTCAATCCACCGGTAGCCAACTCCATACACAGTTTTTAAATGTTCGTCAATTGGAAAATTGTTCTTTCGCAATTTATCACGTAAGTTACGAATATGAGAATCCACTGTGCGATCCTCTGTATTTGTATCTAGTCCCCAAATCCGCTCAATAAGCTGATCGCGACTTAATACGTAGTTCACGTGACGTAGAAATAAACCAAGTAAAGAAAATTCAATTGGTGTAAGAAGGAGTTCTTGTTCATAAACGGAGATAAAGTGTTTCGCTTCATCCCACAAAATTCCTTTATATCGTAGTTGCTCATGTTGATTACTGCGCCGTAATACTGCTTCAATACGTGCTAATAGTTCACCTTCATGAAAAGGTTTTGTTATATAATCATCAGACCCGATTTTTAATCCTTGAATAACATCAATCGTCTGATCGCGTGCGGTTACCATAATAATAGGAACGTTACTAAACGAACGAATTCTGTTACATGTTTCCCAACCATCCATTTTCGGCATCATAATATCGAGAAGAACAAACTTAAAACTTTGGTTTTCTATATAAGAAATAGCTTCTTGTCCAGAAGTCGCACAAACGCAGTTATATCCTCTAGGAGTAAAATAAAGCGTTAATAATTCGAGCATACGTGGTTCATCATCTACAAGTAGTATATCCATCATATAATATCCTCCGTATTTGTATTCACTACTAAAAGTGTAATGCAAAATCTTGAAGAAATGGTGCAGATTATCATGCATCTGCATAATTTCTTCAGAATTGCTTGTTATTGTATAGTTGAAATTTACATTTTAGGTAAAGATTATAGGCTCAAACATGATGGGGATGGAGGCGATATAGTGAAAAAAGCAACTCGAGTTTTGAGTATGACAATAGTTGCTGTACTTGGACTTGCAGCGTGTGGACAAGCAAATACAGAGCATGAAAATCATGAATCTACAAAAGAGAAGAAAAATGAGCAGCAAAAAGATATGAAGGTGCATCATGCAGCGATGCCACCGAAAGAAATGAATACTGGAGCATCTAGAGATTTATTAACAACAAGTTTAAAAAATGTAACACGATTAAACACAAATGATCCTGTTCAAATGGCAGTATTAACATCACAAACAATATGGCCAGCGACTCACAAAGAGAACCAACCAGGAGCGGTGATTTTAGTACCAGCTAATCAGTGGCAACTTGGAATTGCTAGTGCGGATCTCATTCATCATCCAAACAATGGACCTATTTTATTTATGAATAAAGAAAGTATTCCAGAGGCGACGTTAAAAGAAATCAAGCGGTTAAACCCACTTGGAACAAAAGATGGAACACAAATTATGGTGATGGGAGATGTAGAATCTTCCATATTAAATCAACTGAAAGAATATAAAATAAAGCAAATAAAAGAAACGGATTCAGCAAATTTTGCGAAAGATGTTGATAAAGAATATGCAGACATAACAGGGAAGTACCCAGAAAGTGTCATTATCGGTTCGTCTGAAGAAGAAGGACGCTTATATACAACACCTGCTGTGAATTGGATTGCTCATATGCCTGAACCTCTTTTATATGTAGCAAAAGATAAAGTACCTGAGGCTACAATAGAAGCGTTGAAAGCAAGAAAAGGGAAAGCAAATATATATCTTTTAGGACCTGAAAAAATTATTTCAAAAGAGGTAGAAAAACAGTTAAGTAAGCATGGGAAAGTAACGCGCATTAGCGGAGAAAATCCAACAGAAAACTCAATCGCTTTTGCAAAGTTTAAAGATAAGAAAACACAATTTGGATGGGGATTCACAAAACCAGGGCACGGCGTATCATTTGTTTCAACAGAAACTCCCGATTTAGCAATTGCTGGAGCGCCGTTTTCACATATGGGGAAACATGCACCTGTTCTATTATTAGATAAAGGGAAGGTTTCACAGCCAGTATATGATTTATTAGCTACGATTCAACCAAAATTTAAAGATGATCCAACGCTCGGGCCATATAACCACGGTTTTCTATTAGGTAATACAGAGAATATTTTGTTTGAAACGCAAGGAATACTTGACGAGAAGTTAGAGATTGTTCAAGAAAATGGTGGGGGACACGGTGGACATTAAGAGAAAAGACGTTGCATGATGCAGCGTCTTTTCATTTGGGAAAGTTTTTTATAGCAAAAAATCTGACATTCGTTATATAATAGCACTCGTGCAATCGGCCCGATTTTCTTACGGAGAAAATCAAAAAATAAGAAAAGTAGAGGAGTGTTATCTTGTTACACATAATCTAGCTCTTGGTGTTATGATTGGTACAGTAATAAGTGCAGTTTTATTCGCAGCAAATATGGCAAAGATTCACGTGAAACATTCTTATGTTGGTGAGAAAAAGATATACGCTGTTCACGGATAACTCTTCTTTGCATCGACTACAGAATTTATAAATGTATTTCAGTTTAAAGAAGATGTGACAGAAGTAGAAATTGATTTTACACACGCCCATGTATGGGATGATTCAGCTGTGGCTGCGGTTGATAAAGTTGTAGTGAAGTATGAGAGAAATGGTGTGAAAGTAAACATAACGGGATTAAATGAGCGTAGTTCAGAGCTTGTTACAAAATTGGCGAAACAAGCTGTTCGTTAAATAGGAAGAACCTTTTCGAAGGACCGAAAAGGTTCTTTTTGTATTATAATACGAGTATGATGATGAAAGGGGTTTCAGAAGATGTACAAGCAAATTATATTAGCATGTGATGGTTCAGAACACGCAATACGTGCAGCAAAACATGCCGTACATATTTCTACATTGAGTAAGGAAGTAACCGTTGAAGTTGTATACGTAGTAGATAGTAGAACAGCAAAATCAGATATTATACAGGGACAAACAAATATAGAAACAATTTCAGCTAGTCGAAAAGATAGATTAAAAGAAATTGAGATTTTATTACAGCAAGAAGGAGTTTCTTATAAAATTACGATTTTACATGGTGATCCAGGAAATACACTTGTGCAATATGTAAATACAGGAGACATTGATCTTGTAATAGTGGGGAGTAGGGGATTGAATACATTGCAAGAAATGGTACTTGGTAGTGTAAGTCATAAAATAGCAAAACGAGTGAAATGTCCGGTGATGATCGTGAAGTAACAGGCAGCAGAAATGTTGTCTGTTTTTTTGAGATAAATCTTACAAAATTGTAAGACTGTTGTTAGGGAAATCGATGTTTTGAAATTTCCTCCATTGATATGATGTAATCATCAAAGGGAGAGAATGGGGGATGTAAGAAATGAAAGCATTTCAAAGTTTAACATATAGTCAAGGAGTGAGTCTTATTTGTTTAGGGGGATTTACTACTTCGGTGACATTGGCTATTGCTATGAAAATGTTTCAGCAGATGTTTTTATAAAAGTAATGTTGTAAATAGAAGGGAAATGATTGTTATAGGCTGCAAGACAATATCACTAGACATAAATAAAAAATAACTCTTAGCATATATCTGAATGCTAAGAGCTATTTTATTTCTTTACTTCAGCTTTTGTTCCCCACTGATTAAAGCTTTTCACTTTATCTTATAGAAGTTTTTAAGAAAACCCTCCGTTTAAGCTTGTTGTGATTTTGAAGATCCTGTGTTTAAAGTTAGAGCAAGGAATACAATCGCAAGTACACAAGATGTAAGTAATAGAATGAAACCGCCGTTCCATCCGAAAGCATCTACAATAAAGCCCATTGCAGCACTAGCAAATGCAGCACCGCCCAGGTAACCGAAGAAACCTGTTAAACCAGCAGCTGTTCCAGCAGCTTTCTTTGGTGCTAAGTCAAGGGCATGTAATCCAATGAGCATAACTGGTCCATAAATTAAGAAGCCAATTGCCACTAGTGCGATGCTATCGATGATTGGATGACCAGCTGGATTTAACCAATAAACAAGAACAGCAATGAATACACCAACCATGAATAAAATACCAGCAGGGGCACGGCGCCCTTTAAATAATTTATCGCTCATCCATCCGCAAAGGAGTGTGCCCGGAATACCAGCAAATTCGTATAATGCGTATGCTGTACGAGAACTATTATGAGTAAAGTTTTTTTCTTCTACTAAATAAGTAGGTGCCCAGTCTACAACACCGTAGCGTACGAAGTATACGAATACGTTAGCTATAGCGATGTACCATAAAAATTTGTTGTTTAGTACATAAGTAAATAAAATTTCCTTTACCGAAAGTTCGCGTTCACGATCTTTTACTCTTTCATCTGAAGGATATTCACCCGTATATTCTTCAATAGGTGGTAATCCACAAGATTGCGGTGTATCGCGCATTACAATTAATACATAGATCCCAACTAAAATTGCAAAAATACCTGGGAAGTAGAAAATGCTTTGCCAGCTACCAGCAAATAAGAATAGTCCTAATGTTACGAGTGGTCCCATAAGTCCGCCACCAACATTGTGGGCAACGTTCCAAATGGACATTTTTGTACCGCGTTCACTAATAGAGAACCAATGAACCATTGTGCGGCCACATGGAGGCCAGCCCATACCTTGTACCCAACCATTTAAAAATTGAAGAACAAACATAAGCAAAATACTTGTTGTAATAAAAGAGAATGAACCAAAGATAATATTAATGATACCGGATAAAAATAGTCCTGCCGCTAAGAAGTAGCGGGGGTTACAACGGTCGGAGACAATCCCCATAATAAATTTACTTAAGCCATATGCAATGGATACAGCAGAAAGGATAACTCCAAGTTCACTTTTGCTAAATCCTTGTTCAACAAGATAAGGCATAGCCAGTGAAAAGTTTTTGCGAACAAGGTAGTAACCTGCATAGCCAATGAAAATGCCTAAAAATACTTGTAAGCGCAGTTTGCGGTATTCGCTATCAATGCGATCAGCAGGTAAGCGCTCTGTATGCGGCGCAGGTTTAAACAACTGAGTTAAAAACATAACCTAAAAATCCTCCTCTATTATTGAAAACGTTTTATGACATAGTCTTTATACTCTCATTCCCCATGACTGTCAATATTAACTTGGTCAAAAATTATACAACTTTGCGACAAAAATGTAAACGTTTTTACAAAATAAAATTATTGACGAAATTAATTATAGGGTTTAATATTTAAATACGTTAAATATTTTATTGTTTAAATAAGAGGTGGATAACATGCCAAATGATATGACTCATATTGATAGAATTCAGGCTTTAGCATTCTCTATAGGAAAGAAAATGCAAACGGAGTTACTAGAACAAATGCAAGCATCAGGACTTACACCACCGCAATTTTATATTTTAAAAATTTTAGACCATTACGGTGCATCAAGAGCAACGAAATTGGCGAAGAAAATGTATGTGAAACCAAGCGCAATTACAGTGATGATCGATCGGTTAATCGATCAAGAATTGGTACTGCGCTACCATGACAAAGAGGATCGCCGTGTTGTTGTAATTGAGCTGACGAAGAAGGGGAAAGATGTAGTAGAAGAGGCAATGACTGCTCGTAATAAGCATATTGCAAAATACTTCTCACAGTTAGAATTACAAGAGAGAGAAGATTTACTACGCTTATTTGAAAAGTTAGAGGTAATTATTTGCGGGGAATCTGAGAAGAAAGAGACAAACTAAAAGGAATTGAGGAGATTACATGGAGCAACAAGAAAATCAGAATAGAAAGCTGTTGTTAATCGGTCTAGTTATTGCCATGTTATTTGCTGCATTAGATGGAACAATCGTTGGTACAGCAATGCCGCGAATTGTTGGCGATCTAGGCGGATTAAGTTTAATGACATGGTTAACAACGGCATATATGTTAACATCAACAACAGTTGTACCAATTGCAGGTAAGTTAGCGGATTTATTAGGACGTCGTAACGTATATATTACAGGATTAATCATTTTTATGGTTGGTTCAGCACTTTGCGGTATGGCGAATGGTATGACTGAGTTAATTATTTTCCGTGGTATTCAAGGGCTTGGTGGCGGTATTATGATGCCAATGGCGATGATTATTATCGGGGATATGTTTACAGGGAAAGAACGTGCGAAATGGCAAGGAATCTTTGGAGCGTTATATGGTCTTGCTTCCGTAATTGGACCGCAAGTGGGCGGTTGGATTGTTGATGCTGTCAACTGGAGATGGGTATTCTATATCAACTTGCCAGTCGGTATTTTGGCGACAATCTTTATTGCAATGGGATTAAAAGGACATAAACAAACAGGTCCAATTAAAATTGATATCGCTGGTATTTTCACGATGATTCTTGGTGTTGTGACTTTATTACTTGCACTAACGTTTGGCGGGAAAGACTATGCTTGGGATTCTTGGCAAATCATTGGATTATTTGCACTTGCTATCATTGGTATAGTAAGCTTCATCATTGTTGAAACGAAGGCGGAAGAACCAATTTTACCAATGCATTTCTTTAAAAACCGTACATTTACACTATTAAATGCAATTGGTTTCTTTATGAGTATTGGAATGTTTGGTGCAATTATGTTCGTTCCATTCTTTATGCAAGGAATTGTTGGCGTAAGTGCGGCTGAATCTGGAACGATAATGACACCAATGATGATTACGATGATTGTGATGAGTATTATTGGTGGTCAGCTTGTATTAAAGGTAGGCGTAAAACCACAAATTATTACAGGCATGCTCATTATGGCTGGCGGTTTTTGGTTATTAACAACAATGGATATGCATACAACTAAACTTATTGCAACATCATATATGATGATTATCGGTTTAGGAATGGGTCTTGTAATGCCGACATTAACATTAGCATTACAAGAAAGTTTCCCGAAAAAGGATCTTGGAGTTGTAACATCTTCAAGTCAGTTCTTCCGTCAAATCGGTGGGACGTTCGGAATTACGATTTTAGGTTCTATTATGAATAATACGTCGGGTACAACATTGACAAATAAATTAGTTCCTGTACTAGATACATTCCCAGCAGAAGCGGGACAAATGGTAACGAAGTTTAAAGATATGATTCATACAGATCCACAAAGTTTATATTCTATGCTATTTAGCCCAGAAGCATTAAAACAAATGCCAGAAGCATTCTCAAATAGCATTGTACCAATTTTGAAAACATCTTTAGTGGATTCACTTCATAGTGTATTCCTAACAGGATTAGTCTTTATCGTAGTTGGTGCCGTATTTACAATCTTCTTACAAAAAATTAAGCTTTCTAATCGTAAAAAAGGTGCAGAAGAACCTGCTACTGAAGTAGAAGAGAAAGATACAAACGTATCTTACTCATAATAAGAAAAAAGCATCGCCTTATGGTGGTGCTTTTTTAGTGTATAACATATAATCTTTTTTAGTTATAAATGATTGACGTATTTTTGTAAATGAGTTATATTATTTTCTGTAAACGGTTACATGAAATGGAGAGGGAAGAGAATGAGTACGATTAAAGATGTTGCGAAATTAGCAGGAGTATCTGTTGCGACCGTTTCCAGGGTGTTAAATAAGAACGGATATGTTCACGAAGATACATTAAAAAAAGTGGAACGAGCAATTGAACTGTTGGATTATAAGCCTAGTACAGTAGCACGTTCTTTATATAATAAAAAATCTCGCTTAATTGGTTTGGTTGTTCCAAATATCGTGAATCCATTCTTTCCAGAAGTTGCACGTGCCGTAGAGGATGTAGCACATAAGCAAGGATACACAGTTGTACTTTGTAATTCTGATGAAAGTTTAGAGAAAGAGAAACAATATATTGATGTGCTCAGACAAAATAATGTTGATGGGTTTATTGTGGCAACGAACCCACAAAATAGTATGAATTACATGAACTTGTCTGTGCCAGTTGTGGCAATTGACCGCATGTTTAATGAGCGTATTCCGACGGTATATGCAGATAACTATGCGGGAAGTCAAGAAGCAACAAAGTTACTGTTAGAAAAAGGGTGTCAACATATTGCGCATATTCGTGGACCGCGCGATGTGAGTACAGCAAATGAGCGTTTTGAAGGTTTTGTAGATGTTATTACACAATATGGGCTTTCTTATATGATTGCAGAAAGTACGTTTGATCCGGCAGATAGCGAACGTGTGGCAATGGAATTGTTAGAAGAGTATCCGCATATCGATGGCATTGTAGCTGGAAATGATTTGATTGCCATTGGGGTAGTGAAAGCGGCATTACAAAAAGGAATTTCCATTCCTAATGATTTACAAATTATTGGATTTGATGGTATTTCTTTAACAGAAATGATGTATCCATCTCTTACAACAGTTGCACAACCTATTTATGAAATGGGACGAATTGCAACAGAATTATTGCTAGAGCAAATGGAAGGAAATCAATTAGAAACCGAACATTATCGTTTACCGATTGAAATTATAGAACGAAATACAACGAAGTAAGGAGATGAGATATATGCCAAACATTGCAGTAGTCGGCAGTATTTCAATGGATTTAGTCGCTGTTTCAAAAAAGCGACCAAAAGCAGGAGAAACAGTGATTGGAGAAGCGTTTCATACAGTGCCTGGAGGAAAAGGAGCAAACCAAGCTGTTGCCGCAGCTAGATTAGGTGCAAATGTGGCAATGGTAGGTGCTGTAGGAAATGATGATTATGGTAAGCTAGTTAGAAAAAATTTAGAGAATGAACGTATTTTTATCGACTATGTGGTACCGGTTACAGATGAAACGACAGGAATTGCGCATATTGTTTTGGCCGAGGAAGATAACAGTATTGTTGTTGTGCAAGGAGCAAACCGTCTCGTGAATCAGCAAATTGCCGATCGCGCAAAAGATCTTCTTGTAAAAGCTGATATGGTTGTCCTTCAGCTGGAAATTCCGCTAGAAACAGTGGAATACGTTCTTGATATTTGTGAAGAACACAAAATTCCGGTTATGTTAAATCCAGCTCCGGCACAAGTATTGCCAGTAGATATTTTAGAAAAGGCGACGTATATTACACCGAATGAGCATGAATGCCGCATTGTATTAGATGATTTTACGTCACCAATTGAAGAGTTACTTGCGAAATATCCAAATAAGTTACTGATGACAGAAGGTGGGAAAGGTGTTCGTTTCCATAATGGTACAGAGATTGTTCATGTACCAAGTATTGATGTTGAAGTAGTGGATACAACAGGAGCAGGTGATACTTTTAACGGTGCATTAGCGGTTGCACTTTCCGAAGGTGAGACATTACAAAAAGCAATCAGCTTTGCAAACATTGCCGGCGGTCTTTCTGTAACAAAGCTAGGGGCACAAGGTGGTATGCCAACAAGAGAAAAGGTAAGAGAAGTGCAGGTGATTGTTGGATGAAGAAGCATGGTGTATTAAATAGTGAAATTGCTGCGGTACTTGCTTCCCTTGGACATACGGATACAATTGTGATTGCTGATTGTGGTTTACCTATTCCAGATGGTGTAAAGCGAATTGATTTAGCGGTAGAACTTGGAAAACCATCGTTTCTAGAGGTGTTACAAGTTGTGATAGACGACATGGCAGTTGAAAAACTAACATTAGCAGAAGAGATTACGATCAATAATGCAGAAGTAAACAGAGAAGTTGAAGCACGTTTAAAAGAAGCTGCTTTTGAATACGTATCGCATGAGCAGTTTAAAGAACGTACAAAACAGGCAAAGGCAGTTATTCGTACGGGAGAAGCAACGCCATATGCGAATGTTATTTTACATGCCGGCGTGATTTTTTAATAAAGGGATGTGATGAGAATGCGTATTGAAATGAAAAATATTTCGAAAGCGTTCAATGGTAATCCTGTTTTAAAAAACGCACAGTTTAGTATTGAAACAGGAGAAGTCCATGCACTGATGGGGGAAAATGGAGCGGGAAAATCAACGCTCATGAAAATTTTAACAGGTGTATATACGAAAGATAGTGGTCAAGTCACGATTGATGGGCAAGAACGGACATTTAAAAACGCAAAAGAAGCTGAGGAATACGGAATTGCTTTTATTCATCAAGAGCTGAACATATTACCGAACTTAACAGTTGCTGAAAATATGTTTCTTGGGAAAGAGTTGATGTACGGCAAAACAGGCATTTTACGTACACGGCAAATGAATGGGTTAGCGCAGCAACAATTAGCAAGTCTTGGGCTTCACGTAAAAGGGGCTATGCTTGCTGGGGAATTATCAGTTGGACAGCAGCAAATTATTGAAATTGGTAAGGCCTTAATGACAAATGCAAGCGTTATTATTATGGACGAGCCGACAGCAGCCTTAACGGACCGCGAAATTGAAACACTCTTTACGGTTATTAATAAATTACGTAAAGAAGGCGTATCGTTCGTCTACATTTCACATCGCATGGAAGAAATCTTTTCTATTTGTGATGCTATTACGATTTTACGTGATGGGGAATATGTTGGAACGAGGTTAATTCCAGAAACATCATTTGATGAAGTAGTGAGTATGATGGTTGGTCGCAGCATCGGTGAGCGCTATCCGGAGCGCGATGCGAAGATCGGTGAAGTTATTTTTGAAATGCGTAACGCAACGAAAAAAGGGAAGTTTGAAAATATTTCGTTTCAAGTGAGAAAAGGTGAAATTCTCGGTGTCGCTGGATTAATGGGAGCTGGCCGCACTGATATTATGAAGACGATATTTGGACATGAACCGTTAGATTCGGGCCAAATATTTATGAATGGGCAAGAAGTGAAAATTGATAGTCCAATTGATGCAATACGGCAGCGAATTGCCTTTATTACAGAAGATCGAAAATCAGAAGGGCTTGTCTTAGATTTTTCTATTCGTGAAAATTTAGCATTGCCAAATCTAGGGGATCTCTCAAAAGGTAGTGTGATGGATAAAGGAGTAGAAGCACAGTTCACAGAGGATATGATGAAGCTTCTCAATGTAAAAGCGGCAAATGGTGAACAAGCCGTCAAATCACTTTCTGGTGGAAATCAACAAAAGATTGTTATTGCAAAATGGCTAGGAATCCATCCGCAGCTGTTAATTTTAGATGAACCAACACGGGGCGTTGATGTTGGAGCAAAAAAAGAAATTTACTCTATTATGAACAAGCTTACAAAGCAGGGGGATGCGGTTATTATGGTTTCATCCGAACTTCCAGAAGTTTTAGGAATGAGCGATCGTGTCCTTGTTATTCATGAAGGAAAAGTAGGCGGTATTTTAGAGAAAGATAAAGCAACACAAGAGTCCATTATGGCATTAGCTACAGGGGGAGAGTAAGTTATGGCTAAAAAGGGGAATATATTGCAGCAGCTAGGTTCTTTAATTGGATTGGCACTGATTATTGTAGTTATTACAGCATTAAATCCAGCATTTATTGAAATACCAAATTTATTTAATATTTTACGCCAAGTATCGATTAATGCACTCATTGCATTTGGAATGACCTTCGTTATTTTAACTGGGGGTATTGACTTATCGGTAGGTTCTATTTTAGCATTATCAAGTGCACTTGTTGCTGGAATGATGGCAAGTGGCATGGATCCGTTCCTTGCAATGGCAGTTGGATTATTGGCTGGGCTTGTAATGGGAATTGTAAACGGTATCATCATTGCGAAAGGAAAAGTGGCACCATTTATTGCGACATTAGCAACAATGACCATTTTCCGAGGGCTTACGCTTGTTTATATGGACGGACGTCCGATCACTGGCCTTGGTGATCACTTAATGTTTCAAATGTTTGGCCGTGGTTACTTCCTTGGTATTCCCGTACCAGCTGTAACGATGATGATTGCTTTTGCTGCATTGTACTTTATTTTAAAGAAGACAACGTTTGGTCGCCGTACTTTTGCAATTGGTGGAAATGAAGAAGCAGCGGCATTATCAGGTATTAATGTAACGCGAATAAAAGTAATGATTTATGGTCTTTCTGGAATTCTGGCAGCGCTTGCGGGTATCGTGTTAACATCACGCTTAGATTCTGCACAGCCAACTGCTGGTTCTTCTTACGAATTAGATGCAATTGCTGCAGTTGTATTAGGAGGAACAAGTCTTTCTGGTGGAAGAGGTTGGATTGTCGGCACGTTCATTGGTGTACTGATTATCGGTGTACTAAATAACGGTCTAAATTTATTAGGTGTATCTTCTTTCTTCCAACAAGTTGTAAAAGGGCTTGTGATCTTACTTGCTGTATTAATTGATCGTCGAAAAGAAGCATAATGGAGGGACAATTCATGAAAAAATGGTTACTTGTACTCGTTGCACTCATAATGGCAATCACTGCTGGTTGTTCAATGGAACCACCGGAATGGGCGAAGGATTCTAGCGATAAAAGTCGAAATAAAACTATTAAAGTTGGATTTTCTGTTTCAACTTTAAACAATCCATTTTTCGTTACGTTGAAAAAAGGGGCAGAAAAGAAGGCGAAAGATAGTGGCATTGAGTTAATTGCTGTTGATGCACAAAATGATGCAGCGAAGCAAACGAATGATGTTGAGGATTTAATTCAAAAAGGCGTTGATGTAGTTGTCATTAACCCAACAGATTCAGATGCAGTTGCTTCAGCAGTAAGTGCAGCGAATGCAGCAAACATCCCTGTTATTACAGTAGATCGTGTTGCAAACTCAGGAAAAGTTGTTTCACACATCGCATCAAATAATGTAGAAGGTGGAAGCATGGCTGGTGACTACATTCGTGAGCTTGTTGGTGAAGGTGCAAATGTTGCTGAGTTAGAAGGGATTCCTGGATCATCCGCTGCTCGTGAGCGTGGGAAAGGATTCCATAAAGTTGCCGATAAGGGGCTAAAAGTTGTTGCAAAGCAAGCCGCAGACTTTGACCGTGCCAAAGGATTATCAGTTATGGAAAACATATTGCAGGCAAATAATGATATAAAAGCAGTGTTTGCTCATAATGATGAAATGGCATTAGGGGCACTTGAAGCATTAAAATCTGCTGGAAAAACAGATGTGGTTGTTGTTGGATTTGATGCCACAGATGATGCTGTGAAAGCGGTTAATGACGGACGTATGACAGCAACTGTTGCGCAAAAACCAGAATTAATCGGAGAGAAAGCGATGGAAACAGCAAGACAAGTGAACCAAGGTAAAAAAGTGGAAAAATTCATTCCGATTGAATTAGAGCTTATTAAGAAAAAATAAAATATAAACTTACATTTAGGAAGGAAGAAAAACAAATGAAATTTTTTATTGATACAGCAAACATTGATGAAATTAAAGAGGCAAATGATTTAGGCGTATTAGCAGGTGTAACAACAAATCCATCACTTGTAGCAAAAGAAGGCGTAGATTTCCATGAACGTATTCGTGAAATTTGCAGCGTTGTAACAGGACCTGTAAGTGCAGAAGTTATTAGCCTAGAATCAGATAAAATGATTGAAGAAGGAAAAGAATTAGCAAAAATTGCTCCAAACGTTGTTGTAAAAGTACCAATGACAAAAGAAGGCTTAAAAGCAGTAAAAGCATTCTCTGATTTAGGAATTCGTACAAACGTTACGTTAGTGTTCTCTGCAGTACAAGCATTGCTTGCAGCGCGTGCTGGTGCAACGTACGTATCTCCATTCTTAGGTCGTTTAGATGATATCGGTCATAATGGTATGGACTTAATTCGCCAAATCGCTGATATCTTTGTAATTCATGACATTAAAACAGAAATTATCGCAGCATCTGTACGCCATAGCGTTCACGTAACAGACGCAGCATTAAACGGTGCGCACATTGCAACAATTCCGGCAAACGTAATTGGCGCATTAGTGAAACATCCGTTAACAGATCAAGGAATTGAGAAATTCTTAGCTGATTGGGAGAAAACACAAGGGAAATAAAGTGAAACTTCCATCTGTGAAGGATTGGTCCCCGTTTATGAGGGGGAAACAAAAACTACCAAGGTTAGCATCACGTTAACCTTGGTAGTTTTTTTGTTTGTAAAATAATGAATAAAAGAATTTTCATGCAATTGTGCATATTGTCTTTTAAATTTTCTATCTAAGTTATTTAATATATAATAAATAACTCTTTTTTGTGAGTTTTTTTGATACGAGGTAAATAATCAGTACAGGGTCTGACCAGAGGACTGGAGGGCATGATTCTATAAGGGAATAATTACTATTCCATGATTATAGAACTATGTCTTTTTTATTGTATATAGAAGGGGGGATAGGTCTATATTATAGAACTTATATATATTGTGCATTCCATATTATCAATTATCTAAATTTTAAGTCTTGTTACAATTAATAAGGGAGGAAATAGTAATGAAAAGAAAAACACCGTTTAAAGTATTTTCATCTTTGGCAATCACGACAATGCTTGGTTGCACATTTGCACTTGGTACATCAGTAGCTTATGCAGAAACAACATCTCAGTCAAAAGGAAGTATTTCAACAACTCCAATTGATAACAATTTAATTCAAGAAGAGCGCTTGGCTGAAGCTTTAAAAGAACGTGGAACGATTGATCGATCAGCATCAAAAGAAGAGACACAAAAGGCTGTAGAACAATATATTGAAAAAAAGAAAGGTGATCAGCCAAATAAAGAAATTCTTCCGGATGACCCTGCTAAAGAGGCATCTGATTTCGTGAAAAAAGTAAAAGAAAAAAAGATGGAAGAAAAGGAAAAAGTGAAGAAGTCTGTAGAAAATGCTAGCTCAGAGCAAACGCCTTCACAAAATAAAAAACAGTTAAATGGAAAAGTACCAACTTCTCCAGCAAAGCAGGCTCCATATAATGGAGCTGTTCGTACAGATAAAGTACTTGTACTACTTGTAGAGTTTAGTGATTATAAACATAATAATATTGAACAAAGCCCTGGTTATATGTATGCGAACGACTTTAGTAGAGAGCATTATCAAAAAATGTTATTCGGTAATGAACCATTCACGTTATTCGATGGTTCAAAAGTAAAAACATTTAAACAATATTATGAAGAGCAGTCTGGTGGTAGTTATACGACAGATGGTTATGTAACAGAATGGTTAACTGTTCCTGGGAAAGCAGCAGATTACGGAGCAGATGGTAAGACTGGTCATGATAATAAAGGGCCTAAAGGGGCACGTGACCTTGTGAAAGAAGCCTTAAAAGCAGCAGCAGAGAAAGGATTAGATTTATCTCAATTTGACCAGTTTGATCGTTATGATACAAATGGTGATGGAAATCAAAGTGAACCAGACGGTGTAATTGATCATTTAATGGTCATTCATGCTGGGGTTGGTCAAGAAGCTGGTGGCGGTAAATTAGGTGATGATGCAATCTGGTCACATCGTTCTAAATTAGCACAAGATCCAGTTGCAATTGAAGGGACAAAGTCAAAAGTTTCATATTGGGATGGAAAAGTTGCTGCACATGATTACACAATTGAGCCTGAGGATGGTGCAGTTGGCGTATTCGCTCATGAATTTGGTCATGATCTTGGTTTACCAGATGAATATGATACGAACTATACTGGAGCTGGATCACCTGTGGAAGCATGGTCATTAATGAGTGGTGGTAGCTGGACAGGAAGAATCGCAGGGACAGAACCAACAAGTTTTTCACCGCAAAATAAAGATTTCTTACAAAAAAATATGGATGGAAACTGGGCGAAAATTGTAGAAGTAGATTACGATAAAATAAAACGTGGAGTAGGTTTCCCTACATATATTGATCAAAGTGTTACAAAATCCAATCGTCCAGGTCTTGTACGTGTAAATTTACCTGAGAAAAGTGTTGAAACAATTAAAACTGGATTTGGCAAGCATGCATACTACAGTACAAGAGGCGATGATATGCATACAACATTAGAAACACCATTGTTTGATTTAACGAAGGCAGCTAATGCGAAATTTGATTATAAAGCAAACTATGAACTTGAAGCAGAATGTGATTTTATTGAAGTGCATGCGGTGACAGAAGATGGAACAAAAACATTAATCGATAAACTAGGCGATAAAGTAGTAAAAGGTGACCAAGATACGACAGAAGGAAAATGGATTGATAAATCATATGATTTAAGTCAATTTAAAGGGAAGAAAGTGAAATTGCAATTTGATTATATTACAGATCCTGCTTTAACATATAAAGGATTTGCAATGGATAATGTGAATGTAACAGTCGATGGAAAAGTGGTATTTTCAGATGATGCAGAAGGACAAGCGAAAATGAAGTTAAATGGTTTTGTCGTTTCTGATGGAACAGAAAAGAAACCACATTATTATTATTTAGAGTGGAGAAACTATGCTGGCTCAGATGAAGGGTTAAAAGTAGGGAGAGGTCCAGTATATAATACTGGTCTTGTTGTTTGGTATGCAGATGATAGTTTTAAAGATAACTGGGTTGGCAGGCATCCTGGTGAAGGCTTCCTTGGTGTTGTTGATTCTCACCCAGAAGCTGTTGTTGGAAATTTAAATGGAAAACCAGTATACGGTAATACAGGGTTGCAAATTGCAGATGCTGCATTTTCACTTGATCAAACACCGGCGTGGAATGTAAATTCATTTACACGTGGACAATTTAATTACCCAGGCTTACCAGGTGTTGCAACATTTGATGATTCTAAAGTATACAGTAACACTCAAATTCCTGATGCGGGACGAAAAGTGCCGCAATTAGGGCTGAAATTCCAAGTTGTTGGGCAAGCAGATGATAAGTCGGCAGGAGCTATTTGGATTCGTCGTTAATAGATTAGTAATAAAATAGAAAAGTACGTTCTTCGTAGAAAGAACGTACTTTTTTATTTGTACATTAAGTTATTATTTTATTTTATGTAATACAGTGTTTACCTATATACAGTCTATCAAATGGTGTAGGGAAAAGAAATATTTCCAGGGAAATTGTCGAGACATAGTTGGCATTTATACATTTTTTTGAAAAATGAGTGAAGAGTGTATCAAGATGATTGGTATAGAAGAAAGACGAGTTTCAGCAATTTACAATGAGTAGTATTCGGATATGATTATTACTGAAAAGTAAAAAAGAACAAGCGGAATTTTTAAATATATGAAATGAAAATACATTTTTTTGATATAGAGATAAATAGAGTTTGCTCCTTTTTTGTTGTTTATAAATACATATATTTCAAGTTTTTACTGATTTTGAATCTAAAAAAATAATTATTTATAAAAAACAAAATTATATATTGATTTTGTTTTTTATTTTGAGTAAAATTCAAAGGAATTAATTAAGATAGTGATAGTTTAATAGTTTAATTGAAATCCTTTTTTAGGAAGGAAATGTAGAGGGTATTTGTAAAGTTATATATAGGGAGAGTAAAGTAATTGACAGCATTGAAAAAATTATCAGCTTTTGTGAAAAGTAGTATTGTTTTATTATGTGTAGCATGTATGTATTTTGCTATACCAACTGCACATGCAAGTGCGGAGACAGTTAAGATTTATCTTGATCCAGGTCATGGGGGAACAGATACAGGAGCGGTTGGAAATGGTTTACGAGAAAAGGATTTAACATTAGATATCGCATTACGTATTCGTAACATTTTAAATGCAGAGTATACAGGTCATGAAATTAAAATGAGTCGTACAAGTGATGTATATCCTACGCTAACACAGCGAACAACTGATGCAAATAATTGGGGAGCAAATTTCTTCTTATCTGTACATATTAACAGTGGTGGTGGCTCTGGTTATGAAGATTATAGCTATCCAAATGCAGGAGCACCAACTACGACTTACCAGAATATAATTCATCAGGAAATTATGAAAACAACTGACCTTGATGATAGAGGGATCAAAACAAATAATTTCCATGTGTTAAGAGAAACGAATATGCCAGCAGTATTAACTGAAAATGGGTTTATTGATCGAGCAGAAGATGCTCAAAAATTAGGTAATGCAACATTTAGAGAACAACTTGCAAGAGGGCATGTAAATGGTTTAGTAAAGGCATTTGGATTACAGAAGAAAACATTCTTAATTCGTGTGAAAACAGAAGAATTATATTATTATAATCAACCTGATTGGAATGCAAAGGCTGGTACTGTGAAAAAAGGTGATGTATTCACTGTTGTGGAAACGTTAACTGTAAATGGTTCAAAAATGTATAAGCTAAAATCAGGAAGCTATTTAACTGCTAATCCTTTATATATTGAGGTTTTACAATAAAGATTTGATTGAAAAAAGACAATGATGAGCTAATTCATCATTGTCTCTTTTATTTTTCCTCTGAAATAAATCATTCCAGCAAATGTGAGTAAGAATGCTGTTCCAATTACAAAGCTTACGCTCGGTGATGCCCCGATTGCTCCAACTGTAAAGGATCCAGCGACAACACCTAATGAGAAGAATGCGTAAAATAATCCGAATGCCTTCCCGCGTTTATCTTCAGTTGTATTTTCAACGAGTAAAGCATTAATAGATGGGAAGAGGATGGCGAATCCAATTCCGTAAATCATCATAACAACAAAGAGCATACCTTTTGTTGTAAATATGCCAAGTAATGATAAGGCAAGTGCCATGACTGTGATGCCAATTAGCATCATTTTTGAACGGTCAAAGCGATCATAAATACGATTTGTTGGCAGTAAGAAGAAGAGGATGGCAGTAATCCCAAATACACTTAGCATCATGCCTGTTGTAGATGCTTTGAGTGCTAGTGCTTCTACTTTTACCGGTAACATATATGTGACGATTCCTTGTGAAAACATTAATGTAAAAGCACCAATATATGCTTGTAATAATGGTTCGGATTTTAGTAATCCTATCATATCTTCTTTGTTCATCATTTGCGTCCGTGATGTGTCTTTTCTAGTCACATTGGTTGGTAATAAGAACAGGGATACGATTGTTCCGAATACCATTAAGATAGAAATCGTAACAAAGACCCACTCTACACCTGCGGTTGCTTTCATAATTCCACTGAAAGCAGGGCCAACGATAGCTGCTGTTCCGACAGCGGCACCAGATAGTGCCATTGCTTTTCCTTGTTTTGTAGATTTCGTTTGTTTAGATAGGAAAGTAAAGGCTGCAGGGATTAAGAAGCCATCACTAAATCCGTGTAAAAAGCGAACGATGAGTAATTGCTCGCCGCTTTGAACAACAGTATACAATAACACTATGAGACTCGTAATTCCCATACTCATATAGAGTACTTTCTTTGCGCCAAATTTATCAACAGATGCACCTGCGATAATATTGCCAATCATATTGGCAAACGAGTACATACCTACAACGAGACCGATAATAAGAGGAGTTCCCCCGAGGCTTTGCGCGTAAGTACTCATAATTGGTAATTGTGAAAATGTATCTAAAAACGCTACGATAACAATAAAATAAATGAAATATTTCAAGCGATGTTCACCTCTCCTCTGCTATTATGGCATAATGCGAATTTCGCCTGCAATGAAATTGAATTAACAGATGTGGAAAAAAGTACAAAGTGACAAAAAAGTGAACTTTTTTTTGTTAAAATTTAGTGAAATCCAGATTGGTTTTTTGAAATATATGGATAAGAGTACTATAATAGATTGGTAAACTTCACCAGGTTAAGTATATATACATAGAGAGGGATGCATAAAATGAAAGCATTACTTTGGCATAATCAACGTGATGTAAGAGTAGAAGAAGTTCCAGAACCAGCTGTACGATCAGGAGCAGTGAAGATCAAAGTTAAATGGTGTGGTATTTGTGGAACAGATTTACATGAATATTTAGCAGGACCTATTTTTATTCCAACAGAAGAACATCCACTAACACACGTGAAAGCACCTGTTATTTTAGGTCACGAGTTTAGTGGTGAAGTTGTTGAAATCGGTGAAGGTGTTACGAATCATAAAGTAGGGGACCGCGTTGTTGTAGAACCTATTTATTCTTGTGGTAAATGTGAAGCTTGTAAACATGGTCATTATAACGTTTGTGAACAACTTGTTTTCCACGGTCTTGGTGGAGATGGCGGTGGCTTCTCTGAATATACTGTAGTACCAGCAGATATGGTTCACCATATCCCAGATGAAATGACTTATGAACAAGGTGCACTTGTAGAACCAGCAGCAGTTGCAGTTCATGCAGTGCGTCAAAGTAAGTTAAAAGAAGGCGAAGCTGTAGCTGTATTTGGCTGTGGACCAATCGGACTTCTTGTTATCCAAGCTGCTAAAGCTGCAGGTGCAACACCTGTTATCGCAGTTGAACTTTCTAAAGAACGTCAAGAGTTAGCAAAATTAGCAGGTGCTGATTACGTATTAAATCCAGCAGAGCAAGATGTGGTAGCAGAAATCCGTAACTTAACAAACGGTTTAGGCGTAAATGTTAGCTTCGAAGTAACAGGAGTTGAAGTTGTACTTCGTCAAGCAATTGAAAGCACAAGCTTTGAAGGACAAACTGTAATCGTCAGTGTCTGGGAAAAAGATGCGACAATTACTCCAAACAACTTAGTATTAAAAGAAAAAGAAGTTGTAGGTATTCTTGGATACCGTCACATCTTCCCATCTGTTATTAAATTAATTAGCTCTGGTCAAATTCAAGCAGAGAAATTAATTACGAAAAAAATTACAGTGGATCAAGTTGTAGAAGAAGGATTTGAAGCGCTTGTAAAAGATAAAAAACAAGTGAAAATTCTTGTTTCACCTAAATAATATATAATATAGAAGAAAGTAGTCTTTTTCTAGAAATAGAAGAAGGCTACTTTTTTTGTGGATAGAAAGGTGATAGACTTTCCTTTGACTAAATTGTTTAAGTAGGAAGGGAGAGTTACATGGTTTCATTTTTACTAACTTTGAAACGAATGCTAAAAGCTTGTTCAAGAGCGTGGAAAGATAAAGAATTTCAAGTGTTATTTGTATTAACGATTATAACGTTACTATCAGGGACTATTTTTTACAGTACGGTAGAAGGATTACGCACGATTGATGCATTATATTTTAGCGTTGTTACATTAACGACAGTTGGCTATGGAGATTTTAGCCCGCAAACAGACTTTGGAAAAATCTTTACGATTTTCTATATTTTCATTGGAATTGGTTTAGTGTTTGGATTTATTCATAAGCTAGCAGTAAATGTTCAATTATCAAGTATATTATCAGGGCGAAAGAAAAAATAGAAGCAATCAGGATATGCACCTGATTGCTTCTATTTTTTACAATATTTTAGCTGTTTCTTTGCAGGAATTTAATATTCGTTTACTATAATGCAAATGAAACATATTATCCATAGAATTATAATAATGTGAATGTTCGTATAATTTATTTTCTCAATAGAAATGAGTAGAAAGGTGGGATATTCTAATCGTAGGTTAACCATATGGTTTGAATTACATATTCCAAGTAAATTAAATATAAACGGAGGTTTTCATATGAAAAAGAAAGTATTAGCCTTAGCAGCAGCTATTACATTAGTAGCACCATTGCAAAGTGTAGCGTTTGCCCATGAAAATGAGGGCGGAAATAAGGTAAGAGTAATTCAATATTGGTCTGCTGAAGATAAACATGCAGAAGGTGTAAACTCCCATTTATGGATTGTCAATCGTGCAATTGATATTATGTCTCGTAATACAACGGTTGTAAAACAAGATCAAGTTGCATTATTAAATGAATGGCGTACAGAGTTAGAGAATGGTATATATGCTGCTGATTATGAAAACCCTTATTATGATAACAGTACATTTGCTTCTCATTTCTACGATCCTGATACAGGGAAGACATATATACCTTTTGCTAAGCAGGCAAAAGAAACTGGGGCTAAATATTTTAAACTTGCTGGTGAAGCCTATCAAAAGCAAGAAATAAAACAAGCATTCTTCTATTTAGGCTTATCGCTTCATTACTTAGGAGATGTAAATCAACCAATGCATGCAGCAAACTTTACAAATCTTTCTTATCCACAAGGTTTCCACTCCAAATATGAAAATTTTGTAGATACAATAAAAAATAATTATAAAGTGGCTGATGGAAATGGATATTGGAATTGGAAAGGAGTAAATCCTGAAGACTGGATTCATGGAGCGGCTGTAGCTGCTAAGCAAGATTATGCTGGTATTGTAAATGGCACTACAAAAGATTGGTTCGTAAGAGCGGCAGTTTCACAAGAATATGCAGATAAATGGCGTGCAGAAGTTACACTAACAACAGGAAAACGTTTAGTAGAAGCACAGCGTGTCACAGCGGGATATATTCAGCTTTGGTTTGATACATATGTAAATCGCTAGAATGCTTGGTTACTTCTTAGTTAAAAAACATACACGTATAATGATTCATGATCCAGTACAGGTAATCACTTCTATTGAAATAGTTAAAAAGTTTCTTCGTAAAGAAGAAACTTTTTTTGTTTAGACACAGGAAAATGATAGTTTCTTTCCAATATGTATAAGACATATATATAGAAGGGGAGAGAACAATGTGGAGCGTAACATATTTCAAAAGGTTCCCTTACCATGCGCATTTCTTGATGAAGAAGCGTTAGAAAGAAATATTGAGTCAATTGTTCAATTGTGCGGAGGAAAGAAAGTTCGTATTGCTAGTAAATCGTTACGATCTGTTCCAGTGATGAAGAAAATTTTAGCCTCTAATAGTTGTTTTCAAGGCATTATGTGTTTTTCACCACGAGAAGTAATATTCTTAATAAAACAAGGATTTAATGATTTGTTGCTTGGATATCCTGTACATGATGAACAAGCACTTCAGGAAATTAGTTTGCTTACAAAACAAGGATTTATAATCACTTGTATGGTAGATTGCATAGAACATATTGCTTATTTAGAGAAAATTGCAATAGAAACAGGTGGACGCTTTCGAATTTGTATTGATATCGATATGAGTAGTCATTTTTTTCAGTTTCATTTTGGTGTTAGACGTTCTCCTATACGTACTACCTCTGAGGCTTTAAACGTTATTGAAAAAGCAATTCAATCTTCCGTTTTACAAATAGACGGTGTAATGGGCTATGAGGCACAGATTGCAGGAGTTGGGGACGATGTACCAAAGCAAGGTTTTAAAAATAAAATAGTTTCTTATTTAAAGAGAAAATCTGTATTTGAAGTGATGGAACGTAGACAGAGCGTTGTACGAGCATTGCAAGAACAAGGAATTACACTTCGTTTTGTAAATGGAGGAGGCACAGGAAGTATAAAAACGACAATGCAAGATGAATCCGTTACAGAGATTACAATAGGTTCTGCTTTTTACTCTCCCAAGCTCTTTGATTACTATAAAGATATTAGATTTGAACCAGCTGTTGGCTTTGCGTTGCCGATTGTTAGACAACCAAGCCAACATATATATACTTGCCTCGGTGGCGGATATATGGCTTCAGGAGCAGTTGGGAAAGACAAACAGCCTGAGATTTGGGAGCCAAGTGGGGCAAAGTTGTTAGCTTTAGAGGGAGCTGGAGAAGTACAAACGCCCGTTTATTATGATGGTTCAGAACATCTAACGGTTGGGGATGGCATGTTATTTCGGCATAGTAAAGCCGGAGAACTATGTGAGCGTTTCTCATCGTTACATCGTATTGTAGGTAACAAAGTGATAGGGGAGTATTCAACATACCGGGGGGATGGCCAATGCTTTCTGTGAAAGGGCAGAAATGGAGAAATTGGGCAGGGAATGTAGAAGGGAATCCACAATATACGATGTATCCAAAAAATATACAAGATGTGATAGAAGTAGTAAAGTTTGCAAAGGAACAGGGAAAGAGAATTCGTGTTGTTGGATCAGGACACTCCTTTACACCTCTTGTTCAAACAGAGGAAATTCTAATTTCTTTAGATGAGCTACAAGGGATAGTAGACGTGGATTCACAATCATTCATAGTAGAAGTATGGGGCGGAACAAAGTTATATAACTTAGGAAAACTGCTGGAAGACAAAGGATACGCGCAGGAAAATTTAGGAGATATTGATTCGCAATCTATTGCAGGAGCAATTAGTACAGGAACGCATGGAACAGGTATTCAATTTGGTAGTTTGGCAACACAAGTAGTAGAAGTTACAGCTGTGCTGGCATCTGGAGAAATTATTGTTTGTTCTGAGAAAGAGAATCCTGAATTTTGGAAGGCATTTCAGTTATCTCTTGGTATGCTGGGAATCATTGTAAAAGTTAAATTAAAAGTCATTCCAGCTTATTCACTTATCTATGAAAGCAGAAAGGAATCATTTTCTACTGTAATAAACAAACTAGAGGAATATAAGCAACATCGTCATTTTGAATTTTTTGTGTTTCCGTATTCAGATGATGTCCAAGTGAAAATTACAAATGAAACAGCAGAGAAAGGGATAGATTTAAAGTGGCATAAGATCAAGACAGAACTACTTGAAAATATAGCTTTTTCATTATTGTCTAAAGGATGCAAGTGGATTCCTTCTATAAGTAAAGGAGTTAGTAGACTGTCAGCAAAGGCAGTGCCGAGTGCGAAAACAATTGGTCCAAGTTATCAAATATTTGCTACATCTCGTAATGTTCGTTTTTATGAAATGGAGTATAGTGTCCCAGCGCAGTATATGAAAGATGTAGTAGGGGAAATTTACAACCTCATTGAAAAGAAGAAATTCCAAGTTCATTTTCCAATTGAATGTCGTTATGTAAAGGGAGATGATATATGGATAAGTCCTGCTTATAGAAGAGATTCAGCGTATATCGCTGTGCATATGTATAAAGGAATGAAATATGCTGCGTACTTTACAGCAATAGAACATATTTTTCAAAAGTACGAAGGGCGTCCACATTGGGGGAAAATGCATACAATGCGATATGAACCATTACAATGTGTTTATCCAAAGTTAAATTCTTTCTTGGAAGTTAGAGGAAAGGTAGATCCAATGGGGATGTTTTTAAATCCATATGTAGCAAAAATGTTTTCTATTTATGAAAAAAGCTGACAAATTATTTGTCAGCTTTTTGGAGTGTAATTGCATTTCGTGTATGGCTTATATGCTCATAAAATAATAATTTATCTCTTCATTATACATGTAATAGGACATGTATAATGAAGAGACCATTAATTGAGAACATAAACAGTAATATAATGAGCATAGTTAATGGAGTAGTCTGATTCAATATGGAACTACTAGAGAGAATATAGTTCATTCCACCTAAAACAAAATAGAACAGGCCGTAACGAATAAATAATTCTTTAATGGTAATTCGCTCATTTTTACCTTTTATATGAATACGAAGCAACGCTTTACCAATTGTTTTTCCGTTCGTCAAATACGGAATGACGATGAAATAAATGAAGACCGCACATAGGGTGAAAATAAGTTCATATAGATTGGTATAAGACTGGATACTAGAAATGAAAATAGAATTCCCTTTATTTTTTATAACTGGTACAACAATAGATAAGAAAATCCAATCAATTTGCAGTGCGATAAGACGACGAATAAATCCAACTGGTTTCGTAGCTAAATCGACATGTGCATCTAATTCATTTGATTTAGGAAGGAAGTACGTGAATATCGGTGCGATGAAATAACCAATTGCTCCCCCAAGTGTATTTAAAAATAAATCATCGACATCAAATAAACGATATGCGCAATTGTATATACCGTATAATCCAGTCACTTGTGTTATCTCAAAAAATAGTGAGAGACAAAGTGAAAAGAAGATTGTTTGTAAAAAAACAAGGCGGAAATAGTAACGTAAATATATGCCGATTGGAATCGTTAATAGTGCATTGAATGCGACTTGTAAAAAAGCAGATTCTTTTAATAAATAGAAATAGGTAGCTGGTTTGGCTAATACTGCTGCTGTATGGTTGCTGATTTCTTGAATGAAATAAAACGGTACAAGCTGAACATGCTGTGTACTAGCTGGCTGCAAGCTACATGTATCATAGGTTTGTGGCAGCGGTAAGATGACAAGAAAATAAGCGTTTAACAAGTAAAGCAGTAAAGAATATAAAATAAATGAACGCCATTTATTTAAATAGCCATATTTTCTGTAATTAAATATTAAAAATGGAATCAATAGAATCATTGCTAAAAAGGGGAATAGAATAAATGCTGTTTTAATTGGAAATAAATAAGCTGTCAAAATGTGGCTCCTTTCAAAAAAAATCGGAATCTATTATAGCTTTAATAAAATGTAAAATCAAATTTTATTTTTTAGAGACCGAGTTGTTTCGATAGGAAAGAGGGATGAAGAAGAGCCTTACTGCAAATTTGCAGAAGGCTCTTTTAGTGTAAATATTTAACATGCGTAGCATGGGATTTTGATGAGAGAATATAGCTTTTGAATTGTTGTTTCCATGGCATCGTTGTAGTTTCCTGTTTTTGAGAAATCCACTCATGATAATCTTGTTGTGTTTTCCATAATATACGAATCATATATTCATTCCCATGCTCAGTACGTTTCATGCGAGAAAATTCTAGATTAATAAACCCATATGTACCGGAGTTTGGATAGTATTCTTGTAGAGAACGAATAATTTGTTCTTCATAGCCGAATTTAATATGAATAAGTTTTGTAACAATAAACATGATTGCACCCCTTTTGTATTTGTAGTAGTAAATTAAATTGAATATCCTGTTTCAGTCACAACATGTGCAATCCTCCTATTATGCTTACGAGGTTATAGAGGTATCTTTAACGTAGATTTATCATGCTCGTAATTCATTTTTATAATGTAGGATGCATTCAATATTATACTATTCTGAAAATTTAAAGTAAATAAAAGGAAGACGACAAATTTTTTATAAAAAAGAGCGCCCTATTTAGTAGGACAACTCTTTCAGCTTTATAGGAAAATAATAGTGAGTACTCCCACGATGACACAATAAAAAGAGAAATATTTTAAATTCCCTTTCACCATCAAATGTAAGGGAAAATGAGAGTTAAACCATATAAATCTATTTCGATTTTTCAATATATAAGTCACGGTTACGAAGAATAAAAAAGTGATCTGCACTTATTTTTTTTCTTTTTTAGATTGGTATGGGGCAAGGGAAGAATTTGACTGCTTCTATGCATGGCTTGATGCTCTCTTCCGCCCAAAAAGAAAGGTTTTATGATGGTTTTTCAATTTAGATTTATATAATTTATAGAAGGTTGTCATATGTTGTCAACAGACTAATTTTGTATCAGTAAGGTTTCTACAGGATTTGACAATATTTTTAATGTCGTGTAATCTTTTGTTTCTAATATACGAATTTACATTTTGTAAGATTTGTATGAAAATCAGTTGTTAAAAGTTAAGAATTCATTACATTTTATGGGTTGTTTTCATTTTTTTGTCATGAAAAATAAAGTGTATTTAATGAGTTTGTAAACAAACTGTAAAACAAATCATGTATAACTGTATGAGAAGGGAGTCGGATTATGAACTATTTTAAGCGAATCAGTAGTCTAGTATTAGCAGGAATTATTGGTCTTTCTAGTACAGTCGCTGTAAAAGCTGAGTCAAACGACGAGAAACTGGACAACATGCAACAGCAATTGCAGCAGAATAACAATGATATTCAGCAAAAAGAACAAGAGAAGCAAGCTGTTAATAAAGAAATACAAGGTATTGAAAGTGAACTACATAATTTAAATAATACAATTACAAAAAACAAAGAGGACCAAGCTGCTATTCAAAGTAAAATCGATGAAACGCATAAGCAAATTGAACAGAAAAAGCAAGAGATTATCGTTTTAGAGGATAAAGTACTTGCTCGTAAAGATATTATGAAAAAACGTATGGTTTCTGTTCAAAATAGCTCAAATACGAGTTTAGTAGTAGAAGTTGTAGTAGAATCAAAGAATTTTGCTGATTTCTTACAACGTATGAATGCAGTATCTACAATCCTAGATGCAGATAAAGAGATTTTACGTCTGCAAGAACAAGATCTTCGTCAAATTGAAGAAGACAAAAAAGCAATTGACGAAAAAGAAGCGTCTTTAGTAGTAGACAAACAAAAATTAGCAAAAGCACAAGCGGATTTACAAGAAAACTTGAAAAAGCGTCAAGAAAACTTACAAGCTGTGCAAGCAAAATATAATCAAATTGCAAGTCAAATTAATTTAGCTGAACAAGAAAAAACAAAAATTGAATCAAGTATGAAAGAAGTACAAGAAACAATTGCTCGTGAGCAAGAAGCTGCAAGATTAGCAGCGGAAGCTCAAGCAAAAGCAGAAGCAGAAGCAAAAGCTGCGAAAGAAGCAGAAGCAAAAGCAATAGCAGACGCGGCTAAGCAAACAGCACCAGCGCCTAAGCAAGCTGAAAGTGGAAAAACACCATCTACTCCTCAGCCAGAGCCAAAACCGGCTAAAGGTGGGCGTGAAATTTATGTATTGGCAACTGCTTATACAGCTGATCCTTCTGAAAATGGAAATAAGCCAGGTGAAACTGTAAAATCTAAATTGGGTCATAACTTAACTGCAAACCCAGGAATGAAATTAATTGCTGTAGATGATGCGGTTATTCCATTGGGATCTCGTGTATTTGTTGAAGGATACGGTGAAGCAATTGCCGGGGATACTGGCGGAGATATTAAAGGTCATAGAATTGATGTATTAATGCCAGATAAAGCTTCTTCTAGTGCTTGGGGACGCAGAACGGTTAAAGTTACAATTTTAAATTAAAATCAAATCCAACTTTACATCTGGTAAAGTTGGATTTTTTTACGAAATAAATGTTAAGTTGAGTTTACATTTTGTAAAGCTTAGCATACAATGATGGTGAGAGGTGGTAAATTTGACCATTTACAATAGAGTGAAGGAGCTAAGAGCCCGTTTTAACTTTACGCAGAGCGTATTAGCTGAAAAAGTTGGCGTAACAAGGCAAACGATTGCAGCGATTGAAAAGGGTGATTACGTTCCATCGTTGTTATTAGCACTGACGATTTGTGATGTATTTGATTTAAAGATGGAGGATGTGTTTGTTTTAAATAAGGAGGGAGAAAAAAGTGAATAGAATCATTTTGTCTTATGTGGTGAATGTGTTATTTATCGGATTAGCTAGCTGGGCATTTATTGAACTCTATTATTTTGAGGTGGAATTTGCAAATATTATTCAAACAGAGAAAGTGCCATTTGAAATATCGATGAGCATCACACCGTTTTTATTGTTATTAATTGTAGCTGTTGTATCAACTATTTTTTATAAAGTTCAAAAGAAGAAATATAAGAAATTATCTTTTTGGATGTTTCCCTTGTTATTTCCACAAGATGATGAGCGGGAAGAAATCATTACAGCAAAAGCATGTCGTACGACTTTTATGGCGCTTTGGTATGTTATGCCGACTGCAGCTGCATTGCTTGTTATATATCCGATTGTAACCCCGTATATTCCTGCGTACCCATTATATGTTGTTTTTTTAATCTTCTTTATACAAATGACTGTATTCCATATTTCACTTTATCGAAATAAATTTGCTTGAAGACGTGCCGCGTGCACGTCTTTTTTTGTAATAAACATTCTATTTTTTACAAAAAATTAATGTGTGTCGAAGTGAAGATTTACAAATATTTTTTATGATAGAAATTGGACGTATCGAATAAAGGGAGTGGGGAAATGAAAAAGGCGTTCTTATACGGTGGGATGATTGCAAGTGTATTATGGACAGGAAATGATGTGAGTGCAGAAACAATAGACAAGGACGCACAAAAGGTTGTGAATAAAATAGATACGTTACCAAAGGGGAGTATATCTAACCCAGCGTATCGCGGGAAAGTGGAACAGATGGTGACGGACTTTATTGGCAAAAAACATAAGGATACAAAAGTTAATCGAATTGCCTCATTTCAAATGCCAAATGGGAAGGCTGAAATTACAGCATCAACACCTGATGGGAATACACTTGTTGTTACGGAAGCAGATTTAGGACAAATTCAGATTCTATCAATTGCAGATTTAGAGAATATAAAAGTATTAGGAAATGTGATTTTTAAAGAAATTCATTCAGAAGCAGAAGTAACGAGTGTAACGGTTACACCAGACGGAAAGTACGCATTGGCTGCTTTTCGAACTGGAGATAACGTATATTATGCAAATAAGGGACAAGTGGCGGTAGTGGATTTAGCAGCGCAGAGAGTTGTAAAAACGTATGAAGTAGGTGTAGGGCCAGATTCAGTAGCGTTAACAGCAGATGGAAGAACACTTATTATTTGTAATGAAGATGAAGAAAACGATCCAAATGATGAAAATGAAGTGAATATGAAAAAAACAAAACGACCAGGAAGTATTTCTATGATTACATTTCCTGACGGTGATGTCATGCGCGGGGAACATATTGAGCTTCCAATCCATATGAGTAACATTAGTAATGGAGCAATCTATAAGCATGATCCGCAGCCGGAGTATGTAGCGATTAGCCCAAAAGGAGATAAAGCAGCTGTTACATTACAAGAAAATAATGCGGTAGCAATTGTAAATATTGTAGAAAAACGAATTGAAAATATATTTGGTCTTGGCATCACAACACATAAAGCAGATTTAAAAAAGGGTGGTACCGTATCTTTTCAAGATGAGATGACTGCACGCCTAGAACCAGATGGTGTGACATGGGACCCGTCTGGGCGATTTCTCATTACTGCTAATGAAGGGGATCTTGGTAAAAATGAATTTAAAGATGGCGTGAAATCAGGAGGGAGAAACATTTCTGTATGGAGTCAGGCTGGGTCTCTTGTGTACGATAGTATGAATCTTATTGATGAAAAAGTAGCGGCTGTTGGTTTATATCCTGATAGCAGAAGTGAGAATCGCGGAAGTGAAGTGGAAAATGTAGCGACTGGTATGATAAAAGGAAATCCTATTTTAGCAGTGGCTGCTGAAAGGGCGAATGCTGTATTGTTTTTTGATATAACAATTCCGATGTTCCCGGTTTATATTGGACTTGCCCCATCAGCTGGGGCTGCACCGGAAGGGATTCATAAAGTAAACAGTCGAGATGTATTTGTGAGCGCGGATGAAGCAGATGGAGTGTTAAGTTTTTACCGTATCAGTAAATAAATTTCTTTTCCTTTTCGTCTCGCACTTGTACATATAGTCATCTTACTTTATCATCTTATATAGAAGTAAGATTTTGTAAAGGGAAGGAATTATGTATGAATAAGAAGAGAATATATAGTATACTAGCAGTTCTTTTATTTGTTGTAGGTGGCATTTTAATTGGTAAACCATTTTATGACGGATATATGGCAGAGAAGAAGCAAACAGAAAATGTACAAGCTGTTCAGAAGATGGAATATCAAAAACAGGATACGAAATTTGTAGACGCATCTAAAATTGACCAACCTGATTTATCAGAGGTAGCGAATGCATCATTAGATAAAACACAAGTAATTGGTCGTATTGAGATTCCAAGTATTTCACTGAAATTACCTATTTTAAATGCTTCTACCGAGAAGAATTTATTATCAGGAGCAGCAACTGTAAAAGAGAAGCAAGAGATGGGAAAAGAAAATTATGCATTGGCAGGACATAACATGTCAAAAAAAGGTGTTTTGTTTAGCGATGTATCTTCGTTAAAAAAGAACGATAAAATCTATTTATATGATAATAAAAATGAGTATGAGTACGTTGTTACGAATGTGTCAGAAGTAACACCTGATAAATGGGAAGTAGTAGAAGATCACGGGAAAACAGAAGTTACACTTATTACATGTGTGTCTGTATCTGATAACTCGAAGCGTTTTGTTGTTACTGGGGAGTTTGTAAAAGCGAAGAAAAAAAGCTGAGGGAGTAATCCCTCAGCTTTTTTAGTCCATCCATTTTACCAGTTTTTTAGAAAGCAGTAATAAAACACATCCTAAAACAATAGCGACTGCTCCTATAACTGTGAATACTTCTGAATATCCAAGTGAAGTTGTAAAACTAGCGAGTTGACCACCTAAAATGTTGGCGACCCCTGAACTAGCGAGCCAAACGCCCATCAGTAATGAAGCGAGTTTTACTGGTGCAAGGGAACTGACCATTGATAATCCAACAGGTGATAAGAACAATTCACCTAATGTGTGGAAAAGGTAAGTAAAGACAATAAATAGTAGGTTTGCTTGCTCTGTAATGTTGTGCTCATCACTACCTGTTTTTAATGTAGCGATAACAAGAACGATATAACCGATTCCAAGTAAAATCATACCGAGTCCCATTTTTGTTGGGATTTTTAAATCTCCACGTTTTGTTGTAGCCAGCTTAGCCCATAGTGCTGAAATAGCGGGAGCAAGCAAAATGATAAATAGTGGATTGACTGATTGGAACCAAGATGTTGGGATTTCCCATCCGAACACAGAACGATCAACAAACTTGTTTGTATATAACGTTAGCGAGCTACCAGCTTGTTCAAAACCAGCCCAAAAGAAGACGACGAAGCAAGTTAGAATAACGATAACTGCTGTATGTTGTTTTTCTTTTTTTGTGAGTGGTGTATTACCAGCTGTTTGTTTCCCTGATGCCGCTTGTAAATCTATTGTTGGTTTTTTACCGATATCACCAAGGTAGCGATTAGACAATGTTGTAAATAAAATTTGTCCAATAATCATACCGATTGAGGCAGCTAAGAATCCGTAACGGAAGCCGTAATGAACAACGCCATCTACTGTTGTTTTGAATAAATTTTCTGATAAAAATCCGCAAACGAGTGGAGCTAAAAATGAACCGACGTTAATACCCATATAGAAAATGGTAAATGCACTATCACGTTTTGGGTCATTTTCTTCATACAGTTGTCCAACAAGTGTAGAAATATTTGGTTTGAAGAAACCATTACCAATAATAATAAGCGCGAGTCCAAGGTATAGGCCGATTTGGTTTTGCAGGGCAAATAGCGTAAGGTTACCGATTGCCATTGTCACGCCACCTATCGTGATAGCTAAACGTCTTCCAAGAAATCGGTCAGTTAAGTATCCACCAATCATTGGAGTAAAGTAACACGCTCCAGTGTAAAAGCCATAGATAGAAAGTGCCCACCCGGGACTAAATCCTAGACCACCGCTTACTAAAGCTGTTGTTAAGTATAGTGTTAATAATCCTCGTAATCCATAGTAACTAAATCGTTCCCACATTTCTGTGAAGAAGAGTAGGTATAAACCTGGAAGATGTTTCTTGTTTCGTTGTTGTTTTTTCTCAAGTTGTATCGTTGATTCCATTTCAGTTTCCTCCTGACACAAACAAAAAACAAAGTTAATAGTTTTGTATATGTAATAGTTTACTTTATTAACTATTACATGTCAATAAAGGTTGATTTTTCAGAAGGAATTGGAAAACAGAGTGGATATAGAATGGGGATTTCTTTTGTGGTAGACTATGGACTATGTTTGTTTTAGCGTATAAGTGAAAATTGAAAAACAATGTAAAACCTTTCTTTTTAGATGGAAGAGAGCATCCGACTATGTATAGAAGCGGTTAGGGCCTTTTTTAACCCCATGCCATGGAAAACAAAAGGAGAAAACGAGTGGAGGTCTGCTTTTGTTTTCAAAGCCGTAACTGATATGTTGGAAAATCAAAATCGAGTTATATACCTCTTTTTTTAAATGGGAGAGAGCATTTGTTCATGGATAGAAGCAGTCAGATCCTTTTCCTGTCTCATGCTAAGTGAAGGCAAAGAGAGAAGATGAGTGCGAATCATCTTTTGTTAGGCGTAGCCGCAATTTATATGTGGAACAAACAAAATGTATATAGGGTGAAAAGGATTCCACTTTATATGAAAGTAAAGAAGGAGAAAGAAATGAAATCATTACAGAAAAAAGAAATTTTGCTTATGAGCCTGATGTTATTTTCCATGTTTTTTGGAGCTGGAAATCTTATTTTTCCACCTTTCCTTGGATATGAAGCGGGGAATCATGTATGGATTGCATTGTTGGGCTTTATCATATCAGCAACTGGACTTCCGATATTAGGTGTAATAGCAATCGCTAAGGCCGGAAGTTTCCAAGGACTAGCAAATCGTGTACATTCCTCTTTTGCAATTATTTTTCCTTGTTTAATTTATTTGTTTATCGGTCCTGGGCTTGGTATACCACGTGCAGGAAGTTTAGCTTTTGAAATGGGACCAGGTCAATTATTTCCTGATTCCGGTAGTGTGTTGCTACTTATCTATACAGTCATCTTTTTTAGCATTGTATATTGGCTAAGTTTATCACCATCAAAATTGATGGGGCTGTTTGGGAAACTATTAACACCTTTATTGTTATGTATGATTGCCCTTATTTTTATAAAGAGTATGATTACACCAGTAGGAGATGTTCAAGTACCAGTGGGGAACTATGGAAATACTCCGGTATTTCAAGGGTTTTTAGATGGGTATTTAACGATGGATGCTTTAGCAGCGTTAATCTTTGGAATTGTTGTGGCAAATGCTTTACGTGTAAAAGGAGTACAAGATGAAAAAGACATAGCAAAATACATGAGTATGGCAGGTATCGGTGCTGGTCTATTATTATCTCTTATTTACGTTATTCTCGGATATGTCGGATCAATAAGTGGCTCACTTGGAAAATTTGATAATGGTGCACAAGTATTAGCTCATGTGATGACTGCATTATTTGGACAGAGCGGTATGATATTATTAGGAATTATTTTTACAGTTGCTTGTTTGTGTGTATCGATCGGACTTGTTACATCTTGTAGTCAGTTTTTTACAGAAGTATTTCCAAGAGTCTCTTATAAAGTGTGGGCTTTTGTTTTAAGTGTTGTTAGTATGATTCTTGCTAATTTAGGATTAACACAAATTTTAAAAGTATCAGTCCCTATTCTTGGGTTTATTTATCCGATTGCTTTAACACTTATTATTTTAGGACTATGTCATAAGTATATCGGTAAGTATACGTATATATATCCAGTGACTATTGGACTAGTAGCGGTGTTTAGTGGAATAGATATTTTAAATCGTAACGTGCTACTTTCAAAATGGACATCTATATTAGAACACATTCCTTTATATACAGAAGGAGTAGGATGGATTATTCCAGCGATTGTAGGTGGCTGCTTAGGAATGATTGTAAGTGCTTGTATGAATAAAAAGGATTAGAAGAAAAAGGTGTTTTCTATACTGGAAAACGCCTTTTTTGTTTAATCTAATTTACCTATAAACCAAATTTCTTTGTCATTGTAATCAGAATCAGTAAAAATTTCTGTATATCCTTTTACTTGTAATTCGTTAGGTATATGTAAGCCGCATTCTTGTTCAATATCGCGTTCTTGTGGTAATGGAATCCACTGTGGTCCGTCCATGTATCTACCTAGAAAGCCTTCAAAAAATCGTTCTATTCCTTGTTTACTACATACAATTAAGATATTAGAAGCGTGTAAATTAGGAAAAGAGACAACAAAATAAATACGATACTCTTTTTCAGTTGTAGTTTTTATACGGATTAAATGCTCTACTCGATTGATTGCTGTCTGTAAATAAAATCGTTTAATCGCGTTTGATTTACGTTTTGAATGCATATAAGAAGGATTGAAGGGGAGTGGAATAGACCAGGAACTTAAAGCAGACTGTTCATTAGCATTTGGTAAAGAGTTTGTATGTATAGTCGTATATTGCAAGAAATTCCGGCATGCATGTCGTAGACCACGAGTTTTCTTTTTTGAGCCATTGTTCCCAATCGATTGTTTCAAAGCAATACCTCATAAGCAATATTTTCTATTTTTCTAGTTAAGCTGAAAAATAGAGGGGGAAATGCTATTTGTTACTATAATAGCAGAAGTTAGAAAATATTAGGAAAAATTCTCTTAAAAAATGAGTAAGCTAATAGTATGATGTAGGTAATTGGTAATTTCACCAATTATAGGTGTATTTCTGTTTTAGCAGCAAGATTAGAGGGGGGAAAGAATGAAAGAGGATTTAAACAAAAAAATAGAAGCTCTAGAAACAGCAATTGATACAATACAAGAGGCGCTCTATGAATTAAAAGTACAGCAAAGGGAAATAGAAGAAAAAGTTCAACCAGAAAGAGAGCTGAACAAACGGGAGTCTATTGAAAAGAAAGCAGAAGTCAGTATCCCCGCGCCAAATGTACGGCAAGAAGAAATAGTCGTTAGTCAAGAAAGTGTGGAGGAATCAGAAGTAAAACAAGTAGATATATCTGCGTTTAAGCCTGAACCATTTGATATTATAAAATTTTGTCAAACATGGCTACCACGTATTTTCGTTGCAATTATGCTACTTGGGGTAATTTGGCTATTTAAAGCGGGAGTAGATGCGGGATTACTTACTCCAGCAATTCGTATTGTATTTGGCGTAGTATTATCAGTTGGTTTGTACTATGTAGGTGATCTGCAAATAAAACAGGAACGTCAAGCATTAGGGTTAGTATTAGCTGGGGGGAGTATTACAGGTATTGTTTTAACGACATTCGCTGCACATTATTTGTATCATTTCTTTCCGGCAACCATTGCATTTATATTAAATATTATTTGGATTATACTTGGCATCTATCTAGCTAAGCGATATCAATCAGAGTATCTCGCTATATTTGTATCTGTAGGTGCCTTTTTTGTACCGTTCTTATTAAATAGTACAACACCTAATTCTTACATTTTCTTTGGATATGAAGTAATATTAACGATTAGTTTATTATGGTATGCGTATAAGAACCGTTATCAATATTTATATATGGTGTCTTATTGTGTTTCTGTACTTGTAACGTTTGTCTTCTTTGTCATTATGACAGTGTTACTAGGAAATTTAAATGTACAATTAACAGTTGTGTATGGATTCATTCATATTACACTTTTTTGGCATATGTTTATGAACCGAAGTTTTATTTATCAACCTAGAATGGCGTTGTTTAGTGCGAATGCAATCTTCTTTATTATCGCAATTGTAAAAATTCCAGACTTTACAACATGGGGATTATTGATTAGTACAATTGTGCACGCTGTAATGTTTGTAGCTGAATATACGAAAAATAAAAAATCATTATTTACGGATCTTTTATTTGGATTTGCAATGGGATCGTTTAGTATAGCGATTTTATATGAGTTCAGCTTAGTAAATGGATCGATCGTCTTAATGTTACAAGGATTTTTAGGTGTTGTTACTTCTGTTAAATTGAAACAAGAGATTAAGTTTTATATAAGCGCTGTCATTTATGCGATTGGTATGCTTCAAACGCTCGTTAGTCCATTTGAAGCATTTATGTCAGCTGCTTTTGTAGCTCACTTCATTTTGCTTGGAACATTTTATTATGGCATGATGAGAGTGAAACCAATGTTACAACATTTTGGAAAACATGTGTATTCGATTACACTGTACGGCTTTATGGTACTTGTATTTATTACAATTACTAGAATAGGAGAGGTTTTTTCAACAAGCGGAAGTATCATTAGTGTACCTGTCTCTCTTTTATGGATGATATATGCTTTAGTTTCAGTTTGGTTTGGGCGTAATAGAAGAATGAATGAAATACTGTATGCGGGGCTAGTGGTGTTAGTTGTGACAGTGAGTAAGTTATTCTTCTTAGATTTACCAGAAGTATCAATGATGATTCGTGCAGTATTATTCTTACTTATTGGTGGACTAGGAATTGTTATTTCTAGAATGTTTTTCTCAAAAGAAAAAGATGAGTAGTAAAAAAGCAATCCATTTAGGATTGCTTTTTTATTATTTATTATTAATAGTGACAGCTTCATTATATTTTGTCGTTGTATTTTGACGAAGACGCAAAGTGGCTTGTCCAGTTGTATTTGGTGCAAGTTGTACATTTACTACTTTTTCAGCAAAACCTAGACTGTTTGTTATGAAAGAGAATGCATTACTATATTCAAAGTTAGAAGGCCAAGTACCATTTTCATTTTGGATTTTCGCAACTTGTGATCCTCCAGTTGTGAAAATTCCTAGAGAATAATTATTATATGTTGTATTTGGTAATAAGTTATTTAATTGAATTTTCACTTGGAATACTTCATTGTTTGGCAGGATACTAGGATGCGTAACTACGTAATTATTTACAGGTGTAGTTACTGTACTGCTATATCCATATGAACCTGGCTTAAATGTATTTGTATTGAACCATTTATATCCTTGATTTGGGGCGCTCCAAGGCTCTGGTTGTGGCTCAGTTGATAAATTAGGTTGCTCAAATGTTTGTAAAGGTGTTGGGTTATCAAGTTGTAAGCCATTTACTTGATCTAAACTTGTATAGGTTTCTTGTTTAGATAACCAATTAACAATATTTCCTAATAAGATAGCGTCATTTTCTTCTTTATACCCATCATATGTTTTTTTTGCTTGTCCTGTATCTTCACGAACATATTTTGGTGAGGCATCCTCAACAGGAGAAGAATCGCCGATAAATGCTGCTTTTCCAAGACCAACTTTAGCAATAGCGGCATAAGGACCTTCTGCAATACCGCCACCATTATAAACACCACTATCAACAGCGTTATTCCATTTTGATGGGTTTTCTGGAAGGTACACGATTCCTTTTGCTAATTTAGGGTTTGTAATGGCAAGTGTAGAACCAGCATGCATAGCTACTGATGAAACACCTTTCGTAATACCAAAGGATTGTTCAGGTGATACAATATTTTTGGCAGAAACATCTCCAAGCGCATTATAGCGAAAGCGAATACCAAAGTTTTGAGATAACCAATCGGAGCTTTCTACTCCTTGCATTGCTGGCGAGTTTGCTTCTTCATTAGGCATACCTTTTGCAGGGTTGTCCCATGCACCACGTCTGTATCCATTAAATACCTCTGAAGAATCCCAGCGATTCTTATTTCGGTCTGCATTATAATGATCTGCGATAAAGAAAATACTACCACCATTTTTAACATACTGTAACATAGCATCTTGTTCAGATTTTTTATAAGGAATATTTGCTTCAGGAACAATAAACACATTATAATCTTTTAAATTTTCATATGTAATAGGTGTAGATTGGCGAAGCTCTTTTACAAAATATCCATTTTTAGAAATACCATTTCCAAAATCGGAAAAACCACCATCAATGACCCAATCAGCTGTACCTGCTGTTTGCCCATGTGTATTATCAAATAATACTTTCTTCCCATTGTTTTGATTTACAACTTTTGCAGCAATTTCAGGTGCTGGATCTGTAGAACTTTCAGCGAAAGCAGGTGGAATATAAGTGCTTCCGACACTGAGTGTAATTGCTGTTGCTAAAGAAAGTTTAAGCCATTTTTTGTTCTTCATAGAAGAATCCCCCTAATAATAAATATATGTACCTTAATAATGTAATGGATTTTTTTATGAAAATAAAGATGGAAAATGTAAAATATACAAAAAATTTGTAAAAATAACATGAATTTTGTTGATAAATATTTGTGTGAAAAATAAGAAAACCCCTTCCTCGCTATCAGGAAGGGATAACATATTTAACTAATTTTTGAATTTGCTACAGCATCTATCTTATGAAATCCTTTTAAGTAATATACAACTACCAATGCAATTAACCAAATTGGACCAACAATTAATGCAATTCGTGTATCCTCTGAATAAGCCATAATTCCTAATACTAATGTAAGGAAACCGAGTGAAAAATAAGAACTTAATGGATACAAAGGCATTTTATACGTTAAATTTTGCTTAGTTTGTGCTGGTAATCCTTTGCGGAATCGGATTTGGGTAACTAATATGATCCCCCATGTCCAAATTGCGCCGAACGTTGAAATACTAGTAAGCCATGTAAATACTTTTGCAGGAACAAGATAGTTTAAAATAACACCAGCTAGTAGGACGAAAGAAGTTGCTAAAATTCCTTTACTTGGAATCCCATTTTTATTCAAACGGCCGAACTTTTCAGGTGCCTTTTTTTGTTGCGCCAATGTAAATAACATACGTCCCGTACTAAATAGACCACCGTTACAAGAAGAAAGAGCCGCTGTTAAGACGACAAAGTTAATAATCCCTGCTGCTTTTGCTATACCAATTTGTTGGAATGTTAATACAAATGGACTTCCTTTATCGCCAAGTTCATTCCATGGATAAATTGCCATCATAACAAATAAGGCTCCAACGTAGAACAGTAAAATACGCCAAAATACGTTATCAATTGCTTTTGCGAGTGTTTTCTTTGGATTTTGTGCTTCACCAGCTGTGACACCGATGAGCTCGACTCCTAGATAAGCGAATAAAACCATTTGTAAGGAAAGAAGTAACCCAGAAAAACCATTTGGAAACCATCCGCCGTGTGACCAAAGATTTGAAATACCAGTGGCGATACCATCATTTCCAAATCCAAATAAAATAATTCCTGTACCAATTACGATCATACTGATAATTGTGACAATTTTAATTAAAGCAAACCAAAATTCAAGTTCCCCGAATACTTTTACAGATAAAAAGTTAAATGCACTCATTAATACGAGAGCCATTAATGCCCAAATCCAGCGCGGGATATCCGGGAACCAATACTCCATATAAATTCCAGCGGCAGTGATTTCTGCCATACAAGTAACAACCCATAAAAACCAGTAGTTCCATCCAGTAATATAACCTGCTAACGGTCCTAAATAATCATGTGCATATTTGCTAAAAGAACCAGCAACAGGCTGTTCAATTGCCATTTCCCCAAGAGCGCGCATAATGAAGAAGATAACGAGTCCAGCAATCATATAGGCTAATAGAATAGAAGGGCCAGCTAATTTAATAGCGGAAGCAGATCCTAAAAATAGTCCTACGCCAATAGCGGATCCAAGAGACATCAATGTGATGTGCCGTTGTTTTAGACCGCGGTTTAAATTTCCTGATTTGTTTGTGTTTTGCATAAGAAGCCTCCTTGTAGGATGAAAAAGTTTGAATACGCTTACTTGATGTTTAACTATTTTAAATTATAAAACATTTCTTTCTGTTATGCTACAAAAATAGTCGATGTATGCTGTACTATATCTATATTTGTCAGACCTAAACTTAAAATTCGAACTATTATTGAATATATTGACTCTTCTTTTTATTGGTTGGTAAGATTAAGTATTACATTTTCTCATATAATAGTAAGAAAAGAATGTGTGATAATAATTCATTGTGTAGGAAGGGTACTTAAGCATGTTTCAATTACAAAAGTATAACACTTCTGTGAAGCAAGAGATTTTAGCTGGCATCACAACGTTTTTTACATTTGCGTACATTCTTGTCATCAATCCGAAAATATTATCTGATGCAGGTGTACCTTTTGATCAAGCATTTACGGCAACCATTATTGCGACAGTTGTCGGAACACTATGTATGGCGTTTTTAGCAAATTATCCGATTGTCATTGCTCCAGCAATGGGGATGAATGCGTACTTTGCTTATTCTGTTGTACAAAAGGCAGAAGGCATTACATATGTCATTGCGTTTTCAGCAGTATTTGTAACAGGTATTATTTTTCTTTTACTATCCTTCACATCATTTCGTCAAAAGCTTATTGTAGCAATTCCAGATAGTTTAAAACAGGCTATTGCGGGTGGAATTGGGTTATTTATTGCTTTCATTGGTCTTCGTTTATCCGGGATTATCGTTGATCATCCATCTAATTTAGTTACAATTGGAGATTTTCATTCACCAGCTGTTATTTTAACACTAATTGGTTTAGTGTTAGCAGCAGTGTTAATGGCATTACGTGTGAGTGGTGCACTATTTATTAGTATGATTGTGACGGGCATCATTGCCTTTTTTACAGGTCAACTTAAGTTTGAGGATAAAATTGCAGCTATCCCTCACTTACCAAAGGGAATCATTGTTTCAAATCCGATGACTGCGTTATCTGATGTGATTGAATATGGATTATACGGAGTTGTGTTTTCATTTTTACTTGTACTGTTATTTGATACAACCGGTGCCTTGCTTGGTTTAATTAAACAAGCTGGTTTAAGTACAGATAACACTGAAAAACGTTTCGGTAAAGCATTTATTGCTGATGCAATCGGTGGTACAACGGGAGCAGTATTCGGGACAAGTCCGACAGCAGCAACGATTGAATCATCAGCGGGAATTGCAGCAGGTGGTAAAACAGGATTAACAAGTATTGTAGTAATCTGCTTAACGATAGTTACTGCATTTTTCAGTCCTGTTATTGCCTCTTTATCAAGTGTAGCAGCAATTACTGCTCCATCATTAATCATTGTAGGAAGTCTAATGGCACAAAGTATTCGCGATATTAACTGGAATGAATTTGAAGATGCATTACCGGCGTTTTTAATTTTCGTAGGGATTCCATTAACATCTAGTATTGCGAATGGAATTGCACTTGGATTTTTAATCTATCCTATCTTAAAGATTGTGAAAGGGAAAGGGATGGAAGTTCATCCGCTTCTTTATTTCTTTGCGATTTTGTTTGGATGTCATTTATTTTTATAATGAGATAGAAAAAGGTACTCCTCATAGGTAGTACCTTTTTTCGTGTATAATAAGGTAAAACTTTTATTCGTAGAAATGGATAATTCGTTATGAAGAGAGAAATTGCATTTCAATAATAATGTAATTTAATAATGGAATATATAAGTTACAATTAATAGTGAAGGAGGGGCATGGATTGGCTGTAAGTAAAATAAAGGTCGCTCGTGTTCAGTTAGATTTAACACAACAACAATTAGCAGAAAAAGTAGGAGTTACACGGCAAACGATTAGTTTAATTGAAAAAGGAAAATATAATCCTTCTTTAGATTTGTGTTTAAAAATTTGTTATGCCGTAAATCAAACGTTAAATGATTTATTTTGGGAGGATAAGGAGTGAAGGATATCGATGAGGATCGTGAAAGATGAACGCTTAATGATTCAAGGACTAAAACATACTAGAATGGCATTTGTTTTACAAAACCTTGTGATATTAGGTATGGTTTTTTACCGTTATGTCATAAAAGGAGTGGGATATGAAGGGGTTTCTGATTTACTGATGTTATTTATAGTTGGGATAACAGTAGTAAACTTTTTAAATTTAAAACAGTCAGTAGATGTATATGAAGGCGGAGAACCGGTGAAACGAAGCTATTTTTTCAAATTGTTATTGCTCCCTATTACACTTGCAATTGTAATTATGGGAATTAATATGATTGTAACACCAAATACTTCTTTAAAGGGCACAGGACTAATTGGTCTTGTTATATTTATTTGTTTCTTGGTACCATCGTTATATGCTTACAATTATAGAAGAACAATACGATCTGAAGAGGATGAATGAGACATAGAAAAACCTTCCGCGCATATGGAAGGTCTTTCTATGTCTTTTAAAGAGAAAATATGAAAAATCCTCCACCTACCTCAAGCTCGTGTAGAGGTAGGTAGGGGTAGTTCAATTCATAATGTTTTATACATTAATTTATGAAGTCCAATTGGATGTATATCGAATATTTCACCATGCTCAAGGAATCCTAATCGCTTGTAGTAATCTGTAACGGTAATACGAGCATTACACCATAATATCTCTGCTTGACGCTCTTTTAAGATTACTTCAGCTTGTTGGATTAATGAGCTACCGGCATGCTGTTTCCGAAAGATAGGTACTGTAGCCATGCCTCGTAAACGATAGTGATGGTTACCCTGTAAGGAAGGGGGGATTTCATGAGAGAACGAAGCAATGCTAATGAGTTTATCATTTAAGAAGGCACCAAGATGAAAGGAATTTGTTTCGTAATCAGATGGGTATTTACAATCTTCCAACTGTTGAGTTGGACGTAAAATTTTTTGGCGTAGTTCGTATGTTTCGGAGGCGTCAATACATTTAATTGTAACCATACATAATCCACCTTTCTTATGAAGCTTTTTCTATGAGTTGTAAAAAGAAATAGGCCGGTGCAACACAAAGGCCTAATATGCTACAAGTACCAATAATAAGGGAAAGAAAGAGACAAAAGTATTTCGTTCCATTTGGCTTCTTCCACCCATAGCTGCAAATTTCAATGCTAATACCGATGAGAATAATGGCTACAAGTACCTCTGCTAATAATAAAAGAGCTAAAGTTGAAATAGACATAGTGTGATTCATCCTCATAATTTATGATAGTAATATTTTACCATAAGGAAGTAAGAATCTTAAGAAAAAAATTAAAAGTATTATGGTTTAGGGAAACAAGGAGTAATTGTTTTGTGTTATTTTTTACATGTCGATTTAAAAAGTCCCCTCTCAATTTTGAAAGGGGACTTTTTGCTATTCTAATATGCTTTTCATTGTATCAATGTGCTCTTTTGAGCCTGTTACAAGAAGTGTATCACCATTTTGTAATTTTGTATCACCATGTGGTATTAATGCTTTGTTACCACGGTAAATTTGGATGATGAGTACGTCACCTAGGAATGGCAAGCGACGAAGCGGTAAACCGTTATATGTATTACTACGTAATTCCACTTCGCGAACCGTTTCATTCGCAGTCGTAATTAAACGAACGAGACTCGGCTTATCAATGAGTGCACGTAATAAAATGCGTGTGGAGTTAATCGTCGAGAATACAGCAATATGCTCTTGCGTTGCTTTTTCCTGTAAAAGAGGATCTTCTACACTTGCAATGACATACTCAACGCCTAATTCTTTTGCGTGTTCTGCTAATAATAAGTTTTGCTCATCATCACTTGTTGCAACGACAACTCGATCGGCATCGAATGCTCTTTGTTCCTCCAATAAGTCTATCGTAATTGTATCTAGTTTTACGATTGGGAAGTCATGAGATTTTGCTTCCTCGGTATTTACTTTATTTTGACGCATCATGTATAGTGTTACATCATAATCTTCGCGTTTTAAATCAAGTGATAATGGAAGAGTGATTCGACTTGCACCAATAATAGAAACTCTTGGTTTTGGTGTTTCCACTTTTGGAAACATCTTTTTAAATAGTACAGGTGCAAAAATACATGTAATAACTGCACTCAAGATAAGGGAAGCAGACAGACTTGGACTAATAATATTTAATTTTTCACCAATTTGTGCTGCGGCAATAACTAAGGAAAGTGTAGATGTTAATAAAATAGCACTTCCTAATACGATATTATGTGGGTACCATTTTCGCAGTACGAGTGATGGTAATAATTTTGAAATAAAGAGTCCAACAATTAAAATTGGAATCATTAACATACTAGAAGGCTCTTTAAAAATAGACCATACTTCTAGATTAACACCAACCATTACAAAGAAAATTGGAATGAAGAAACCATATCCGATGGAATCGAGTTTTTCAACCATATCTTCATTTGGTGATAATAAGGATACGAGTACACCTGCTAAAAAGGCTCCTAAAATGTTTTCTGCACCAACAGATTCAGATAATCCGACTAGTATTAAAATAAGCGCAAAAACAGCACGTGTGTCAATTTGTACACTACCAGTTTTTAGGCTTTCCAGGTATGGAATATTTTTAAAGCGTCTTGCAACAAAGTAAATTACAATACCTGCCCCAAATAGAACGAGAAGAAGCCACATGCTCTGACCGCTTTCGGAGTTTAATCCAACGAAAACAGCGAGTAAAATCATTGTAACTAAGTCCGCAATAACGGCGACTAACAAAATAATTTGACCGATTGCTGTTTTTCCTAAGTTGTTTTCTTTTAGTGTTGGGACAACAACACCTAAAGAAATCGTTGAGATAATCAATGTCATGAACATCGCGTTATCTACAAATCCAAGCCATACAAATATAAGTGATAGGGCATAGGATAAGATGAAAATAAATAAGAAGATAATGCTTGCTGCTTGGAACGTATTGGGTTCATTCGTCTTATTCTTTTTCCCTTTTTGTTTAAAGATAGAAAAATCAATTTCTAAACCGCTTAAGAACATTAAGAAGATAAATCCTAGCGTTGATAAAACTTGTAGCCACATATCTGGCTCGATAATATTAAATCCACTTTTTCCTACAAAAATTCCTGCAATAATTTCTGCAACAACGACAGGAAGTGCTTTTAGTTTAAAGCGTTGTAACAAAAGGGGAATGAAAAACGCGATTGCGACAACAATCATAAGTGATAGGACTGAGGAATGGTGTTCCACTGCGTTCTCTCCCTTCAAATAATATAGTACTCATTTTAGCCATATTATAGGAAGAAAAGCAATGTATGTGAACTCGATTCCATAAAGAAAGAGTTTTCTTAACATTTGTCATAATAAGTATAGGTTTCATGATTATGTTTTAATTGCCGTAATGTGGATGATAAGAGAGGGGAAGAGAAAAAATAGTACGATAAATAAAAAAAGACTGCTGAAATTACCTCAGCAGTCTTTTTCATGTCCATTACATAGAGAAGAAAATCCAAACTGTACCAACAACCGTTACTGCAGCGATGAAAAAGTGGAATACGATTGTGATTGTTTGTATTACTCCTTCGCCTTCTGTCATGTGCATAAACATAACAAATTGCAATGCTGCTTGTGCCACTGCCATTACAAGAATGGCTGTTAAGATTGTTGAAAGTGGCAAGCTTGTATATAACGTTACATATACAGCGAGGAACGTTAATGCAAGCGATAAAATAAATCCGAAAACGTGTGACCATGGAAAACCGCTATGTGCGTTTGCTTGAGTATTGTTTTGTCCCATTATTACGCCACCATCCCATTCAAGTAAACTAGTGTGTAAATGAAGATCCAAACAACATCAAGGAAATGCCAGTATAAGCTGATAATAAACACTTTACGAGCTGTAACTGGTGTTAAACCTCGTTTTAAAATTTGGATAACAACACAAGTTGCCCAAATGATACCAGCTGTTACGTGGGCACCATGCGTTCCAAGAAGAACGAAGAATCCAGATAAGAATCCGCTTGTTTGGATTGTTGCGCCCTCTGCAACATAAGCCATAAACTCTTCAACTTCAAAGAAAAGGAAGCCTGCACCTAAAATTAATGTGAAGATGAACCATCCTAACATCGCTTTTTGGTTGTGCTTACGCATTTCATGAATTGCGATACCGCATGTAAAACTACTTGTTAAAAGTAGGAGCGTTTGAATTAAAAGGGTTTTAAGTTCAAACAGCTGAGCTGGTGTAGGGCCATCAGCCGTACGACCAGCAAGTACTAGATAAGAGGCGAAAAGTGTTGCGAACAGCACGATTTCAGCCCCAAGAAAAATCCAAAACCCTAAAATATTCAATCTGCTTTGTTCGGATTGATATTCTAGAGGTAAGCTTTTATCTAAAGCCGCCATTTCGTTTCACCTCTCATGCAACATGTTCTGTCTTTTTAATTTCATCTACGCTAACGTAATATCCGTCGTCGTAATCAAACGAGCGCCAGATCATACAACCTAACATACCAATACCACCGACAATTGCTAACCAGAACCAGCTAAATACTAATGCAAAACCTGCAAGACCGATAAGACAAGACATAATGATTGGAACGCCTGTATTACTCGGCATATGAATTGGTTTCAATTCTTCAGGTTTTGGTGTAATAGTTTCGCCGTTCTTCTTCATTTCCCAGAATACATCGCTAGACTTAATTTCTGGTAATTTTGCGAAGTTGTAATGTTGTACTGGAGATTGTGTTGCCCATTCAAGTGTACGAGCATCCCAAGGATCTCCAGTTACATCGCGCTCACCATGACGAATGCTATAAACTACGTTGTAGCATAATAAGGCGAAGCCAATTGCCATCATTACTGCACCGACAGATGCGATTTGGTTTAATCCGCCCCATCCAAGGTCTGCGGAGTAAGTGTACATACGACGAGTCATACCATCTAAACCTAAGAAGTACATTGGGAAGAAACAAATGTTAAATCCACTCATAAAGATCCAGAATGTCCATTTACCAAGGCGTTCATTTAGCATATGACCAGTCATCTTCGGATACCAGAATGTAAATCCAGCAAGCATCGCGAATACTGTACCAGCGATTAATACGTAGTGGAAGTGAGCGATTAGGAAGTAGCTGTTATGGTATTGATAGTCAGCTGCTGCCATCGCAAGCATAACCCCCGTAACTCCACCAATTACGAAGTTTGGTATAAATGCCAATGACCAAAGCATTGGAACTGTAAAACGGATACGACCTTTATAAAGCGTAAACAACCAGTTAAAGATTTTAACACCGGTTGGGATCGAAATTGCCATTGTTGAAATCGAGAAGAATGAGTTAACTGCTGGTCCTGCACCCATTGTAAAGAAGTGATGCAGCCATACAAGACCACTTAGAGCTGCGATTGCAACCATTGAATAAACCATTGCGGTATATCCAAATAAGCGTTTACGTGAGAATGTACTTACGATTTCAGAGAAAATACCGAATGCCGGTAAAATAACGATATATACTTCAGGGTGACCCCATACCCAGAACAAGTTCGCCCAAAGCATTGGCATACCGCCGCTTGCCATTGTAAAGAAGTGAGCATCAAATAGACGGTCGAATGTCATTAATGCAAGAGCAACTGTTAATACTGGGAATGCAAAGATGATGATGACACATGTAATTAAAATAGACCAAGTAAACATTGGCATTTGCATTAATTTCATGCCTGGTGCACGCATTTTTAAGATTGTTACCATGAAATTAATCCCTGTCATCAGCGTCCCGAGACCTGAAATCTGCAATGCAATTGCATAGAAGTTATTTCCTACTCCAGGTGAGAATTCTGTACCAGCCATTGGGAAGTATGATGTCCACCCAGCGTCTGGAGAACCACCGATAACGAAGGCGATGTTAAATAACATAGCACCTACGAAGAATAACCAAAAACTTAATGCATTTAAGAAAGGATATGCAACGTCACGTGCTCCAATTTGAAGAGGAACAACAACGTTCATAAGTCCCATAACAAACGGCATTGCCATGAAGAGGATCATAACTGTACCGTGTGTTGTAAATATACCATTATAGTGTTCAGCGTTTAAATATGTTGTGTCAGGGAACGTTAACTGGGCACGAATCATTAATCCGTCCATACCGCCACGGAACATCATTACAATTGCTGAAATGATATACATAACCCCAATTTTCTTATGGTCAACAGAAGTTAACCACTCATCCCAAAGCCATCTCCATTTTTTGTACTTTGTTAGCACAAAAAGGATCGCTAACGTCACAAGAACAATAGATACGTCCGCTCCATAGATAATCGGATCGCCTGTGACAAAAAATTCATCAAGCTTCACTATATTCACTCCAATCTGTCGGAATATTCGTTATTACTTTTTGTTTTTGTAGTAGTTGTAATCACAATATTCAAGTGATTTTGGATCTACGTATTTTAAATGTGTATTAGTGAATGTCATACGCCCTACTACACCAGGTTTAATGATTTCATTGTATTTTTCTTCTGTAAGTGGTTTAGCAGTTTCTTTTACTTCTTTTACCCACTTGTCATACTTTTCTTTTGTTTTTGCTTCAAGCTCAAATTCCATGTCAGTGAATCCTTCACCAGAGAAGTTTGCGCTACGGCCAATGTAAGAACCTGGCTTATCAGCCTGTAGATATAAGTCCATAATCATGCCATCCATTGTGTATTTCATACCACCAAGCTCTGGAATCCAGAAGGCATTCATTGGACCAACAGAAGTTAGTTTAAATTGAATTGGTACACCTGCTGGTACATTTAAATAGTTAACGGTTTCAATATTTTCCTCTGGATAACTGAATAACCATTTCCAGTTGGCAGATGTAACGTAAATTTCAACTGGTTTCATATCTTTTGTTTGCTCTGGCTGCTTTTCCGATGCAAATGTTGCTTTTACTGTTGGGATTGACAATGCAATCACGATGATAACAGGGAAAATAGTCCAGATAATCTCTAAAAGAGTATTACCGTGTATATCAGGTGGCTCATAGTCCATATTTTCTGGTTTTTCACGGTAACGAATCAAGATGACTGTAAACAAGATAAATACAATTGCAATAATCAACGACATGAGTATGAATGACCAAACGATTAAATCATACTGTGTTTTTGCAACAGGCCCCTGCGGATTTAATACTGCAAGTTTTTTATCACAGCCACCGAGGAACAAGAGTAGTGATAGTGGAAGAAGCGAAGCCAACTTCCAAAATTTTTTTTTCAGTTGCACGATTGAAAATCTCCTTTCTCCTTGGATTGAAACTATGCCAATAAAACAATATAAACCTATTAATTTATAGAAGGCAATAGTTTTTGTTATATTGTTAAAAAATAGACACAAATGCACACTTTTTACGGTGAATATCATTTGTAACTTGATAACATTGTAAACTATTTTTTTGATGAAAACATGATTGTAAAAATTTTAAGATAAATAAAGTTATACCAACATATCCAAGAAATAGAAAAAAACTATCTTATCATAGGATAAGATAGTTGAATATTTTATATATTTAGTTTATTCCTTGTGTAATATTTCGTTGCTTTTCAAATGTGACAACTTTTTTATATTTAATTTGATACAAGATGTAGCAAATAATCATAAATGGAATTCCGCAATAAAGTGCGATACGTTGATCCGGTATAAAAGCTAAACTAACGAATGTAATGAAATTTAAAGAAAAAGCAACAATTGGAACGATTGGATAAAGCGGTGTACGATATTTTAAATCGTTTATATTTCCGCCATTCTTTATAAAATCTCTTCGAAAGAAAAATTGTGAAGCAGCAATTGACATCCAGACGACAACTGCTGCCATCGCTGCAATTGATGTTAGTACTAAAAAGACTGTATCTGCTGCAAATACGCTTGTTAAAAGCGAGAGACTTGCAAAGACTAAGCTGAAAATTAAAGCATTCAGTGGTATTCCCTTTTTTGTTAATTTCGCAAATGCAGGACTTGCCATACCTTGTTTTGACATAGCCCAAAGCATACGTGAATTCGCGTATAATCCTGAATTTGCTACTGATAGTACAGCAGTAATAATGACAAAATTCATAATGTCAGCCGCATATGGAATACCAACTGTATCAAAAACAAGTACAAATGGACTTTCTACAAGATTAGCTTCCTGCCATGGAAGTAAACCAACAACAACAGCAATTGCTAGTACGAAAAAGAATAAAGTACGCCAAATTGTATTTTTAATTGCTTTTGGAATTGTTTTTTCAGGGTTTTCACTTTCACCTGAAGCAATTCCAATTAGTTCGGTTCCTTGGAAGGAATAATTTACAGTAATCATTGTGAGAAGAACAGCTAAGGCACCATTTGGAAATAATCCACCATTTTCGGTGAAGTTATGAAGCATTGGTGCGGGTTGCCCATTGAAATCTAAGAACCCAAACATAACAGCGCCTCCAAGTATAATGAAGACAACAATTGTTGAGACTTTTACACTGGAAAACCAAAACTCCGTCTCTGCAAATGCTTTTGTTGATAAAGCGTTTACAAGGAAAAGGATTACTGCAAATGTAACACACCAAATCCATGAAGATACGTCTGGAAACCAACGCTTCATTAAAATGCTAACAGTCGTTAGCTCTACCCCAACTGTAACAGCCCAGTTTAACCAATACATCCAGCCAACGACAAATCCAAAACCAGGTGAAATAAATTTGCTTGCATAACTTTGGAATGAACCTGCTTCTGGCATGGCAACGGATAATTCGCCAAGACAGAGCATTGTTAAATACATGACGAAACCACCAACTAAAAATGCAAGGATTGCCCCACCAGGTCCGGCATTATGGACGATTTGTCCTGATCCCATGAATAATCCCGTACCGATGACACCTCCGAGCGCAATCATAAAAAGGTGTCTGCTTTTCATTGTACGTTTTAAACTAGTTTGTTCTGTAGTTGTTTGATTCATATTCCCTTCACCCCGTACTTTTCTCTTGTTTGTTTTACTCAATGAATATTGAGCTTGCTTCGTTTCGCTAATCATCAGTGGGGGATAAAAAACATACTGATTGCAGTTTTCTTTATGTTCCTATACGAATGGATTACGTATATTTTCTGGGTGCTTGAGTAGTCATAAAAAACAACAACGAAACGATTAGTGTTCCTTGATTTTTGTTTTGTGAATAAAAGAAATTCAATTTCTTTAACCACATTAAACATTTTTAATTCTAGCAAAATATTCTGAAAATGTATATTAATTTTTCTTTTTATTACAAAAAATTAGAATTTTAAAACAGTTGAATTGAATAATAATTCATATAATCTTTCTAGCAAACTAGGTAGAAGAAAGGTACAATAAAAAGGATAGTGTTTGATGAAAATAATGATGTAATGGAGTTTTGCATATGTTTAAAAAATTCAAATATATATGTATTGTAGGAATTATACTTGTTGTTGCTATTTTTGTAGGGAAAAATAAAATTCTTCAAAAAGTACAAGCGTTACGAGTGAATTTTTTGTTTGATATGAAGGAAACAGCTATGATTGAAAATGTTCCATTTATAAAACAACTTCCGGAATTACAGCGAGGTTGTGAGGTTACGAGTTTAGCAATGTTATTGCAGTATAAAGGTGTACAAGTGGATAAGATGCAACTTGCAAGTGAAATCAATCATGTTCCATTTAAAGAAAATAATCTTCGAGGAAATCCTCATGAAGGATTTGTTGGAAATATTTATACGAAATCCGAACCAGGTTACGGTGTTTATCATGGGCCGATTTTTAAACTTGCAGAAAAATATGTACCTGAAAAAACGATTAATTTAACTGGAAGAGAGATTGAAGATGTATATAAAGTCATTAGTTCAGGCTCACCAGTATGGGTAATTGCAAATACAACGTTTCAACCGCTAGCTGAGGATAGTTTTGAAATCTGGAATACAAATAACGGTGATGTGAAAATTACATATTATGAGCATAGTGCAGTGGTTGTTGGGTACGATCAAAACTTTGTATATATGAATGATCCGTTAGCTAACAATCCGAATAAAAAAGTATCACGTTCTGAATTTGAAAAAGCGTGGAAACAAATGGGAAAACAAGCAATTACTATTTTATAAAAATAAAAGCTATCTAATGTTAGGTGGCTTTTATTGTAAGTTAAATATTCGGAATATTGTTTATTTTGTTTTTACTTCGAGCTATAATAACGTTTAGCTTAGTGAAGAAAGGAAGAGGATAGATGGGTGAAATCAAAGATATTGTTCTTTCTAAAGAACGATTAATAAAATGGAGAAGGCATTTTCACAGATATCCAGAGTTATCTTTTCAAGAAGAAAAAACATCTCAGTATATATACGACATACTTCAAACAATTCCTCATCTAGAAATTTCAAGGCCGACAAAGTACAGCATAATGGCAAGATTAATTGGTGAACAACCTGGAAAAGTGATTGCAATTCGTGCTGATATGGATGCCCTTCCAATTCAAGAAGAAAATCAATTTGAATTTGTTTCTACATATCCAGGAGTGATGCATGCATGTGGACATGATGGTCACATTGCAATGCTCCTTGGCACTGTATATGCGCTCGTAGAGCAAAGGGAAAAAATTAAAGGGGAAATTCGTTTTCTATTTCAACATGCTGAAGAAAATTTTCCAGGTGGTGCCCAAGAAATGGTTGCAGCAGGCGTGATGGAAAATGTGGATTATATTATCGGGGCGCATCTTTGGGCTTCTTTAGAAGTTGGCAAAGTTGGTGTGATTTATGGTCCAGCGATGGCAGCGCCTGATGTATTTAAAATATCAATAGAAGGAAAAGGTGGACATGCGGGTATTCCGCATGAAACAGTTGATAGTATTGCAATCGGTACACAAATAATTACGCAGCTCCAACAAATCATATCGCGTCTTACGAATCCGCTAGATTCTCTCGTTTTATCTGTAACGCAGTTTCATGCGGGAACAACGCATAATGTAATTCCAGAACAGGCAACAATTGAAGGGACGGTAAGAAGTCTGAAGCATGAATTACGAGAACAAACTGCGCAGCGAATTGAAAAGTTTGTTAAACATATTACGGAATCTTACGGCGCAAATTATACATTTTCATATGAGTACGGCTATCGTCCAGTTGTAAATGATGAACAGGTTACGCAATTTGTTGAAAATACAGCACTAGAGCTTTACGGAAGGGAACAAGTAGTTCGTTTAGAGCCGACGATGGCCGGAGAAGATTTTTCGGCCTTTTTACAAGAAGCGCCAGGCACATTTTTCTTTATTGGTGCTGGGAATAAAGAGAAGGGGATTGTGTATCCGCATCATCATCCTCGTTTTACAATTGATGAAGATGCTTTGCCGATTGGGGTAGAAGTTTTTGTTTCATCTGTTTTGAATTTTATGAGAAAAGGAGATAGTTGAACCAATCGGGCTTTTACGGACAGTTCATCTCCCACCTAACTTCTTTGCTCTCGCTGAATTTTGAGGTGGGAGTGTTACTGTCCGTTAATGCGGGATAAATAATTACATATGTAAGAGCTATCTTATAAAAGAGATAGCTCTTTTTGTATATATTTGTTTCTATTGGCGAAATCTAACTACAACTTGTTGAAAAGAAAGTTAGGTGGGGAATTTGTTAAAGTTAGATGCTAACTTATCTAAAATTACAAAGGAAATTCGAGAAAAGTTAGATTCACCTAATGATCTAACGGTTAGAGAATTTACACTTGCCGGTTGCTCTACACGTTGTGCGGTTGTTTTTTTATGCGGATTAACAGATAAAGATAATATTTATAAGTTTATTATCAGGCCACTTCAATATGAAGAATTACCAAAACAAGCTGCAATCATTCAAACTCTGCTGGATCGTTTCCTTTCTATTACAGAGGTGAGTATTGCAAAAACGTTTCCGGGGATTATAAATGCTCTTTTAGCTGGAGATACAATCGTACTAATTGATGACATTCCATCTGCGGTAGTTGTAAACAGTCGAGCGTGGGAAAAAAGAAGCCTAGAATCCCCAATTACAGAGGCACTAATTCGTGGGCCAAGGATTGGATTTAATGAGGATATCAATGTAAATAAAATGCTAATTCGTCGTAGCCTGCGTGATCCGAAGCTCAGGTTTCAATCTTATATCATGGGGGAACGTTCGCAAAAAGAAGTAACTTTAGTATATATAGATGATATTATTAATCCTTATTTTGTAGAAGAGTTAAATCGAAGGCTCCAATCGATAGTAACAGATATTGTTCTTGAAACAGGAACAATTGAACAGTTAATTCAAGATAATAATTTGTCGCCTTTCCCGCAATTTTTGAGTACAGAAAGACCTGATAATGTAGTCGCCTCGTTGGCGAAAGGAAAAGCGGCAATTTTAGTAGACGGATCTCCTTTTGCTCTCATTGCCCCACTAGTTTTGATTGATATATTTCAATCCGTAGAAGATCATTATGAACGTTGGATAATTGGAACGTTACTAAGGTTTTTACGAATGGGGGCTGGTATTATTGCAGTTTTATTGCCAGCTATGTATGTAGCTCTTGTCTCTTATCATCAAGGGCTGATACCATCAAAATTGGCTTATTCTATTGCTGGAGCGAGAGAAGGGGTGCCATTTCCAGCTTATATTGAAACGTTTATGATGGCGCTCACGATGGAACTGATAAGAGAGGCCGGTATCAGGCTACCAAAACCGATGGGGCAAACAATCGGAATTGTTGGTGGGCTTGTCATTGGAGAAGCGGCTGTAAGCGCTGGTATTGTAAATCCTTTTTTAGTAATTATCATTGCTGTAACTGCCATTGCTACTTTTTCTCTTCCGGTATATAGCATCACAATTACATTTCGAATTTTATTATTTGTATTCGTTTTAGCTGCTACAGTATTCGGACTATACGGTATTATTTTGGCTTTAATTGCGCTAGCAATTCATCTTACAAATTTAAAGAGTGTGGGAGTACCTTATACCACGCCTATTGCGCCAGCATTCTATAAAGATTGGCAGGAAGAAATTATTCGCTTACCAAAAGCGATGCTTAAGGAACGACCAGAATATTTGCAAACGAAGGATGATACATTACGTCCAAAGGAGCGGAAGTAAATTGAGACCGTTTGAATACGGGGATGAAGAAATTGGATCACGTGAACTCGCTTTTGCGGTATCTTCAACCATTATTGGTACTGGTGCGTTGTCAATGCCAAGGGTCATTGCGACACAAACCTTGTTTTCTGATGGTTGGCTTATTTTATTAGCGGGTGGAATTATATGTGCATTTTTTGCGTGGTTTGTAACAAAAGTTGCCATTTTATTTCCAAAACAAAATTTTATTGAATATACAAGTGCTCATTTAACAAAACCAGTTACTTATGTATTTAGTGTTATTTTGATTTTGACATTTGTTGCGTTGACCGCGTATGAGATCAGAACGATTTCTATTATTTCACAAACTTATTTATTTAGTGATACGCCTATACAATGGCTTTCTTTTTTCTTTTTACTGGTTGTGATTTACGGAGTAAGTGGATCAAGAACTGCATTATTAAGACTGAATGTATTATTTTTGCCGATTGTTCTACTAGCTATATTGTTCTTGTCTTTATTAAATATAAATTTAATGGAGGTAAATAGCTTATTACCGGTATTTCAAACGAAAGTAAGTAAATATGCAGCAGGAATTAAAGATTCTATTTTCACTTTTATTGGATTCGAAGTTGCTCTTTTTTACTCAATGATGTTAAAGGGGAATATAAAAAAAGCTCCTTTGGCTGTAGCTAAAGGAGTAATGGTAACTGTTATGTCGTATATTTTAATTTATGTAACCTGTATTAGTGTTTTTACGTATATGACAACGAGGGGATTAACGTATCCTACAATTGAGTTGGGAAAAGAAATTGAAATCGGAGGGGGATTTTTAGAACGGTTCGACGCAATCTTCTTTACGACTTGGATTATTACGGTTTATAACACAACAGCTATATATTATGACCTAGCTACTCTATTGTTCTGTGCAATGTTTTCTAAATTAAATAAACATATTTTTATTTTTATAAGCGCGCCTATTATTTTTTGGATCAATATGGTTCCAGGAGATGTGAGAAAGTTATCGAATTATGGTACATATTTGGCTTGGATAGATATAGGGTGTGTCCTATTGGTGCCCTTACTAGTTCTAATTGTATATAAAATAAAAAGAAGGGCTGGTAAAAATGAATCGCCTTCTTAAATTCGTATATCTGATTAGTTTGTTATGTTACCTCAGTGCTTGCTCCGAACAACAAGAAATTGAAGAAAGAGGCTTTGTTGTAGGGGCAGCGTACGATCTTGTAAAAGAAAAAAAGTCCAATCCGGTTATGAAGGGAACATACCAAATGGTTTTGCCCCGTACGCTAACACCACAAGGAGCACAAGGGAATGCGGGGAGTAAAAACTATATTAACATTAGTGCGGTAGCAGATGGAGTTTTTGAACAAATTCGTATCGTTGCTAAAAAAATTAGTCGTGCACTATTTTTCCCTCATATACAAGTGCTAATTTTTTCTAACGATTTGTTAGCAAAACCGTATGTGTTAGAAAATACATTGGATGTATATGTTCGTGACCATGAAATGAGACGGAACATTCGTATTTTTGTTTCTGAAAAAAAAGCAGAGGATATATTAAACCAAAGTGCAAAACCTGAGAATTTACCTGCAAAGTATATTGATATGTTAGTTGACCACGCTCCGAAAAATGCACAGATGATAGAAGCGGCTCGGATTGGTGATATTCAGGAGAAAATTACAGCCAAAAGAAGTTTCGTATTGCCTGTTTTAGGGTTGACAAAACAAGGGGTGCAAATGAATGGAGCAGCCTTATTTAGAGGGAAGGATAATAAGCTTGTCGGTAGGTTGAGTGGAGAAAAAACACTAGGATTAAATTATATTATTGGAGAGAAGATGGCAGGTTTTTTTACGATTCGTAAAGGGAATCAATTTGTTACATATGAGATTCATAAAATGCGTCGTAAAATTACTACGTCCGTTACAAATGCTACTAAGCCAAAGTTTGTTATTAATTTATCGTTAGAAGGAACTTTGGCGGAACTGCATTTTAGTGATCATGACCAAATTATGGGAGAGAAGAAACTAAAGCAGTATATTGCGAAAGAGATGGAAAAACGTATTCAAAAAACAATAAAAATTGTACAAAAAGATTATAAGGTAGATGTATTAGGATTGGGAGAAGAATATAAACGTCATGATTATAAAAAGTGGAGCAAAATAAAAAATAATTGGGATCAAGGTGAAAATTATTTTAGTAATTGTGACATCGTAGTTCGGGTGCATCCGACAATTGAGCATTCAGGTTCTTCATTACCAACTCGAGTGGAGTAGAGGTGTTTTATCTTGTTTACCAAATTGAGTATAATATGTACGATATTAATAGCAATTCTCCCATACACAGTATACTTTCTTCATAAGAAAATTATGGAGTATGGTGCACAGCCGTGGCAAAAGAATAAGCAAAAAAGGAAATCTGAATAAATTTCAGATTTCCTTTGATAATCAACGAAGCGTTAATGAAATTCCCTCTATTGATGCCTGTCTCACTTTATCCCGCATTAACGAAAAGTAATCCCCCCACCGCAAAATTCAAATGAAAGCGAGGAAGATAGGTGGTGAATAACTGTCCGTAAAAGCCCGATTGATGCGGGCCTTTACAGACAAGTAGGGATGAAGAAAACTCCCGACTGATAGAAGTTTCACTTTATACAAGCCCTAACCAATGTACCAATTGCGATGTGAGGAATGTAACAACAATGGCGATTACGGTAGGGATTGCAAACGATAGAAATGTCCATTTGGGACTTTTTGTTTCTTTATATATGTTAACCAATGTTGTTCCGCATGGGAAATGAAGTAGTGAGAACAACATTGTATTTAACGCAGTTAACCAAGTCCAGCCATGTTCTAAGAACAAGTTTTTAATTTGGTTTAAATCATCTAGTTCGGTTAAAGCACCAGTTGATAAATAAGACATTAATAAAATTGGAATGACAATTTCATTAGCTGGCAAACCAAGGATGAATGCAGCTAGAATAAATCCGTCAAGACCGAGTGATTTAGCGAATGGATCTAAGAAATTCACAAAATACATAAGTAGGCTTGTGTCACCAACATAAATATTTGCTAATACCCAAGTTAGCATAGCGGCCGGTGCAGCTACGATAACCGCGCGTTTTAAAACATATAATGACTTATCAAGTGTGGAACGTACAATTGTATTCCAAATTTTCGGCTTACGGTATGGTGGTAACTCTAACGTATAGTGAGTTGGGACGCCTTTTAAAGCGGTTTTTGATAATACCCAAGATACAGTTAATGTTACGATAACCCCAATTATAACCATTCCGACTACAACACCTGCCGTAACAAGTGTTTGCATACTGCCGGTATATCCAGCGGCCATGAATAATGATGCCATTAATATTAATGTAGGCCAACGTCCATTACATGGAACGAAGTTATTTGTTAAAATCGCTAACATACGCTCGCGTGGTGATTCGATAATACGTGTTGACATAATGGCAGCAGCGTTACAACCAAACCCCATTGCCATTGTTAATGATTGTTTTCCGTGAGCGCCAGAACGTTTGAATAAACGATCCATGTTAAAAGCAACACGTGGTAAGTATCCGTAATTTTCCAGTAAAGCAAACATAGGGAAGAAAATAGCCATAGGTGGTAACATAACACTAATTACAGCTCCAGTACCACGGAATAAGCCGAGAATTAAGATGCCATGTACCCAAGTCGGTGCATTCATCGCTTGAAACCAAGCGGTTAAATGACCTTCTGCCCACCCGAAAAATTCAGCAATCATATCAGATGGCACGTTAGCTCCTGCAATTGTAAGATAAAAAATAATAGATAAAATTCCGAGCATAATTGGGAATCCGAATATAGGAGAAGTGAAAATTTTATCTAGCCTCTCTGAACGGTATAACTTATCAGTATTCGTGTATTGAACAGCTTCTTTACATATACTTGCGGAAGTTCGATAAATATCACCTACAATATCATCTCGTATATCATCTTTTGTAAGTGTTTGTGCATGTTGAACAATATAATCTAATGGAAGAGCCTTACTGGCTGAGTGAGATTTCATTTATTACGACCTCCCTTATCAGCGGCTCTTTATGATGTTTTTGAAGTGTAGCTAGAAAGTTTTTATCTCCATCTAGTATTCGTAGTGCGACCCAGCGTGCAGGGTATGTATCACCGAATACTTTATAAATTTGAGGTTCTAATTCCTGAATCATATTTTCAATTTGTTCATTATAAGTAATTTGAACAGGTGTAGGAATTAATTTTTTGCTAGCCACTTTAGCGATTACATTTAGCAAATGTCCGATTCCAACGCGGTTTCGAGCCGAAATTTTGACTACAGGTACACCCAGTGATTTTGCTAATTTCTTTTCATCAATGACGATTCCTTTTTTTTCTGCTTCATCGATTAAGTTAATACACACTATAACGTCGTTAGTCATTTCCATCACTTGTAATGCTAAATTTAAATTTCTTTCCATTGCAGTTGCATCTACAACTACTACTGTTACCTCAGGTTTTTCAAAAATAATATAATCCCGTGCAACTTCCTCATCTGCAGAGTTTGAATATAGGGAGTATGTTCCAGGTAAATCAATTACGGTATATACACTTCCGTTATGTTCATATTCACCTTCTGCTTTTAATACAGTTTTGCCAGTCCAGTTTCCGGTATGTTGTTTTAATCCTGTTAACGTATTAAACAATGTGCTCTTTCCGGTATTTGGGTTTCCTGCTAGTGCAATGCGATGGTTTTTCATACTAAATCATCTCCTATTAATCTCCCGAAAATAAGGGAACTTTCTTCACTACGCAGTGCAATGGTCGTATTGCTCACTTGATAAGCGATTGGATCTCCGAGCGGGCTTCTTTGCAATACTTTAATAGTAGCTCCGGGAATAAAGCCTAAATCTAATAAACGACGTTTCATAGTTCCTTCTAATTGTATCTTCTCGATTTGTACAAACTGCCCTGTTTGGAAATTTGAAAGGGGTTTGATATTAGCCGATACCATAAAAGTTACCTCTTCTCTATATTTTTAGTGTTGGTTTAAAAAGTTTGCCGAGGGAAACTTTTTGTTACTAATATAGTAGACTACATGAAATGATGTTGTCAATTGGTACTTTAAAAATATTCAATTATTTTTAGAATTGTTCCAATTTATTGTGTTGTACAGAAAAATATTACTGAAATTATGTGGGATACATGTGGAGTGAACGCTATAAAGTTCAAAAAATAAAGAGATTTGTAAATGTATTTTTAATATAAGTAGTGAAACCAAGAATTTTATTTACAATACATTTACATTATTAAAAGTAAATTTACAATACGGGCAATTTTGTGTGGATTCTTTTGGTTTTTCTTATAAAAAGAGTTGGGATATATGGGTTTTTAGACTTATGACCTCTATTTACTTAAAATTAAAAATCGCTTAACACTAACACAATATTATTGTCCTACAATGAATTTGTGTTCGAAAGAAGTAGATGAATGTGAAAAAGCGATAATCCAAATGGGGGTACAAGACATGGTTATGAAAAAAGGTATTAAATTTTCGTTAGCGGCATTAGTGGTTGCCGGTGCTTTAGTTGGATGCGGCAAATCAGAAAGCACGGATAGCAAAGAAACTGCTAAAGGTAGTAACGATGCAAAACAAGAATTGTCGGGTACAATTGCGGCAGCTGGTTCTACAGCTCTTCAACCGCTTGCTGAAGAAGCGGGTAAAAAATTCATGGAAAAGAATTCGAAAGTTTCTATTCAAGTTCAAGGTGGCGGTAGTGGAACAGGGATTAACCAAGTAGCTTCTGGGGCGGTTCAAATCGGTAACTCTGATGTTCCAGCTGCAGATAAAATAAAAGATCCAGAAAAAGCGAAGGAATTAGTAGACAACAAAGTGGCAGGTATTGCATTTGCACTTGTTGTAAATAAAGATGTGAAGGTTGATAACTTAACTGTGAAACAAGTACAAGATATCTTCTCTGGAAAAGTTACAAACTGGAAAGAGCTAGGCGGTAAAGATGAGAAAATTAACGTGGTAAACCGTCCAGCATCTTCTGGTACACGTGCTACATTTGAAAAAACAGTTATGAAAGATGCGAAGATTAACGATGGAACAGGTACAACACAAGATTCTAACGGTGCGGTAGAACAAGCAATTAATTCTACTCCTGGTTCTATTAGTTATCTTGCAATGTCTTATATGGTAGGCGATAAAAAAGGTGCATTACAAACTGTGAAAATTGATGGTGCAGAGCCAAAAGTTGAAAATATTTCTGCGGGCAAATATCCATTCTGGTCTTATGAGTACATGGTAACAAAAGGGGAAGCGAAAGAAGCTACAAAAGCTTATATCGATTATGTAAAAGGTAAAGACTTCGAAAAACAAGTTGAAGATATGGGTTATATTCCAATGTCTAAACTGAATAAGTAAACATTTAACGGGCTGGCTGCGAGGCCAGCCTTGTTCATTTCAATCTATGAAGTGGGGTTGTGTCCTGTGATGAAGGGGAAAAAACAAATTAATTATGTAAAAAGTGAATATATCGGAAGAACGCTTGTTACGTTTTGCGGTATATTTATTGTTCTTGTTACATTAGCAATTATTGCATTTATTTGCGGGAAAGGAATTCAATCTTTTACACAAAGTGGTATTTCATTTTCTGAGGTATTGACGTCAACAAAATGGAATCCGAATGCTGATCAGGGATCGTTTGGTGCCGTTATCTTTATTGTTGGTTCAATGCTTGTTTCATTAGGTGCGGTCGTTATTAGTGCGCCAATCGCGCTTGCTCTTGCGATATTTATGAACTTAATTTCACCAAAGTTTGGGAATAAGGTATTAAAGCCTGTTTTAGAATTATTAGTTGGAATTCCTTCAGTAGTATATGGTTTATTAGGGGTTACCATTTTAGTTCCGCTTTTACGTGATTCATTCGGTGGTGTTGGTTTTAGTTTAATTGCCGGTATTATTGTGCTCAGTATTATGATTTTACCTACTATTGCTAGTATTGCTTCCGATGCAATACGTTCGGTTCCCTTTGATTATTTGGAAGCCTCTTATGGTTTAGGTTCGACGAAATGGCAAGCGATTAGCCGTGTTATTGTTCCGGCTGCAAAAAAAGGTATTTTAACAGGGGTCGTTCTAGGATTAGCTCGTGCTTTCGGCGAAGCGTTAGCGGTTCAAATGGTAATTGGGAATACTGTTAAATTGCCTGAAGGGATATATAGTCCAACGGCAACGTTGACAGGTATTCTAACAATGGATATGACGAATACGTTAAATGGAACTGCCTGGAATAACGCTTTATGGACATTGGCAATGATATTACTTGTTATTTCATTCCTGTTTATTTTAGTAATACGAGCAATTGGCCAAAGAGGTGAACGATAGCGATGAACGCAAGAAAAGTAAATAATATTTGGACGGGTATTTTATATGCAGTTGCAGCGTTTGTAGTAGCTTTACTTGTTTTCTTAGTATACGAAATTTTGCAAAAGGGTTGGGGTTTTTGGGATCCAAGTTTCTTGTTCGGAGAACCAAGCAATACAAGAGCTGGAGGTGGAATTGGTCCGCAGTTATTCAACTCTTTCTATATGCTTGTTATTACCTTAGTCATTTCAATTCCGCTTGGATTAGGAGCAGGGATTTATCTTGCGGAATATGCGAAACAAGGACGCTTTTTAGGATTTGTTCGTTTATGTATTGAAACGATGGCATCACTACCTTCTATTGTTGTTGGGTTATTTGGTTTATTAGTGTTTGTTACAATGACTGGTTGGGGCTATACGGTAATGGGAGGAGCACTTGCTTTAACGATTTTAAATTTACCGGGTCTAACGCGTGTTTGTGAAAGTGCGATTACGGAAGTTCCGTCTAATGTAAAAGAAGCGAGTCTTGGGCTTGGTGCAACAAAATGGCAAACGATTGTGCGAATTATTATCCCCACAGCATTGCCGCAAATTATTACGGGGATTATTTTAGCTGCGGGTCGTATATTTGGTGAGGCGGCGGCGTTAATTTATACAGCGGGATTAACATCACCGATTTTAAATTCTGCTGCCGATTTTTCAAGTCCTGCACACCCGTTGAATCCATTTCGACCAGCTGAAACATTAGCAGTTCATATTTGGAAATTGAACTCTGAAGGGATTATTCCAGATGCGAAGTTAATTGCGACAAAATCAGCAGCAGTCTTAATTATTATGGTATTACTCTTTAATATTATTGCCCGTTTTACTGCATCTGTACTTCATAAACGTTTTACGGGAGCTAAGAAATCTCGTAAAACAACGAAAGCCAAAGCGGCTTAAACGCTTGTACCCTAAATGGATAAGAAGCTCTCTGTTTATAAAAAAACAGGGAGCTTTTTTGTGTGAAGTGAATCCGGTAATCTCGGTTATAGCAGGAGTATGAAGATAAAATATTGTATATATACCTGTGTATGTAAATGCTGAATGGAGATGGAGAGGAAGTTTTTTATGTTTTTTCTACAAATGTCAGGCTTACCGGGTTCGGGAAAATCAACACTTTCTAGACGTATAGCGAAAAATACAGGTGCAATTGTGATTGATCATGATATTGTGAAAACGGCCTTACTAGAGTCGTTGGAAACTCGTCAAATTGAAACAACGGCCGCTGGTGGAATTTCGTATGAAATCGAATGGGCGCTAATAGATTTTCATTTATCCATGGGGCATAGTGTAATATTGGATAGCCCGTGTCTCTATATAGAAATGGTGGAAAAGGGGACGATCTTGTCTAGGGAACATCGTGTGAAATACAAATATATTGAATGCTATCTTAATAATATAGAAGAAATTAATAATAGGCTAAAGACACGAGAACGAATGATAAGTCAAATTGAGAAAGTGGAATCTGAAGAAGTGTTTAAAGAAGGGTTAGATGGTAGTAAACGACCATCTGATTTTACATATCTTATTGTAGATTCTGGGAAGCCTTTAGCGGATTATATTGATGAAGTGATGACGTATATGAATGAGTAGTCGTGAAATTATAATTGTATATTATAGTAGAAAAAACGTTATCTTCAAAACAGAAGATAACGTTTTTTGGTGTTAAGCTTTTGGTGTATCTATAGAAGAGACTACTTTTCTGCGTGAGCGTCGTTTTTTACCGAATTTATCTAACAGTTCATACATAACAGGGACGACAACTAGTGTGAGCACAGTTGAAACTGCTAAACCACCGATTACAACAACCGCTAAACTTTTAGATACCATACTGCCGGCTTGTGATTGGCTGAATAATAATGGTAACATCGCTACTATTGTTGTAATGGCTGTCATAATAATTGGTCGTAGCCTTGTAGAGCCTGCTTCTAGTAAAGCTTCCCGTGTCGTCATGCCGTGTTCTCTATTTTGTTGAACACGTTCTATTAATACAATGGCATTGGTGACTACGATACCAATTAACATTAATGCACCGATTAGTGCATTTAAATCGACTGGTGTTTTTGAAATGATTAATCCTAAAATACCGCCAACAGCAGCTAGTGGTAAAGAGAATAAAATCGCAAATGGGGCGCGTGCTTGCCCGAAAGTAATAACCATAATTAAATAAACAATCCCGATGGCGATACCCATGATTTTGAATAAATTTGTAAAGTCTTCTTGCATTGATTCAGTTGCACCAGCAATTTTAACTTTCGCACCGTTTGGTAGGTCTAATTCTGAAATAGCTTTGTTCACTTCAGTGTTTACTTTACTTAAATCTTCATTTGTTGCTTCGGCAGTTATTTGAATGGTTTCTTTTCCATCTTTATGGAAAATCTCTGTTTGTAATCGTTTTTCTGAAATGGTTGCAATATCTTTTAAAGGAATTGATCCTGCTATAGGTGATAAGATGTTTGTGTTAAGAATATCCTCCTTGTTACTTATCTTTTCTTGTTTATGTTCCAGCATAATGGTTGTTTTCTCATCATCAATTGTCAGTTGCCCAATTGGTGATTTTTTCATAAGGAATGTAACTTGTTGTCCGGCTGTTTCTGGTGTCAATCCAACTTGTTCCGCTTTCTTTTGATCAATATCGATTTGCCATTCTTTTTTTGACTCTTCTCGATTTGTTTTTACTTTAGAAAGATTGTCTATACTTTTTAGTTTTGTTTCAACGACATCAGCAGCTTTTTTTAAATTTGTCTCATTGTTTGCTGTCACGTTAAATTGCAAGCTGTTTCCTCCGCCGGAATTAGAATAGCTTGCCTTTGTATAATCGAATTCGGCTGGTTTAAAGTCTGCATGCTCTTTTTTTAGTTTTTTGATATATTGATCGATATCTGTTCCTTTTTTGAAGACTACAGCAATAGATGCAAGGTTATTTTTAGTTGTAAATCCAAACTGTGCATCTTCAGCACTGGAACCCATTCGTAAAATAACATCTTTTACATCGCTGTTAGAAAGTAATTTTTTTTCAAAATCAAAGGCTGTTTGCTTTCTAGATTCAAAATCGTAATTTGCTGGGAATGTCATCTGAATTGAAAGCATCGTATCGTCTTCTGATTTGATATTTGCTTTTGGAAGTAATATATAAGCAGCAATTGATCCGGCAAATAATAAGAAAGAAGAAAATAAAATAATAAATTTATGTGAAAGGGCCCACTTTAAAGTAGCTGTATACTTTCTTGAAGGTTTCGGTGTACGCTGCCTTGTTTTTCTCAGTAATAAAAATGCCATAAGTGGAACAACGGTTAAGGCCACCACTAGTGAAGAAAGTATAGAGTATACAACGGCCAATACCATAGGTAACATTAGCTTGCCGATTGTACCTGATACAAGACCGATAGGTAAAAAGACAGCGACTGTTGTTAAAGTAGAAGAGGTAATCGCAACAGCTACCTCTTTTGTGGCGTCTAGAATGATGTCTTTTGAAAAATGTTCTTTTTGTAAGCGCCGGAAGATATTTTCAATGACAACAATACTATCGTCAACAAGTCGACCAACCGCTACTGCTAAGCCTCCGAGAGTTAAAATGTTTAATGTAACATTAGATTGATCAAGTAAAAATAGTGTTAGTAAAATGGATAACGGAATACTAACGACAGCGATAAGGGTTGTTCGAACGCTGCGTAAAAAGATTAAAATAATAAATGTCGCAGCAATTGCTCCTAAAATGACTTCTTTCCCCATGCTCATAACTGCATTTTCAACTTGTTCGTGAGTAGAGGATATTAATTTAATTGTATAAGTATCTTTATATTCTTTGCTTATAGTTTTTATTTTTTTATCAATTTCTTTTCCGATTGCAACTGCATTTTTGCTAGGTTCTTTCATAATAACTAATCCAGTTCCCTCTTCGCCATTCACATGTGAAACGGTATCAAAATGTTGTTTTATTTTTACTTGAGCTATATCTTGTAATTTGATTTGAGGGGTAAGTGACATGTTTTTTATTTCATCTACATTTTTGACATTTCCAATGACGCGTAGGCTGTGGTCTTCGTTATTGACAGTAACTTGACCAACTGGAGTGGAAGTTTCTTTTCCTTGTAAGGCGGCTAATACTTGCTGTGGTGTTACGTTTTTATTTTTCATTTCATTTGGGTCTAAGAGGATAGATAACTCGGATGTTGATTTACCGTAATACATGACGTTAGCAACGCCGTCGATATTTTCAAGTTGCGGGATGATTTCTTCTTCAATTTGTTTTTCGTCTGCTTTTGTAAAACCATTCTGTTTTTGAACGGTAATTTGTGCAAGTGGAATCATAGAGGTATTAAGTTGACTAACGACGGGTTTTGTAATTTCTTTTGGGAAATTTACGTTGCTGGTAATTTTTTCGACCTCGCGTGTAGCATCCTTCATATTAGCTTTAGATGTATAAGCGATATCGATACGAGATAAACCTTCATAAGTAGAAGAAGTTATTGTATCGACGTGTTCCAAATTTCGAAACTTTTTTTCGAGCGGTTCGGTTACTTCTTTTGTCAATGTTTCAGCATCTAGCCCTTGAGACATTGTAGTGACAGTTATTGCGGGATTATCGACGCTGGGTAGAAACTCCATCGGTAATTTGGAGCCGGAATAAATGCCGAGCACAGAAATGAGAAAAACCATGATGATGATAGCGGCTCGATTTTTTAATGAGAATTTTGTTAACCTATCCATAAAAATGATTCCTCCGTTTAAGTTGTTTTTTAGCCTACTTCGTTACTATATAACAAAACCTGGATATCTTTCATTAATTGAATGTAAAAAAATTCTAAATTTATTCTTAAGTAGCGAGTGAATAGGGTTTTGTAAGGAAGAGCTAGAGAGTTGGCTGGGTATTTTAGCCTTTTAAAATTCTGTTGAAGTCAGGAGGAAGAAAATCCATTTAAATATGAAATAAAGAGGCGAAATTATTAAGTGGAAAACTTTTTTAGTTTTTTCAAAAAAACACTTGTGATTTAAAAATAAGGATGGTATATTAATAAACGTCGCTGATGCGGAACACGCAGAAAGTGAAAAAAAGAAATTAAAAAACTTAGTTGACATCGAAAAATGAAGATGCTAACATAAGGAAGTCGCCGATCGGCGATGGACAAGTTCTTTGAAAACTGAACGAAACAAACAACGTGAAACGTCAATTTTTATTTTAGATGCTAGACAAACTAACTTTATTGGAGAGTTTGATCCTGGCTCAGGATGAACGCTGGCGGCGTGCCTAATACATGCAAGTCGAGCGAATGAATTAAGAGCTTGCTCTTATGAAGTTAGCGGCGGACGGGTGAGTAACACGTGGGTAACCTGCCCATAAGACTGGGATAACTCCGGGAAACCGGGGCTAATACCGGATAACATTTTGCACCGCATGGTGCGAAATT
>NZ_KB895571.1:0-226069 GCF_000374885.1 Bacillus sp. 105MF | reverse complement strand
CACTCTTTACATCCGTAAACAGCCGCAGTGAAGTGTAAGCGACACCGGATGCGATAGCCATCAGCAAGATTCCCGGCAATAAATAATTGACGTAGTTGTCCGTGCCTGTCTCTATGGCGCCGCCAAATACGTAGACAAACAGCAGCATCATCATAATCGGCGTAATCGCCACCGTGATAATCGTATCCGGGCTGCGCATGATGTTCCGCATTAAACGCCCTAGTAATACCCCTGTTTTGCTTTTCATTTACATCTCCTCCTTTTTGCCGATAATCGCGAGGAAAATTTCCTCCAATGTCGGCTGCTTCTCGATGTACTCCACTTTTGCTGGCGGGAACATCTCTTTGAGTTCAGTAAGGGTACCAGTCGTGATAATTTTTCCGCCATGCAGGATAGCGATACGGTCCGCCAGTTGCTCGGCTTCCTCCAGGTACTGGGTTGTCAGCAAGATGGTTGTGCCGCCGCCGGCAAGCTCCTTGACGGTATCCCAAACTTCAATCCGCGCTTCGGGATCAAGCCCTGTCGTCGGTTCGTCGAGAAAAATGACTGCTGGCGTCCCGATCAGGCTCATTGCGATGTCAAGCCGGCGCTTCATCCCGCCGGAATATTTGTCCGCCCGGCGGTTGGCCGCATCGGTCAGGCTAAATCTTGCAAGCAGATTGTCAGCGACTTGAGCGGGATTGGAAACTCCACGCAACTTGGCAATCATCATCAGGTTTTCCCGCCCGGTGAGCATGCCGTCTAAAGCTGCGAACTGCCCTGTCAGGCTGATGTTCTGGCGAACATGATCCGGTTGACGCTGGACGTCAAAGCCACAAATACCTACTTCGCCGCCATCGGGCCTCATCAGCGTCGAGAGGATGTTGACCGTCGTCGTCTTGCCCGCTCCATTTGAGCCCAGCAGTGCGAAAATCTCGCCACGCCGCACCTCAAAATCCACCCCCTTTAAGACTTCCTTGTCTTTAAAGGATTTTTTTAACCCTTTTACAGAAATCGCTGCATTGCTCATACTTTTTTCCTCCTTATAAAAAGCGCCTTGCGGAGCTAGATTGCCTATACTCTTCTATTTAGTCTGACTGATAATCTGTATAACTTACTACCGGATTGAAAATATAACTGAATAGCGAAGGTGGCAATTCACATTTGTAACCAGCTATTCAGTCGGTATTATCTATTGCATTTATTTTTTTCCCAATCGTTTCATGATACTCTGATTCAAATCTTCACGATACTTGGCGACATAGGTTTTAGCGTTTGCCACTAGTTCGTCGGCAAATGACGCCACGTCGTCCCCAGTGATTTCCAGCACTTGTCTGCCTTCCGCCGCACCGGCTTCGAATAACTCGATTAATTCATATTGTATGTGCAGCATATCCATCCCGTTGCCCGCTGAGAAATTCCACATGTAGTTTTGAATTTTCTTAAATACAAACTGGTAGTCCTCTGGAAGGGCTTCAACCCGTGCCATCATCATTTTGTACTCTTTTTTATCACCAATCATTTTTTTAAACATTTCCAACATGTTATTTTTCCTCCTTTTTTATAAAGCTGAACAAGACACTCCAAAAATATCGGACGGAATATCTTATGAAGCTAGATTGACTTCAAGACGTTGATTTTTGATGATACAAAATCCCATTTTCTCCAAAACAATTCAAGTTCCTGGCGGCCAGCCTCATTAAGTGAGTAAAACTTGCGGGGCGGGCCCATATCTGACGGTTTCTTTTCTATGTTCACAAGTTTTTTCTTTTCTAATCGCACGAGGATGGTATAGACCGTCCCTTCCACGACTTCGGTGAACCCAAGCTCGTTCAGGCGGCGGGTAATCTCGTAGCCATAGGTTTCATGGCGGCTGATGATTTCCAGCACGCAGCCTTCCAGCGAACCCTTCAGCATTTCAGTTAAATTTTCCATGTTTAGATCCTCCTCTCCCTCCTCTATTTTGTCTGACTTATATTCAGTATAACAGAGTACTAAGGTAAATTTTTACTGAATAGCTTTTGGGAAATCACACTATTCAGTATTACTTATTACATGTATATTGTATCACCGAGTAGAAGGTGTCAACTATTTTTCTTAAAAATATTTTTGCAACCTCACTATTCAGTGTGACCTACTACAGGTATATCGTAACACGCAGTAGATGAACTGTCAACTGGATTTTCTAAATATTTTTAAAACCGGCTATCTTCATTGGATACAGCCGATTTTCTTTACGGAGCTTTTACTTCCTCCTATGCTTCTTTCACAATGATTATACCGCGGATCATCCCCATCCAGCAGCTGTACATTTAGGTTCCCGGTTTCTCTGGTGTGAAAACGATGAGGTTTTCTCCTACTTCCAGTGACCAATTCCTTCCGAAGAAATGTTAAAGAGTATTCCCGAAATGAAAGAAGAACTTCGTAGACCTATGTTCTTAATAATCTCAGCAGAAAAGTAAATGTTTATTATGCGTTCCTGCACGATGTGGGGACGTTTTTTCTTTTTGGGTTCACGGGAGCTTAGTAAAATAACTGCGGATTATTAATGTAACTCCTTCGCGTTCTTCACTTTTCCACTATCGAGCGCGATTATGAAATAACTCTTAGATTTAAACAACTTTATTGTTATATTTTTAAGTGCGGTGAAGTAATCTACATCAAAAATTAAATAACTTTATTGTCACTCTACAAATAAAAAAACTTGATTTTTTTACACTAAGCAGAATAATCAAGGTTTTTACTTCCAAAAAATATCTTAGCCTATAAAATTCGTGTTTCTTTATTTTTTGTATATCGTAGATATGGAAAAAAATAAAGCTTATGGCCCGTTTTTACACGTATCTCGGCTGAACCCCGTATACATCTGAAGTTTACATAACCCCACTTCTCGGTAGCTAAGTTCTATTAATAATCCAAAAGGATTTATGAAATAAAAAGATGAAAATATATTTAAATACAAATTCTATCTAAAGAAAGGTGATAAGAAAAAATGGAATATCTAACAGTCCCTGAGCTTTTTTTCTTACTATCTGTAGATGATGATACTCAAACTATACAACCTCCTTTACAATCAAATATAGAAATATTCATTATAATAAACATATTGCTAGAACTTTACCTTCAAAAGTATATTTATATAGATCATAAATTTATTGTACATAGGACTAGTAAGTCATCTGATATCCCTTATTTACAACATACCTTAGATTTAACACAACATTTAGATGACAATCACAATATAAGAATGTGGATACTAACAATTTGCGGAAAACAACGATCAAGTCACAAACTATATAATTCTGTTTTAGATTGTATACAGCGAAAAAAACAAATAAAAGTAATTGAAAGACGAATATTAGGTTTATCATTTCAAAAACGTTACATATGTCTTCAAACCAAAGAGCAAATCCTTACATTCTTACGAAAAAGAGCTTCAAAAGGAGGAACACAATACTTATCTATGTTAACCCTTTTCCTAGCCATGGATTTGAACGAACTTTTAAAAGATACAATGTTTCAAAATGATTATGAATATCTAATTCAATTAGAAGAATACAATAAACAATTATCTGAAATTCAATTCATACAAAAGCTAATAACAAACATTAAAAAGACTTTGCCTACCCTTTTAATATGGAAACATGCCCCATTTTCAGGTATATAAAAAAGGGAAACCTCTGATTATCTAAATCAGAGGTTTCTTATAGTTCACATAACCCATCATTATCAGTAGTCAATAATGAATAGAATTTTCGTTTTGGGGGTGTTTTTCTTTTTTAGTTTGATGGGCATGTTGCCGTGCCCCTTTTTCGAATTTTATAGGTGTATTTTTCAATATATTGAACCCAACGGCGTATTGTATGCGCCTTTTATAAGAAAAGGACAGGATTAGTTGTAGAACTTTATTGGCATGTATTTGTTTTTATTAATAACTACGGTACGTGAATTTTTTTAGATATAACTTAAAAAAGCTCCCCTAAAAGGAGCCAATTATTTTACAAGATTCTTCTGTAATTCCTCTATTATAAGTTCTGCACCTGCTGGGCTTAGCGTAATCTTTCCGTCTGCTAAAGAAATATTTTTATCAGATACTTCTCCTGTTATTGCACAAGCACCATTCGCTTCATATTTTTTCAAGATAATCTTTTCACCTTCTACATAAATCTCTAATGGTGTCTTTTCTTCAATTGCCAGCGTGCGTCTTAACTCCATTGGTATAACTATACGTCCTAATTGATCTAATTTTCGAGTTACTCCTGTTGATTTCATGAAACCTCTCCCTTATATATTCTATAGCTCTCTATTTCATACCCTATGTCATTTTCTCATTGTAACAGGCTTTCTCTATACATGAAAAACATAATGTTCCAAAAACTCTCAAGCCACAATATAGTTACGTGATTTCTCAATATATCTCTTGTATATAAATCGATCTAAAGATGTAAAATATCCAAGTAATTACTTAATAATTACATTACATCTAAATTTAAATTAAAGAAGGAGCTATATACCATGGATAAAAAAGATTTAGTAGGTCTTCAAGTCAACAACATGCCGTCAGATGCTCTGAATACTCCTAGTAAGTCCCAAGAGCAAATGCAAGATTCAGCTCAAAAGCTATCTAACGGAATAAAAATAGATTCATCAGAAAACGAAACTGCAACTCTAAATAAAGACGAATAGAGAGTTTTTGGCGTGAAAATAAGCTAAAAAATCGAAATGAAGCAATTCGACAGATCGTAGAGAAAGGGCTAGGTTGCAATTAGCGACTGCCCTTTTTTATTTCACTTAAAAATCTGCATATCAAATTTAAACCTATTATCTCCCCAAAAATCCAATCATCCATTATTTAAGACCTATTGCATTACCAATCCGTCAAAAACGTAGTACAAACAAATCTGAGAAGTCATTTTCAAATAAGAATAGGGCTTTTAAAAATATATTCATGAAAATAACAAAAGAGCTGGATTTTCATCACAGCTCACTTATTAATTGGTTCTTTATGTGTACATGTAGGATATTGAGAACATCTAAAGAACTTGTTTCCAGTTTTATTTGAATTTCGTACCACTCAATGATTTTTACATAACGGGCATTTCCTTTCTGCAGGATCTACACCACGATACACATCTTCAGCCGAATACTCTGGATTTACTTTGTTAATCAATTTTTGAAGCTCTATACGATCTATTAGTTTTACATGACATGCTTCACCTAATCCTTTCGCCTGCTTTGTATATACGCTGTTCGTGACAACCCACGCCTCATGAGCCTTGTAATAGGCTTTTGCTGCATAAATCTCCTGTACAGCACGAATACCAACTCGATTTTTCACACCATATATTTTCGCTTGAATTACAATACGATTGTTCCCTTTTAATCCGAGATCGGCTGTTGCTTTAAAATAAAGTTTGATCAAATTGATACTAATAACCTTGATAAATGTTCATAGAAAAGAGCGTGTTTTCAGTTGGTTCATTCTTTTATAAAAAAGTTTGATCATTTCCTATCTATGTTGCTCCACAATCGCGCCCGATAGTTGAAGAATGAAATGAAAACTTTCCCTTAGGTGAGATCCGTTCTCAAATTCAATTTTAGCTGTCTGTGCAAAATTTAGACCCTTAGCGAGCCACGAAAACCCCTGGCGGCATAGTAGGATTCTGCTCCATTGTGATACACGAAGACGTGCCCGAAGCGACAATCGCAAAAAAGGGCACCGCCGAGTTCTCTAATATCAGAGGGTGTTTGCACCCAACTCGACGTTTTCATATCGAAATTTTCAAGATTCTGCAACGTCCGATATTGTTCTTCCGTTAATAGTTCAATGCCCATGGCAGTTGCCATATCAATAGCGTTATTTTCTGGTTTATGTTTTTTTCTTGACTCTAACCCTTCACGATCGTAACAAACACTTCTGCGACCTTTAGGACTTTCCGCTGAACAATCATAAAAAATGTATTCGTCCTTCTCTTTATCATGACCAACAACATCCGGTTCGCCGCCAGTTCTTTCCATTTCATTGAGCGACCACAGTTTTTCAGTATTAGCATCCAGCTTTGCTTGGACTTTAGCCCATTCAAGACCTTTATGGCGGTTCATGTTTTTCTCAAAACGGGCTTTCAATGCTCTGAGTAATTCTTCACGTTGTTCTAGTGACAACTCCTCTTTATTGTTGATTTTATTTCCCTTTGTCATGTCAGTTCCCCCCTTATTGTTTTTACTCATAATGGTTTAAGTATATATAAATATTTGTTTTATAATAAATCGTTTAAATAATCGTGTGAATTCAGTTTACAATAAATTATATGATTTAGTAAATCCATTTCTCTACAATCTGGCCCTTTAACGGAACAACTTATTGTCACTCAACAGTTCCTTAATCGTTCTTTCAATTTCAGATGTTCTTTTCCTTTTCACTATAAATACACTCCTTTAGATAATCTAAAGGAGGAGTTTACGCTAGTTTGACGAATTTATATTGATATAATTATAAAAGGGTGGTCTAATTGAACATTTTATGGGATTTTGATGGAACTTTGTTTGATACGTATCCTGCGTATACAAACATACTCTCTTTGGTACTGGGAGAAGCAGTAGATAAACAGGAAATTTATGAAAAGCTAAAAATTTCGTATTCGCATGCAATTGATTACTATAACATTTCCAGGGATCAAGAAGAAGAGATAAAAAGATTAAAGAAAACATTATCTCCAAAAGATATAAAACCATTTGATGGTGTAGAAGAAATCTTAAAATTTGCAAATAAAAATGTAATTATGACACACAAGCATAGGGACGGAGTTTTAGCCATCTTAAAATACTATGGATGGGATAAATACTTTGTGGATATGGTTACAATTGATGATGGTTTCCCTCGTAAACCTAATCCATTAGCATACATTCATTTACATACAAAACACGGAATCGATCTAGTTATTGGAGACCGGGAGTTAGATTTATTACCTGCAAAAGAATTAGGAATTGCAACGTGCATGTTTCAAAGTCAAGGTGATGTTGCTGATTATCATTTACAAGACTACTCGAAATTTTTTAATACGGATATTCCATTAGCGAAACGGGTGTTCAGTTAGTAATAACTACTGTAAATGGACCGAATTTTGATTTTCTTATTTTTATAATTATCAGCATAATTGTTTAACACAGCCAAAAAATAAAGACACTTCACATATTAGTCATTTTTATATTTAGGTTGTAGAGGCTAAAGTCAATAACGAAAAGGCAGGGACATATTTAATATGTAAAATATGTCCCTGCCTTTTCATTATTGTAGACTTGAAATAAGTTTTGATTAAATAAACCCTATAAAAATTGATAAAAGCGTAAATAGAAAAAGCTTGTTTTGAAAAAAGAATGATCAAAACAAGCTCTTAATATATTCGATTGAATCATTCTTTTATAAAGAAATTTGATCATTCCTGTAATCTTTATTTCATTAGAGTGCCCTTTAGTTGAACAAAAAAATATTCTCATAATATCGTTATGATTTAGTTGTCATAATAATTGAACGTGGATAGAATCCCAACTTCTGATAAAACGATACAGCTTCATTCCCGTACACTACTGTTAATTCGATTTCATATATTTGTTTTTCTTTAAACCATTCCACTGCACTATTCATTAATTTCAAACCCAATCCGTTTCTTCGATAATTTTCATCAACAAATAGAACCTCGATCTTCCCGCTTACTTTTTTACTATATGCTATACAAAATCCTAATATATTGTCTGTTTCTGACTCAATCAATAATTCAATTCTGTATTCTCCATACTTTGAATTTTTTTTATATTCTTCAATACGTTCCTCAAATGTAATTCTTGGATAATCACCAGAAAAAAATTTTGATTTACTGTTATGGTATTCATGCAATTTATCTAATGAGTTTCTTATTATCTCTATTTCATCGAGAGTGATATGTTTATTAATAATTCTCATACTTCAACATCTCCAATAATATATATTTATTTAAGCATAAGTATAGCGGTGTAGGGAATTTAATACTTATCATTACATTGTTAAAGAAGTTACTATTATAGCAATACCGTTACATAGCAACCAGGCAACTATGTTTTATATCATGCTCACAAAAATAAACTGTTGGCGATTCGTAATTTTTTAGGGCTTCAAATTCAACGTATTTCACGTATAATCCTTCCTTTCAGTGGGTATCAAATCAGTTAGCATTCCCCTAGTTCTTATAGTGTAAAATCTTCCATCGTTTTCCGAATTTCATCCGCTTCAATTCCAATGTATCGTAACGTTTACCCTTGTGATGTATGGCCAAACAATTTCATCAAATAGTACACGTCTTTTTTTCGTTGGTAGTAGTGATATCCAAAAGATTTACGCATACAATTATTTATTATTTTTTGTACTGTGCTTTGTAATCTACATATTCTTTTTTAGCATCTTGCTCATTATCTTTTTTACTATTAAAATATGTGTGTGTCTGCAATGTATATTTTACTAACTTTCCTTCATCATTCTTCTTCTTATAATTCATAACAATACTTACTTGCAATATCTGCATTGGACCGTTTGCAGCGTCAAGATGAAGCACAATTGTCGCCCCATCATATTCATCATATTGTATTTTTAGCTTGTCATTAATAATACTTTGAAACTCTGATTCAGTTAAGCTATATCCAACTGTTTTAGGCTGATCAAATTTTTTTGTGTCATCACCTGGCTTCATTTTTAATTTTCCTATTCCTTTTAAACGATCCACAATTAAGTTAACGTAAGAAACATCAACATTGGAATCACTTTGTACCTGCCCATTTTTATACATAATATTTGTACTATAAATGGTTTCGTTTTTATAATTTTTATTTGTCTTTTTTTCGTTTTTTTATCTATATTAGTAGCAATTTCTTGTGTTGTATCGCCATATAAACTTTTAGCTTTCGTATTATATACACCTTCCGTAGTTTGACGGATTGTTTTACTGTGCTCTCCATCTTCTTTTTCCTCGTACGCACTGTATATACCTCTTTGTGTCACATGCGCATACCCATCATCACTAGCAGACATAACCGTCTTCATATCCCCTTCATCCAACGCTTTTACAAATCTCTCATATTCTATTTTCGTTTCCCCAAAACTACACCCACTAAGTAAACCCGCAACTATCGTCATAACAATCATTACCTTAGCTTTCTTTTTCAGTTTCATATTAATTAACCGTCCCTTTTAATACTACGATTTTCTCTCCCATTCTCTGTCTCTTTTTTTCTAGTTGACGAATCCGATCAATAAAAGCATCACGACGTGTTTTCCCTTGCAAGTTGCTATCAATGCTGCTTTCTAATCTTTTAATATCACTCGTTAAAGCTGATGCTGCTTTTTCGAGTTGCATGACCACGTTCATAATTTGATCGCGTCCACCGTTATCTGGAAATGTACTATGAACTTTATTTGTTATCGCAATATTGTTTTTTATAATTTAAATATTCTTTTTTAGCATTTTTAGTGTTTTCTTCTTTACCATTAAATCTAACTGCTATTTGTTGAATATGTTTCAACATCTTGCCTTCCTCATTCTTTTTATCGTACGTTATTGAGATCGTAATTTCACTTATTCGCATCGTTTTTTCTTTTCTGTCTTTGGCAGAATTAAAATCTATAACAATCGATGCATCTTGAAATTTATCATATTGTAGTTTTAATTTATCATTTATCATGTCTTTAAATTGCACTTCTGTTAATCCAATACCAATACTGTTCGGTTCATCAAACCCCTTTGTATCTTTATCTGTTTTTAATTTCCCTATTCCTTCTAAATTATCTATAACTAGCTTAATCGAAGAAACGTCTAAGCTTGGATTCAAACTTTGCACTTGATCATTTTTATAAATAATATAGGTATTATATTTTTCTTCTGATTTATAACTATTGTTCTCCTTATTTTTATCATTAGTTGTTTTATCAGCTATTTCTTGTGTTGTAGTTCCATATAAACTCTTATCATTCGTATTGTATATACCATCAGTAGTTTGATATCTTGTTCTTCTATATTCTCCATCTTCTTTTTCTTCTATAATGGAGTGTATGATTTGTTCTTCTACATGCGCATACCCTTCATTCCCCGCAGACATTACCGTTTTCATGTCCCCTTCATCCAACGCCTTTACCAATCTTTCATACTCAATTTTTGTTTCCCCCACACTGCATCCACCGAATATTAAAATTAAGGTCAACATCTTAATTGTTAATTTCATTAACTTTCTCATTTTATCCCCCATGTAATATTCACGCTTATCCATTATTTTCATACTGCTTTTTATACTTTTCATAATCTTTTAACGCGTCTTGATTATTGTATTTTCTCCCGGCAAAATATGTATTAATTTGTAAAATACTCGTAACCACTTTCCCCTCTTCATTCTTTTTCTTATAGTTTACAGAGACACTCAGCTCTGATAACTCCATTGGTTTTTCTTTCGAATCTTTTGCAGCATCGAAATTAAGTACAATTGACGCACCACCATATTCGTCATATTGTAGCTTCAATTTATCATTTATCATTTGTTGGAATTCCGCTTCAGTTAATTCATATCCTACTAAATTAGGCTCATCAAACCCTCTTTTATCATCACCCGGTTTCATCTTTAGTTTTCCTACTCCATGAAGACGATCCATAAGAAGCTTCACTTGAGAAACTTCTAAGCTTAGATTTGTACTTTGTACTTGGCCGTTTTCATACTTAATATTTGTACTATATACTTTTTCTTTGTTATAGTTTTTAATTTTATCTTTTTCTTTTCTTTTATCAATATCAGTAGTTACTATTTGCGTTGTACTACCATATAAGTTTTTTCCTTTAATGTTATATACTCCATCAGTGGTTTGATAGATATTTTTTTCGTGTATGCCATCTTCTTTTTCTTCAAATGCACTATATATAACTCGTTCTTCTAAATGCGCATACCCATCATCACTAGCAGACATAACCTTCGTCATATCCCCTTCATCCAAAGCTTTTACAAATGGTTCATATTTAATTTTCGTTTCAAAAAAGCTACACCCACTAAGTAAACTCCCAACGATCGTCATAAGCATCAGCACCTTAGCTTTCTTTTTCATACTGTCACCTCATTCGTTACTCTTGGCATTTTAAGTTTCATAATGCTTCCTTTTTGGTAGTAATACACTTCGTCTTTCCCTAAAGATGCTTCGTTACTTACGTATTTCACATTGAAAACACTTTGGTCGTTTAATGGCATTGCGATGATGCCCGCTGTTAGTTTACTTCTCATTTTCAAATTGAAGTCTGCCAACATCTACATAATAATAATAATATACCTACTTAGCTTATTGTTACTGATCTTAGCAAATGCATATAAAGAAAGAGCATATTTTGAAAAAAACGATTAAAACATGCTCTTACACTCTTAATACAAATGATTCATTTTACAAACTGATATCATGCTTTCACACCAAATAATAAACGTAAAAAGTGCTTTAGATTTATTCTTTAGAAGACCGTTATTTTATAAGTTCTTCGATGTTATTACTTTTTTTGATTGTTTCTGATGATAGCCAGAGTGAATATCTTGTTCCATCCTTGTTGGTTAAAAATATGTCAAATTCTTCATTATATAGTTCTTCTTTAAGGATAGTGACCACCTTTGTCAGATCCTCAATTACAGGAGGCTTGTTGTTATATTGCATCTTACTGTCCTTAAAAACTAAAGTCACCTTATACTTCGGACACTCCCCGTCTTTCGGATGTGGACAAGTAATACCTTCAATTACAAAATCGTCGTTTTGAATTTCTTTCAATCTGTCACCTACTTTTGTTTGAGTTTGAATCAAATATGTCCAATAACTTCTTACAGTGTTTTTCATAGCTAATAGCAGTTCTTCCTTCGTTATAACTTTTTGTACGTTTTCAAAAGGGAGACCTATATATTCACCATTATGATCTTTAATTTCAAGTTCTGTTATCTTTTTATTACTCTTCTGAATGAGTTGGAATAGAGCATATAAACGATCTAATTCTGCTGATTCAAATTGACTATAATCAATCTTGTTACTTGTTTTTAAAGTTAATAACAACTCATCAGTTGGTTTGTCTTCATGATAATCAACTATATACTGAAGAACATTTTCTTTTTCAAATTCCTCGTAGCCTAATTTTTTAATTTCTTTTAAAATTGGTTTAAATTTCTTATATTCCTCATATGTGTTTTTTCCGTATTGGTATTCATCACCTTTTATTTTTGAATATAAGAAGCCATCTACCTCTACTCTAAATTGAATATTTTTGTTGTTTTTTGCTTGAACAGTATGGTATGTATGTCCCATATTCCCTTCATGCATAGCGCCCCAATCTGTTACAACAACATCGATTCCATGTTTTTCTTTTATCTATTTTTTAACCTGTTCTTCATTATTACTAATACAGCCACTCAAAAATAAGAAACATAACACTAACAATATTACATTTTTCATTCTTTTCATATAACCCCTAATACCCCTTCCTTACGTAAGAAATGATTCCTGGTTGTGTAGTATATTCAAAGCCATCTTTTCCCACAATCAAAATAAGCTTTCCTCTTTCCATATAGGAAGAGGAAAGCTTATTTCCCTTTTACTTTATTGTTGCTCTTGTATTTCTACCGCTTGATTTTGTTGCTCTCTTTTATTTTTCTCTATTACTTTTTCAACAAACTCATTCCGCCATATTTTAAATTTAGCCGCAAATTGACTTTCAATTTTATTTCGATATCCTTCAAATTTCACTTCAACAATGTCAGAGTGATTAAATAGTTTATATGTTTCTGCTGTCAAGCCTACTGGATATAATACTCCTCCATAATCATAGAAAGTATTATCATCTAACAAAAGACCTCTTGTAGTGATTACATAATCTACATCTTTCTCTTCTTCCAAACTTACTCTCACTACACTACCTAAAGGTAATACTTTATCCATATAATCCTTCATATTAATTAACCGTCCCTTTTAATACTACGATTTTCTCTTCGATTTTTTGTCTCTTTTTTTCAAGTTGACGAATTCGATCAATAAAGGCATCACGTGTTTTCCCTTGCAAATTGCTGTCGATACTACTCTCTAAGCTTCGAATATCACTCGTTAAAGCTGATGCTGCTTTTTCAAGTTGCATGACCACGTTTATAATCTGATCCTTACCACCATTATTTGGAAATGTACTATGAACCTTATTCATTATCATATGTAAATCCATACCAATTCCCCTTTCTTCTTTCTCTTCCAAAGTCCGCGTATTGAAAAGAAATATATTTAGCTAGAAAAAATATTAATAATATGTTACTGCTCCTAACTCCTCATCTTTTGCAATCATAGAAAAGATTGCTTCTGAAACATCTTCATTCAATTGTTTCAAATCTTTTGAAAGCTCTTTTACATCTTTTGAGATTTCACCTAACAATGAACGGTTTATTCCTCTACTACCATCATTCATAAAGAGATGAAGCAATGAGTGTCGATGAGTTAAAATATGCTCTGCTACAATTGCAGTAACATTTGTATCTATGTGAAAATCCCCTTTAAACATATCTAGTAAATCCTGCACATAAGAACCCGCTACTTCCTTGGCAATCTCTAAAATTTCACTTGCCGCTAAGTACACAACGACACTTCCTGCTAAAAAGTCTACAGCTGCATTAAATACAGATTCTAATACTTCTAACACCTTTTCTTTACATTTAGCTAGAGTTGTTTCAATCCAATCTACAGCGGTATCTACTGCGCTCTTAATTTCTATCGTAGCTGCCATACTAAACTTAATAGCTTCTATTGTAACTTGAGACTTTAGCCCTTCATACTTTTTATTTAATCTAGAAATACTTTCTTCCACTTGACCCTTTATTTTTCTAAATTCTCCTACAGCTTGTACACTATCTGAATATGTTAACAAGGTCGCTATGAAAGGTGCAAGTGGTGTCCCTGTTAGTATAAACTTTACTGCTGAACCTCCTGCCGCTTCCTCTACTGGAGAAACCTTTCTGTCAAACACTTTATATATAGTTCCTGTATACAAAGCTCCTGACGATTGGGCCAGCTCTAAGGATCCAGGAATCCCATCAAATCCTGTATCGTTAGAACTTGGTAATTTATCACACCATACTAGCTTATCATTTTTACCATAATCTTTTTTTGTAAAAACGTAAGAATGCCATGCTTGGTTCGGGACTGTATACATTCTTCCAGGAATGGTAAAATCAGCTACTTTTATCCCAATGTGCAGTGGATCATTTTCATTAATAATGTTCCGAATGTTTTTCATATCAAATCCGTTACCGAATGTTTCAACATCTCGCTTTAGAACAGGAGCTGGATTTAATGTTAACGCTTCAATATTATCTTCTCGGTGTCTTAATGCTACCGTATCAGCTATACCACCACCTAATGAATGTCCTGTTACACTAATTTCCGCATCAGGGTTATCATGTCTCATCTTCATATAAAACAAATCACCTTGATCGTACTGCTTTACCGCAAGATCCTCGTTCCAATCTCCCAATGCTATTTTATTTGCACCCGTTATATTGTGAACACCAATTTCACCGTCTGTTTTTGCATCCGTTCCATCTTCTGTTCCTACATATGATATTACAATTTCTCCTGTGGTCTTATCTTTAAAAGCATATGCTGCAAATCCTGTCTTTTCATCTACTTCATGATACATAAGCTCTGCATTAAAATTCGCTTGTAATCTATCTGTATTATCTTGTTCAATTGAATTATTATACGGATATCTCCCCGCTTGATAATCATATATATCCTGACCAGCTAGCTCCAATTTTCCCCAATCAGTAGCTACTTTTAACCTTTTAGTTGGTTCCTGTTTCTCATTATTCTCCATACTAGGTTATCTCCTTTCTTAATTATTTATTATTTTTTATACTGTGCTTTATAATCTACATATTCTTTTTTAGCGTCTTTATTGTTATCTTGTTTTCTATTAAAATATGTTGTTATCTGTAATGCATATCTTACTAAATTTCCCTCATCATTCTTTTTCTTGTAGTTTATATCAACACTTACTTGCAATATCTGCTTTGGATTTTTTGCGGCGTCAAGATGAAGCACAATTGTCGCCCCACTATATTCATCATATTGTATTTTTAATTTGTCATTAATAATACTTTGAAATTCTGATTCAGTTAGTTTATATCCAACTGTATTAGGCTGATCAAACTTTTTGATATCATCGCCTGGCTTCATCTTTAGTTTCCCTATTCCTTTTAAACGGTCCACAATTAAGTTAACGTAAGAAACATCAACATTAGAATCACTTTGTACTTGCCCATTTTTATACATAATATTTGTACTATAAACGGTTTCTTCTTTATAATTTTCATTTGTACTTTCTTTCTTTCTATTATCTATATCAGTAGTAATTTCTTGTGTTGTACCTCCATATAAACTTTTATCTTTCGTATTATATACACCTTCCGTAGTTTGATAGATTCTTTTAATGTGCCTCCCATCTTCTTTTTGCTCGTACGTACTATATATACCTCTTTGTGTCACACTCGCATACCCATCATCACTCGCAGACATAACCTTCGTCATATCCCCTTCATCCAAAGCTTTTACAAATCTCTCATAGTCTATTTTCGTTTCTCCAAAACCACACCCACTAAATAAACTCGCAACTATCGTCATAACAATCATCACCTTAGCTTTCTTTTTCAGTTTCATACGGTCACCTCGTTCGTTACTCTTGGCATTTTGAGTTTCATAATGCTTCCTTTTTGGTAGTAATACACTTCGTCTTTCCCTAAAGATGCTTCGTTACTTACGTATTTCACATTGAAGACACTTTGGTCGTTTAATGGCATTGCGATGATGCCCGCTGTTAGTTTACTTCTCATTTTCATAGGTAAGGCATCTCGGTTTCGATCCATATAGTCATGATGTCCTGCTAGGACGAAGTAAATACCAACTGCACGAGATAGATCCATTAAAGTTGTTGCATCGTCTGTTTCTAAGTAAACGAGTCTGCTAAATTCTTCAACGTTTGTCATAATGATAAGTTGTTTTGTAAATACTGGTATTTCTCTACCTTCTTGTCTTGCCTGTGATAATTCAAGAGATCGTTCACGAATCACTTCCATCCAGTATTTCACGTGAACGTTTACTTCATTTTCTTCTACGATGTAATGAGTCACATTGTCTTTATACTGAACGAAGCTATACTCAGCTGTATCTACTAATGTTATACTCTCAAAATAGTCTTTATTCATTTGGGAGAGTATACTTGATATGACTTGTTTTCTAATACTATCATCTGCACTGTAAACCATTAAATGATCATTAACTGCAATATCATGCGCAACGACTTCTACATTTGTGAAGTCAAGTCCCAGTGGAACTTTTCCTGCTTGTAATGCTTTGGTAACGTCCTTGTTTTTACGATATGTTACAAGATCAATGATTTCTGGCATCATTGGAATTGCCTTCGGACGTTCTCCATCCCATTCTTGATCCATTTCACTTGCTTCTTGTTGCAATAATTGAATTTGTTGTAATTCATCTTCTGCTTTTGTTGGTAACACTGACTGGAATAATGTCGGTGAATCTAGTTTTATAATTGCTCGTCCTGCCATTTCTTCCACTTTTACATCAGATCGACCTACAATGCCTGAGATTTCACTTTGATCAATCATATATAGACATGTTTGCAATTTAATATTGTTATATAGCTGAATACGCAGTGCATTTTGTCGACCTGCACTGATTAGTGTATGAATACCTAAGCTTGCGCCATCGCGAACAATTTGTATCATTAACATTTCAAAGTCTTCGTAAAATCTAGCTTCTTTTACCGCATCGTAATTATCAATCGCAACGATGATATTCGGCATTTGTTTACCGCTAGCTTTTTCATACATTTCTATGCTTGCAACGTCATATTCACTTAACATACGTTTACGTTGTTTCATCTCTTGCGTTAATCTTTCAACTAATTTTAAGCACTTTTCTGCTTCGTCAATCGTAATCGTATCCGCAACATGTGGCAGTCCCTTTAATGGTAAGAGACCATTCGTACCAAGGTCTACTAAATACACATGCAAATGCTCCGGGCTATTTTGACGCGCTACATCCATAATGACTGATTGTAAGAACGTCGATTTACCGTAACCTGGACTTGAGAAGACGGCTACATGTCCATCTTTACTTATGTCTAATGTTAATGGTGTTTGTGATTGTAATTCAGGTTGGTCTAGTAAACCAACTATTGCTTGCAATGGTTTCTTTGCTTCATTCCATGCTTCTTTAAAGTGCACTGGGTGTAAGTCTTGCAGGAATATTTTTTCTGGAAGCGGTGGTAACCACGGTCTTGCGAGCGCTTCAATTTGTCTTTCTTCTGTATAATCATGAATATAATCGATAACTGCATCAAGTTCAGACGGCACCGTCGCAACTTCTTTGTTATCTCCAAGTCCACTTAAGTCTTCACTTAAGATTTCATATTGACCTAAGTCGTTGATTGCATAAATTGTTGTATCGAGACGATCTTGATCATCCTTATCTTCTACATAGTCAGCACCGCTCCATGCAGATTGGAATAATTCATAGATTTCATTATTTCCGACTTGTAAGTACGCACGTCCTGGCAATGTAATTTCTGCTGCGTCAGGTGTTTTTAATATTTCATTACTGTCTGATGTATTTTGTACTTTAAGCGCTAGTTTAAATTTCGAGTTACTCCAAATTTGATCATCGACAACCCCGGTTGGCTTTTGTGTAGCCAGTATTAAATGAATACCAAGAGAACGCCCGATACGCGCTGTTGAAACTAATTCTTTCATAAAGTCTGGCTGCTCTGCCTTCAACTCCGCGAACTCATCACTAATTAAGAATAGATGCGGCATCGGCTCTGTTACAGCGCCTTCTTTGTATAATTTTTGATATTGGTTAATATGATTCACATTATTCTCGCCAAATAAGCGTTGGCGTTTTTGTAATTCTGCCTTAATCGAAGCGAGTGCACGCATACTTTGCGCACCATCTAAGTTCGTAATCGTTCCTAGTAAGTGAGGTAGATTTCTAAATAAGTTCGCCATTCCTCCGCCCTTATAGTCAATTAATAGAAACGCAACTTCATAAGGATGGAAATTGACCGCAAGAGATAGAATATACGACTGAATAATCTCTGACTTACCAGAACCTGTAGTACCAGCAATTAACCCGTGTGGTCCGTGTGCTTTTTCATGTAAGTTTAAGTTCACAAGATCTTCTTTACCGCGAAGGCCAAGCGGAACAGCTAATGATTTATGAGCAGCATTTTTTGCCCAGCGGCTTGTAATATTTAATTCATCAATTTTTTCAACGCCATACATTTCTAAGAATGTAACACTTTCTGGAATACTATTTTTCAAGTTTTGCAGGTGATTCAGTGGCGCAAGTGCTCTAGCTACATCTTCTAAATTAAATCCTTCTGGAAAATGATCCGGTGCGAACTGACGATTTACAAGTTCCCCTTGTTCTAAGATGATATTTCCTTTTTTCGAGTCTCTTATGTCAACAACTGTCTTCACATGCTCCGGTAAGCTTTGCATCACATCTTGAACGAATACGAGTGATACACCTAAATCACTTGGATCTTCATTAAAGAATTCCATTACAACGTGATCTAAGATGAGTTTTTCATCCGTTATAAGGACAACATAATGCGGTGAAAAATGTATTTTTTCACTTGAATTGCTTTTTTCATCTACTTTCAGTTTGCGTTCTTTCAATATTTGATACAAACTATTCAGTACTTGGTCTCGGCTTCTATCATGATATACAAAACCGCGTACATTAATATCACGTACACTTGCATGAGGCAACCAGCGCATCCAGTCCCACTTCTTCTTCTCCTCTTCAGGAAAGACCGTAATAAACTGCAAGTCATAATAACTATGGAATAAAGCTGTTTGCATCACTAATAGTTGTAATTGTTCGAGCACTAACGAACGCTGCCCAATATATCCAACTGGTCCATTCATTAAATCTGTTACAACCGGAACATCGGCTTGAGAAAGATATTGCTGTCTTAGCTCACGTGCCATGGCAATAAGCTCGTCTTTAAACTGGCTAAATTCCTCTTCATTAAATTCAATTTCAAAACTAGTATCTACATTCCCTTTTCCCACTCGGTATGTTAAGAAATCATGATGCATGATTGTTTTTTCATATATACGAGGGTTCACTTCTATCGCCATTTCTCTAATTTCGGTAACATCTGGATAATGATAATGAAGTGCATGACGCTGCTTCTCACTTTCAGCATGTAAATCCTTTGTTTTTTGCATTAAGTATTCTCGATAACTCTTATCTCGCTCGGCAATATCAATTTTGTATTGCTTTAAGTTTTTTATGTACGATGTGATCGAAACAACGACAGTCACGACTGTCATTGCTAGCGATGCGAAAATAAATAAACCGTATGATTGAAATATAGATAACATGACAGTTACAACAATCATTACGAGAGATGGAACAATAATCCTTGCTAGATGCTCTGTTGGTTTTGATGGTTTTGATGATGGTTTTGCAATTATCATTTTTTCAACTGGCTCACGATAAATAATCCGTGGTGAACGATGATAATCTGGATACTCATCATGATAAAAGCTGTCCGCTTCTAGTAAACGAGGTAATGTCGATTCTACCCGTTTTTCTGCTGCGAATATTTGAACATCTTCACTTCCAATTTGAATTGTTACGCCATCAAAATACAAGTGATCTCCAGCTTCTAAATTCGCTGTACCTTCCAATTTAGAATAATTATGAAAGACGTTCCCCTCATACACGTTAATTTTAAACGGCTCATCTAATGTTTCACGAATGAACAGAAAATCTGTAGTAGCATCATGAACTGTTATATCATCGTAGTCATTTTTACTAATTGCTATCGAATATTTCGTTGATGTATCATATACAATTACTTCTTCTACAGTTGCAATCCAAATGCGCATAGCCTTGTTATTCTTTAATTGAATTGTATTCGCCTTATTAAAATAAAGGACCTGCTCTCCTATCTTCCAAGCTTCTAATTCGCTATCCCAATTTAGCAAAAGTGATTCATCTAAATCAAAGTCAGTAATATGATTTGACCATTCTTTCCCAACCGTCACTGTAGGACGTTCGGATGGATGTAAGCGGCATTTATGTAATCGATTGCCGTAACTTAGTGCAAGTAGTTGCTCCATACTTCTCCACTTCTCCTTTTGTTCGCTCTATCTGTAAGGAGTTTCCATACATATATATCCATTTTGATTTTCCAACATATAAGTCGCTGCTATGAAAAATAAAAGGTATCCTACACTCGTTTTCTCTTTTTGTTTTCACTTAGCATGGGCTCCATGGACGGACGCTCTTTCCCACCTAAAAAGAAAGGGTTTATGTCGGTTTTTCATTTTGTATTTATATAGATTGGATATATACGTACTCCCTATCTTTTCTTGTTGTTTATATATCCATTTTCATATAGATTCAGCAAAAGTCTTCATCCTTTTACTTTGCTTTTTTTGTATTAGATATATCTTTTTCATTGGATGAATCACTATATTTTTTCTTATATTCATTCAATTGTTGTTCAAATGTTTTTAGCTTTTCATCGCGCTCTTTTCCTGGTAAATCCGGATTATTTTTCACTGCTTCTATTTGTTTAATTAAGCCATACATGATTAATTGTGGATCATCCACACTTTTCGCTAAATCTAATGATTTATCAAAATTACCTTTTCCGTTGTAAATCCAGTACAATAAATACTTTTCATCACTTTTTAAAGTAACATTTTTCATAATTGCTGCTTTTTGCTCATCAGATAATTTCTCTACTTTCAAGTAGGAATACGCTAACTCATATTTAGATGCTAGCGGTAATGATTCAAACTCTTCCTCATTCAAATTACTAATTACCTTATCGTAATCCGTTGCTAAGAAATTTTTATTAGCTTCTAGAAGTGTATTTTGATACGGCACTTTCATAAATGTGTAGTAAACGACTGGTGCTGCTAAGATAACTGTAGCTGCCGCAAATGAAAATGCTAAGTATTTAAATAATTTAAACTGCTTTTTCGGAACAAGTTGCATTGTTTTTTCTGCTTTTGCTTGCTCCTTTAAAAAATTCACTTCGATAAACTGTTTCAGTTCCTCAAAGCTTTCCATATTGACCACATTCTGTTCAAATGTAGTTTCTTTTGCGCTTTCCAATAAACCAGCATATAGATCATCATAACTATGTTTTTTGGAAAACAAAGCAATAATAAAACATTTGTAGTGGAGTAAAAATTGATTTTCTGTTAGTGGTTTGGGCGGGGCAATCTCTCGAATTCCGCGATGTATAATAAAAGGCATTAAATTTGCATCAAATACTAAATTATCCGGGTGTAAAAAGAAAGTTATTCTTCTATGCAAATACTCTTGAAAATGAGATAGATTTCGGATTAAACGTAATTTCTCATTTCTTTCTAATTTCTTTACATCTTCCCATTTCAATAATTTCTTTTCTACCGTATATGTAAAAGTAAATGTATCATCATGCTCTTCTATTGTTACTGGTAGAAACATTGATGATTTTTCCGTTAATAACTCCAATTGACGGGTATCTTTTACTTGCGTTTGAGATTTAGCAAGTTCTAATTTCCAAGTATCTTCTTCTATTTCAAATCGATACTCCATTGAATCAATCTGAATTGTTTTCTCCGTCATGTTCTTCCTCTTCTCCTTTTCACCATAAACCTATTCTGATTTTACGAATTCACTTGAGTAGGTTACATGCTGCGTTCATGATTATGTAATTTATATTACTTGTAATATATCTCCATCTGTTACTTGGTGATCTACCAATCTATCATCATCTGTTAATAATAACGATTTATTCACAACTTTAATTACGTAGTTTGATGTATCGTATTTTTCAATTTTTAATGTTTCAATTAAATTTTTAAGCAAATATTTAACAGACTGATGATTGGGGATTCGTAAATCGTATGTATTTCCATTCCATTTATGAAAATCAACAGTGACGTTAATATGTGTCTGTATAGCCATTTGTGATTCTCCTTACATCCAAATTTTCCGAATGATGATTCCAAATCCAATAAAAATGAATATAACGCCAATAATAATTAATCCAATCAATGTCGGACTAATTGACTCTTCTGTTTTGGCTTGGCTATGATCCATTTCACTAGAACTTGCTCTCACGTTATAGTTTTTTGAAAACAAACTCTTCTGTGTGTCTTTCATTTTATCTATTTTTTTCGTATTCAAAAATAAAGAGTCATTCAACTCTTTCATTTCTTTCTTTTCTTTCTTTTGTTTTTCATTAATTTGTTTTTCAACTTCTTCATTAAATAATTGAATTGCTGCTTTATCGAGCTCTGTCTCTTGCTGTCCTTTTTCATTTCTTTCTTGGTTATCTTCATGTAGCCGATCTACTTTAAAATCAAGTTTACCATTATCATTCAGGTAACTGTCTGCTGCGCTACCCATGAGGGGCGCAGCAAACAAGAAAAGAAAAAAGACAAATGATAATCTAGCCAGCTGTATGCATTGTTTCATCATCGTCAATTTTTTCCTCCCACCTTTTATGCCATACAAATAGATTGATAATAAATCCAACAATTGCTATTACAAGAAGGACTGCGAAAGTGACATGACCATCATTTTTACCACTTATAAAATTATTTAAGAAATCTTCTATATATTGAAGTGGTGAAAATTCACGTAACTTACCAAGATATGATGTCTTAGTTACCTTAACTCCAACAGCTTCTGTTAAAAATAGATACAGACTTAATGATGTTAATAAGATAAACATGCCTATCATTTTTGCTTGGCGTAATAGATATGTTGAAACGAAGACAAAAGCCATCATTGTAATTGTTATAAAAGCAATCCAAATTAACCTTTGATTTCCGCTGAATTCTAATAATTTCCCAGCGATGATACCAATTATAACTCCTTCAACAATAGCTATTCCGAATGTAATTGCCGTGATTGGTAAGTTCATATCTAAAATTGATGATTTTTCTTCAAAATCATCTTGTTGATGACGCTTTCTTTCCTGATTCGCAATAGCGTATGACGTAAATAAAGAAACAATAAAACATACTAATACAATTAAATATGGTGTAAAGGCATTGCCTGCTGTAATAACACCGTCATTTTGTTTTAAAACTGGATTCGCTAAAAACTTGTATAACTGTTCATTCTGACGTTCGCCAACACGGCTATTCGCTAATACTTTACTGAAGTTTTTCGCGAATGACTTATCATCCGATACTTTATCAGTTAAATCGTTTAATAATGTATCAGCTTTTGACACCATCGTTACACCGCTGTCTTGAATTTCTTTTGCTTGATTATTAATTTGATCAAACGTTTTATATACCTCGTCAGAAGCTAGCAAAGTACCTTTCGAACTTTCAGCTAACGATTGACTCTGTGTCACTAATGATTTCAATCCAGTGTCTAATGCTAATATAGCTGTCTGTTCTCCTTCACGACTACTTACTATTGTTCTTTGTTCCTCCATCAGTTTTAGACTACCTTCACGCCACTTCATTGCACCGTTTAAATACTCAGCCAGATTCGTATTCATTACATTAGCTTGTTCTGATGTTTGTTTTAATGTTTCTGCCAAACGGTCTGAATTTTGGTTAACATTTTTAGCTAAGAGCTGCAAATCATTAATTTTTTGTTTTACTTGATTCATCTCAGATGTTACTTCCGCCTGAATTTCAGATGAAACAAGACCTGTAATGATATCTAACACATTTTGTTTATTTAACATGTAATAAAGAGATTTTGATGTGGCAAGATCTTTTAAAGCTTGTTTTTCTAACTTTCCTGATAAATCTTCTGTTTTCATATCAAGCCCATAATACAGTTCATATAAGCCTGATAATTCTTCATAATTTTTCACTGTGTTCACAGCGTCTTTTATTAACCCCTCAGATGATGCTGGAGATAAAACTTCCATTTTTTGATGAACAATATGATCATTAGTACGTTCTATTGTTTCAACTTTTTTATCTCCCTCACCCGGATTAGTTGTACCACCGCCTGGGTCTGTTGTGCCACCGCCTGGGTTTGTCGTACCACCGCCTGGGTTTGTTGTGCCACCGCCTGGGTTTGTTGTGCCACCGCCTGGGTTTGTTGTGCCACCACCTGGCTCTGTTGTGCCACCACCTGGGTTTGTTGTACCACCGCCTGGGTTTGTTGTGCCGCCACCTGGCTCTGTTGTGCCACCGCCTGGGTTTGTTGTACCACCACCTGGGTTTGTTGTGCCGCCACCTGGCTCTGTTGTGCCACCGCCTGGGTCTGTTGTGCCACCGCCTGGGTTTGTTGTACCACCACCTGGCTCTGTTGTGCCACCGCCTGGGTCTGTTGTGCCACCGCCTGGGTTTGTTGTACCACCACCTGGCTCTGTTGTGCCACCACCTGGGTTTGTCGTGCCACCACCTGGGTTTTTGTTTCCATCTTTATTTGGTTCTTTTGTTTCACTACCAGTCTTACTATCTGTCAATTGTTTAATTGAATGTACTGGCGTTTTTGTGCGATTTGTCAGTTTGACAACTTGATTACTTTGTTTATTATTTTCACCAGTTGTTTCTTGTCCCTCGGTCGGAGGATCAACTGGCTTCGTTTCCGTTGGTGTTTTTTCATGCGTATGAGTTAAATTCCATTTCCATGTTACTGGTGTAAAAACATCAATCTTTGCGTTTTCATCCGACAATTTGACACGCACACCAACAGATAATTCTCCTTCTTCTCGAGAAGGCAGCTTGACACTCCCATTACTTAAATAGTCTGCAGTATAGTCTTGTCCGTTAATCATTAATGCTTCCGTACTTGAATACAGTTCAAATCCCTCTGGAAGTTGCAAATTAAACATTTGCTCTCCATCCATTTTTGTAACTTTTTCTTTATCTTCAAAAATAATTCCATCAGTAGCTAGGCCTTTCTTAATATTCTTGATTGTATTTTCTAATGGAATATCGTTAGAGCCTTCATAATGGAAGCTATTCTCTTCCCCATACTTCTTAGAAACTTGAACTACATTTTTCAGCTGCGTCTTTGTCTCATCAGGTAATGTGAGTCTATCAATTTCTTCAACATCCATACTTGCTAACTTATTGATTAAACTTTTAATCTGTTCGTTAATTTGATTGTCTGGTTGTTGCATTAAGGTATTTAAATATATCTCTTTTGTGTTATTACCCGAAAGTTTTGCTTTTAATTTCTCATTAATTGTTTCTTGAATATTCTTCTTGAGCTTATCTGCTAGTTCTTCATCATAGCTTTTCATTTTATTTATGACATCTGCTAAATACTGTTGAATTGCTGTTGAGTCAGTTAAAGCATTAGATTGTTTATCTGAGTCATTGAAATGGCTTGCGATAACTTTATTCGCCGATTCCAATGCACTTAATTGCTTTAGCACATCATTTGTACTAAGGTCACTGTTAAATTGATTAAGCTGATTTGAAAAATTATTTGCTAACAAATTATTGCCTGTTTGCAAATTTTGAAGATTATCGAAACCACCTAAATAGGTAGCATTCGATTTCGCACCCTCATCGATTGTTTGACCAAATCTTTGTAATACCCCTTCAAACCCTTTAAAGCTATTAACAGAGACACCTGTATAATCTTGTACTGTTTTAAATTGTTGTGTATAGTTTGCCAAAGGATTATGTACATCTGTTTTATATACTTTCATGTGGGCTTGTTCTTTATCTACGATTGTCCCAATATTATCCTGCGCAGCTTGTAATTTCCCAATTATGCTAGCAAAATATACATCTATAATACGTCTATTAAAATCTTCTAAAATCGATGCGGCTGTCTTTTCCGCTTCTGTTTTTAATTCTTTATTTCCAGTTGCATTTACTTTATAACTTAATGTTAGTTTCTCTGGTGCTTCAGCATGAATTGAAACAGCCTTTCTAGAAAAGTCATTCGGAATTACAATCATCATATTATAGTTATTGTTTTTCAAACCATTTTCTGCAACTCCACGACTGACCACATACCATTGTTGATTATTGTCTTTATTAATATTTTTTATAAACTGATCTCCAAATGCTATTTTATTTCCTTCAAATACCGTCCCTTGATCCTCGTTTACTAAAGCAACCGTCATTTTTGGAGTGCTTTTTTCATCTTCTTTTTTTAACTTTTTATTTAAAGCTAAATAGGAAGTCCCTGTTGCAAATACAAGTGCTAAAATGATAAACAACAAGATACTCCACTTAATTTTTTTCAATACTTATCACTCCTGCGAATAAAAAAATCTAAAAATAGCCTATTATACATAAAAATTAAAATTCATTCTTTTCTTAAAAGTAAGTTAGCCATACAACAGAAGTCGCATGGCTAACTTTGAAACCTTCTTTTTATGTAGAGAATATCAACGTTTCTTATTTCAAGCCGAAATTACGTGATAACTCTTCATCATGAGAAGCAACAGCATCTGCAGTTTTAGTAAGTTGAACATCAATCTCATGTAATAATTGTGAGAAGCTTTCTACTTTTGGTCTTAGATCGTTGAATTGTCGATCAAAACCATCAAAAGCACGGCCTTCCCATTCTCCACGTAATTCATTTTGTAATCCTTGTAATTTTCCAAGAATATCTTTAATTTCATCAGAGCTTCGTCCGTATAGTTTAGCTTTTGATTTTAGCTCCTCAGGACTCATACGAATTTGTCCAGCCATTAAATTTTCCCCCTTAATAATGAATGAATTGGTTAAATTGATAGAATTTACTAAAATTCAATTCTACTTGGATAATTATAGAATAATAATAAAAATTTGAAAAGGGATTTTTTTCACTTTCATGGAAAAATTTTATAAATTTTATTTATTCTATTTATTTATATATACAGATATAATTCAACATTTAAGCTTCAATGTCATAACTACTTGCCTCTCAACAAATCCAAATTCTTTATACATCTCTTTGGCGAAATTCCCAGCGAATACATTTAAACGTATTTCTTTATACTTTTCTTGCAATCTATCGATTCCTGCTTTCATTAGTTTTCGGGATAACCCTTTTCCTCTATACGCTGGAAAAATATATAATTCATAAATGAATCCCAGTCTTTCTCCTGAAAAATAATCTGTATTCTCTCCAATTAAAATCCATCCTGCTAGCACATTCTCTTGTTTTACAACTGAATAATACGCTCCTTTATCTAATAGAGGCTGTGTAATCTCAATCGCCTTTTCTTGGCTTAACTGACACGTTTCTTTTGTTCCTTCAAAAAGTGATTGTGCTGCAAAATTTAATATTTGCTGAACTTCCTCTTCGTTCGCCTTTTGAATCATCCTTTCATCCTCCTATTCCTTCGCCTTCTCTTTCTACAATCGGCATTCGGATATTATTTTCTAGATTCTCTGACTCAATTACAATTGCCATAAGCCCAGTTTCAGTAGTTGTTTTATGGAATTCCCCTTTATCCCATAAAACAGCTTGACCCGGGTGCACTTTCTTTTTCTTTTTATCTGCGCCACAAACAAGTCCTTACCCTTGCACAATTAGAAGAAGCTGAGAAACAACTGCTTCATGATACCCGATTATTCCTTTTGGTTGTAAATGCATACAACCAATATGTACCTCTCCTTGATGTTTTACTATTTTTGACATAATAAAGTTAGAATGAAACACTGATATGTGATTCCCTGCCATTTCACCGAAATCGAATATCTTCATCTCTTCTCCTCCTAAACCATTTACTATACATGTAACACCATTCTTACCGTTTGCATCATGTGTCCCTCAAAGTCTTCTTCAAACTGTTCTAAAGCGGCGAAACCTTTTGCTTTATAAAACTGTTTTCCTTTTTCATTTTCCGCTTCTACACAAATATAAATCTTCTTAGCACCGTCTAAAACCGCGATACCTCTTTGCAATAAAGCTGTCCCAATTCCTTTTCCTTGATGATCCGGTAATAAATAAATGGCTCCTAATTCCGCTTCATTTTGATGTTTTACAGGTGAAAAGTTAGCAAATCCAACAATTTGGTCTTCTACTTCTGCTACGAGTAAGTATGAATGTTCTAAACGTCGTTTCATTATTTCATTTGAATATGCTTGCTTTAAAAATTCATCTTGAATTTCCTGTGGAATGATTCCTTTATATGTATCATGCCAAGCTATTTTTGCCACTTCTTGTACAGCTGTAATGTCCTCTACATTCATTTCTCTAACTACATACGTCATATCGATATCTCCACTCTTTTCAAAAAGTATTCTGCTACTATGCTACAAGAAGCTGAATTCCGATTTTCATAGTTCACTTTAATTAACTTTAAACTTTCTACAACTGCCGTTTGTGCACGAAAACCTTTATATACAAAATCCATTACACGAACAAATTGCTCCCGCTCTAAACGATTGGCAATTGTACAATGTGGTACCCACTTCTCAGGTACATAATACGACTGTGGCTGATCATGAAAATCCGTAAAATGATTATGAAACGATTGATGCAACTCTAGTAATCTTCTTGTTACTGTTGGCGCCAGAAAGATTGTTCCATTTGTAGGGAAGGTGCCAACAGAAGAGAATTCAACTAGAAAACGCTCTACACTCTCTGTAAACTTTTCAAATTCATTTCTATATGTTTCCAAATCCAAAGTATGATAATCAGCTAATGTAATATGAGGTTCTAAACCCTCGTTATGTACAACGTCTGTTAGCCCTTCCCATATCTCCTTCACACGCTCCGAAAACCTCTCATCAAATGTAGCAATAACGGCATACATCTTACTTTACTCCTCCACTTCTCTTAATGCTTCCCACTCTTCACGAATCATTCCCATTCGAATAGAATCATAATATGCCCCATTATAGTAACGACATTTTCGCATTCTACCTTCTAACTTCATCCCAATTTTTTCTGCGACTTTCATCATTCGTTCATTTCCAGACCAAGTTGTTAGTCCAACCCTACCAATCTCCATATTTTCGAATAATAAATCTCTATATAGTTGCAAAGCTTCTGTACCATAACCGCCATTCCAATATGCTGGGTCATAAATGGTGATCCCTATTTCTAACCAGCGTGACGCCTTATATTCCCAATAGAAACCAACTGTCCCTATTATTTCGTTATCGGCTTCAATAATAAGTTGCGACAAAGGTTCCTCTTTTAGCTTAGCTTGCAAACTTCCCTTATACACTGGGTATTCCTGAATAGAAAATGGAAAGTATGGCGCATCCCACTTTTTCCATTCAGGGTTTTCTTCTTTGTATATTTGTGAATATAAAGAATTTATATCTTTCTCTTCTATTTTTCTTACTATCACTTTTTTACCTTGTAAATATATCTGTTCCATATTGCCTCCTATGCTATCAAGTAGAATATTAGAATTTAATGTATCACTAATAATAACAATAATATATATTCTTCTGAAAAATCAAACAATAATTCTCACTTTGTTGTATAATATTGTAAAAAGATGACGGAGGGATTTGATGTTACACAAAACATCTCAATTTATGATAAAACTTTCATCGATTATTTTATCACTCTTACTATTATTAAATTTACCTTATTTATTTATCACTCAAGGGGGATTCACCTTTCAACCGATTCAATTTTTCAAACAGATTTTTACTATGTTAAAAGAGGTTTTCTCTCCCGAGTCTCTTATAGTTCTATCATCAGAAGCGAAGTTCGGTAATTTCAAAAAAACACCATTATTTCCAACCGTATTAGAACCTTACATATATTCATTTACTGTTTTGTTTGTAGCTTTCGTTCTTGCACTCTTTATTTCATCTAGCATGGCGTTTTTCTATTTTTCAGCAAAGGATTCTATCAAAAAATGGATTAACAGATTTATTTTTGTATTAGAAGCTATCCCTGATATGATGATGATGATTTGCTTACAAATGTTTTTCATTTGGTTACTTCAGAAATTCGGGGAATCTCCTGTCACAATTATTTCTTTTAATGAAAATCGCGCTTATTTACTTCCTATTTTATCTTTAGCGGTTTTGCCTACATTACAAATGTTCCGGATGATGATTTTATATATAAAAGAAGAACATGGAAAACAATATGTAGAAGTTGCTTACGGAAAGGGCCTTTCATCAAGATATATACTGTGCATTCATTTATTCAAAAATATATCTATTCATTTCTTCCACCACTTAAAAACAATTTTCGTTTTCTTACTTTCTAATTTGTTCATTTTAGAATTTATTTTTAATATGCAAGGTATCATTCAATTTTTATTTAGGAAGGCGTTTATTTCACCTCCCGCTACATTTATCATACTTATCATGATTATCTTACCGTTTTATATTATTTTTCAAATCACTTCTTTTATGATGAATAGGTGGCAAAAACAAATGAGAGGAGAAGTTATATGAGGTCTATTTGGAAATCAAAACGCTTTTTAATCGGATTCATTTATCTTTTTGTACTACTTACAGCTAGCTTTATTTATAGTTGGTTCTTTAAAGATAGCATACCAGAAGCACCTCTATTGCTTTACAATGACAATAATGAATTACTTGGCAAGGCACCCTTTTCACCATCTTTAATGCCACCTTTTGGCTCTGACCGTTTTGGAGAATCTATTTTCTTACAAATTTTAGAAGGAGCGAAATTTACAATTTTATTTGCTGTCGGAATTAGTTTATTACGTATTTTATTTGGGACATGTTTAGGTATCCTATTAAGTTTATACGCTGCAAAATGTAAAAGATTTTTCCAGGCATGTTCAGAAGTATTTTATTATATCCCAACTGTATTTATCGCATTTATACTCATCACACCGGTTAATATTGTAATTACATCAAATGCGGATCGGCTAAGTCCAAATATTCCATTTACACTTTATCAAGCTATCATACTCATTTTTATTGCTCTACCTACAATTTCTTTATATATTTCATCAGAAGTTGATGAGTTTATGAAGCAAGATTATATAATGAGCTCACAATTAATGGGGGCAAGCCGTTTTCATATTATAAAGAAACACTTGCGTGTCTTATTATTAGACCGAGCATTTGTTTTATTTATGGAGCATATTGTCCAAACACTCATACTTATGATCCATCTAGCATTACTTAACATTATAATCGGTGGGATACAACTGAAAGAAATGGACCAAGGTGAGTTCAAACCTGTTTCACTCTCAAATGATTGGGCAGGCCTTATTGGATTAAATCGTTATGAAATGAATCTTTCATTATGGATTATCTTTTATACACTCATCACATTCTTTATTACTATACTTTTCATTAAACTCATGACTATTGGAATACAAGATGCCCTAAAAACAAGAAGTTCACAAGCAGTAATGGTGCAACCTGTTCAAGACCAAAAAATATATGTAAAAAATAAGGATTCTTTTTCATTTGCTTCTTTAGAGGAAAGAAAACGTTCTTCGTTACATTTGTAAAAAAGTGATTAGACTAAAGTAAAAAATTAGAGGAAGTACGGAGTCGATATCAAAAACAAAGAAGAGGTAATCCTCTTCTTTATTTCAATTTCTTATGAAATGAATAACTAACTTTATCATATCCTTCACGTTCATAAAAACGATGTGCGTCAACCCGTGGAAAAGCTGATGTCAAAACAACAGAACTACATCCCTTTTCTGCTCCCCACTCTTCTATATATGATAATAACGCTTTACCATAGCCTTTTGAGCGATGGGCCCCCGCTGTAACAAGATCATATACAAAAACATGTTTCTTATTATAGAAATTCGTACATACCGCTACCCCTGCAAGGCTTACCACCTCATCTGCGTCATTACACAAAGAAAATAATTGATAGCGTTCCTCTTTCATCTGACGAAATAAAAATTGTGCTTCCTCTTTTGTAAGCGCAGTTCGTAATTGTTGTAAAACGGATAATACCGCATCTAATTGATCTTCTGATTTTATTTCCTTAACATTCATCGCGAATCTCCCCTAACTATTTATAAAATTTTCTAAATGTTATATTATTATTATAAATAGAGACTGCCCTTTCCTTAAGTGGCAGTTCATCCCTTTTTTATAAGGCCAGTTTTAAAGGAGAGCGCATGTAATGGATTTAACCATTCCTCTACAATTAGAAAGTAAAACACCCATCTATATACAAATTTATGACTACATGAAACAAGAAATCTTAAAGGGAACGCTCCCTGCCAGAACACGTCTCCCTTCTCACCGAAATTTAGCATTACAACTTGGTGTTAGCCGCATTACAGTCGAATCAGCTTATCAGCAGTTATCCGCGGAAGGCTATGTGGACAGTAAACCGAAGCGTGGTATATTTGTTACGGAAGTAGATGTAGATGTTATACCATATAAACAACATGCTCCATTTTACCAATTTGAAAAAAAACAAACAGAATCGCTCTTTTTTGATTGTAATCAAGGAAACATCGATCAAACAGCCTTTCCACTCTCAAATTGGAAAAGAGCCCTACAAGAATGTTTACTCCAATATGAAAACGAATTATTTACAAAAGAAGATCCACAAGGAGAATATATACTTCGTACTCACATTGCAAAATATTTGTATCATGCTCGCGGGGTTCATTGCACACCTAACCAAATTATTATTGGTGCTGGTACACAACCCCTTCTTTGGTTACTTATTCAATTACTTGGGCAGCAAAAATCATACGCAATCGAAAATCCTGGGTTTCACCGCGTAAAAGCTATTATTCAAAGCTGCGGCCTTCCTTTTCATCCTGTTTCATTAGATGAGCAAGGAATGAACATTTCATCTCTCAATAATTGCGATGCGAATGTTGCTTATGTTACGCCTTCTCATCAATTTCCATATGGCATGATTATGCCTTTATCAAGGCGGCTTGAGTTATTAAACTGGGCTAATGATCGCTCTGGTTATATTATTGAAGACGATTATGACGGGGAATTTCGCTACGTTGGAAAACCTATTCCCTCACTGCAAGGGCTTGATACAAATGAACGTGTTATTTACATGGGAACTTTTTCAAAATCGTTTTTACCTTCCTTAAGAATGGGCTATATCGTTCTTCCTAATCATCTTTTGGAAGTCTATAAAAACTTAGGCGGCATTTTTAAACAAACTGTTTCTAAAATACAACAGCTTGCTCTTGCTAACTTCATCCAAAAAGGAGATTGGGATCGGCACTTAAACCGCGTTCGTACATTATATAAGAAAAAACATCATAAACTAGTCAAATCACTTGTGAATCAAATGGGCACTGGTGTTAATATACTTGGGGATCAATCTGGACTTCACATTGTACTACATGTTCATAACGGCATGAATGAACAAGAACTCATTCAATCAGCTGCTGAAAAACATGTAAAGCTTTACCCTCTATCCATATACGATCCAGTAAATAATTTGCAAGAAGAAGCTCATGTATTATTAGGTTTCGGAGGGATACCGATTGATGCAATCGAAACTGTTGTAACATTATTAAAAGAAGCTTGGTTTGCAAAAAAAAGCTGTTCCCTGCAGAAATAATTGCAAGGAACAGCTTTTTTACATGCCTAATCATTTGATGTTTGCCCTGAACGTGATGAGATACCTGGGCGTTTTACGCCAGTTGTTTCCGTTGAATAAGAAGCTTCAATGATGGCACTTGAATCTACAGAGAGAACGAGATCTTTCATCTTTGGATAAATAAAACGGTTTGTAATACAGTAGATAATTCTCTGGTGCTCTCCTAAAAAACCACCTTCTCCATGTAGATACGTAACTGAAAGTTGTAACTCCTTCATAAGAAGTTCACCAATTTCTTTATTCTTACTCGAAATAATCATGACACTCTTGCCTTGATTAATGCCATCTAATATGAAATCAATCATCTTCGTAACAATATAGAAAATTGCAAGTGAGAACATTGCTTGCTCGATTGAAAACAAAATAGCGACAAATACAAAAATAACAGCATTTACAGCAAGTAAAAATGTACTAATCGGCACTTTAAAATGTTTGTTCATCCAGACCGCTAACATTTCTGACCCGTCAATTGCACCACCCATCTTCACAACAATTCCAACACCAATTCCAAATAATACTCCACCATACAATACAATTAGTAATTCAGACGTTGTGATAGCTGGAAATGGCTTCAAATAAATTAATCCGAGAGTTGTTACAACGTTGGCATAGGACGTACGAATAAAGAATTTTTTCCCCATTACTTTTGCAGTAAATAATAAGATAGGAATGTTAAGTCCTAAAAACACACCATAAAGCGGTAATCCAGCAACTTTATTCGCCATAATAGAAATGGCTGTTACCCCACCATCTACCAGTCCATTTGGTGCCAAAATCAGCTCCAATGAGCCAGCTACAATAATCGATCCAATTGTTAATAAAACATATTCAAATATTTTTTTCATTGATTACCCCCAAAACAGATATATTTTCTTAGTATTATCATACTAAAAATTCTCTATTTTTTCAAAGAAATGGCTTTATTTACACAAATTCGACACTAATTTGGAAATTTTTATATATTCTATTTCTAGATGATATATAATTATTTTATTGAATTTTTAGAGAAAAGGAGTTTTCTTATGTTACAAGGCCTATTTACCTCCCCTATCCTATCTATAGACACATTACACCCAGGTTATGAAGATCATGCATTCCGACAAGGTTACGAAACAATTATGCCTCTTCCTAATTTAGAACAATGTAGGGCACCGTACCGATATTTATATCGATTATTATCCGTTCAAGGAAATGTGGATTTAGAGGAGTGGCTACAACACCCCGTCTTCTTCTAAAATACTCTTAAGGAGATTACACTATGCAAATTCAAAAAAAGAAACGATTAACAATACCTGAAATACAGCACATCATAGATTTAGCTCATATTTGTAGGCGAAACGATGGCATCGATTATCCAGCAGATTTGCATGTCAATATTCTTAAGAATCGAAAAGAAAACCGGCTAAACGATTTTCTTTTTTATAACAATGAACAATTAATCGGTGTGTTAAACATGTATGAATTTGAAAGACCGACAAAACTTGAATTAACAGGATTTGTCCACCCTCATTTCAGAAAACAAAAAGTAGGAACTACTCTTTTACAAACGGCCATGGAAGAAATACAACAACGAGATGTTGATGAAGTCTTGCTCATCATAAACGGGGCATCAACATCTGGAAAAGAATTTGCCGAACAAGCTAACTTACCATACTTATACAGCGAGTACGGTATGGAGTTTCAGTTAGATACACAACAAACGACTATACAAAAACATACGATTGAGCTTATCCCTGTATCGACTGCGACATTTCTTACTCTTTTAGAAATATCTAGTAAAGCTTTTGGTGATTCATTGACAAATACATCCTCCTGGTTACAAAAAATAATGTCTTCTCCTACTCACCAAGTATATATTTCTCTCATCCATAAACAGCCAATTGGGACCATTACAGTAAATAAACAAAACGGATTTACTTCCTTATCCGGATTTGCTGTTCATCCTTCTTATCATGGAAAAGGATATGGAAAAAGCATTTTGCAGTACATCGTACATCAGCTATTAACTGAGGGAAGAACGAAGATTGAATTAGAGGTTGAAACTAAAAACGATAATGCTCTAAAACTTTATAAACAGTGTGGTTTTGAGATTACAACAAGGTATGATTATTATGATTTACTAAATTGAACTACCCCCACCTCCACTTCGTTTAGAGGAGGGGGTCTTCTCGGTTAAAATGAATTAGTAAAGGACTGAATCTTAGCGATTCAGTCCTTTACTAATTCATTTGTTTCTTAATATATTCACAACAGTAGTCGTTTCATCATTTTCTTTATATACGCGTGGAATTCTTCGATCTAGCATACAAGTCACTTCATAGTTAATTGTACCCAATGTATCCGCGATTTCTTCTACAGAAATTTCTTCCTCACCTTGTCTACCGTAGAAAACAACTTCATCTCCTACTTGTACAGGCATTGCTTTTGTAACATCTAACATTAACTGGTCCATACAAACGCGCCCAAGAACTGGTACACGAATTCCATTAATTAACGCATGCCCCTTATTCGACAGCTGACGGTTATACCCATCTGCATAACCAATTGGAACAGTCGCAATCCATTCTTCTCCTGTTGTTACATACGTATTCCCATAACTTACACCACGATTTTTTTTCGCGTGCTTAATATGAGCCAGTTTCGACTTCAATGATAGTGCTGGCTGTAAAGAAACAACTGTATGATCTACTTCTTTCGAAGGATACATACCATAAATCCCGATTCCAACACGAACCATATTTTGAAATGTATTGCTTAGCTCCATTGATCCAGCACTGTTTGAACTATGGATATACGGAAGATGAATATCCATTTCCTTCGCTGTATTTACAGCTTTCTCAAATAAACTCGTTTGCATATTTGTATATGTTTTATTAATTTCATCAGCTGTAGAGTAATGTGTAAACATACCTTCTATTTCTATATATTTCATATTTTTTAGTTCTTCTAAAAATGGCGCAACCTCTTCTTCTTGTAAACCAATGCGACTCATTCCTGTATCTATTTTCACTTGAATATGCGCTTTCTTTTCAAGTTGCTTAGCAATTTCATTGATACCTTTTAGATCCTCTATTCTATATACCGTCATCATAATATCATACCCAATAGCATCTTTAGCAACATCCACTGGTGTATAACCTAAAACTAAAATCGGCACAGTAACTCCTGCTTCGCGTAGTTCGATTCCTTCATCTACAAAAGCAACAGCAAGTTGATTCACTCCTGCCTCAATTGCCGCTTTTGCAACTTCAACCGCCCCGTGTCCATACCCATTTGCTTTTACCGCTGCCATCATTGCAATATTTTTATCATTCACACGTTTTTTAAATTCTCTTACATTATGTTTTACAGCATCTAAGTTAACTTCAACAATTGTATCTCTTCCATATCTCGAACTCATGGGTCTAAACTCCTAACTCAATAATTGCTTTCCATTCTATTTCTCGTTTAATTATGACCTTTTACAATATAATACTTTTCATTTTCCTAGTCAAACTACTAGAATTTTCGGAATTTTGAATATGGTATAATACTCCTAAGACACTATTATATACGGAGATGAGGAGAATTACAATGTTTGTTCAAGCTGCATGAATCGACTTTAAGCCTCATCAAAAATAGATTCATTGTTAATGAAAAGAGAAGAAATCAATCCTACGAAGAGTATTAAGCCTAGTAAAACAAAAGTCTGAGAATATCCACCAATATCCATAAGATAAATAGAGATAACAGGCCCTATACTTGTTCCTAAAAATAAAATGAAAGTATAAATTGAAACTGCTATTCCCCTTGATTTCCCACCTAACTCTCCGACAAGAGTGACCAATGCCGGGACAGATAAAGCAATTCCGACAACAAAACACACACTCATAATTATAAGAAAAGGAAGACTAGAAATAAACCCCAATGAACTTAAACTAAGAATGGCTATTAATAATCCTCCCTGAAGAACCTGCTTAACACCAAATCTCATTGTTAGACGCCCTGCAAGTGGTGAAAGCAACATTCCAAATAATCCAGCTAAGCGAACGTAGAGAATTTGTTCTGCATATAACTGAAAGTTAGAAGAACTTAAATAGTTTCCTAAAACAGTATACATATTTACAAAAGCCATTAATAAGACAAATGCAATCATATAGCTTAATACTAAGTTTTTTTGCGTGAAGACCTTACCCATTTGTTTCACTGGTCCTAATATATCCGCGTATGATTGAGACGATTCTCCTCTTGGAAGAGCATAATAAATCCATAAAGCAGTAACTATATATACACTACTAAGAAGAAAAAACACCATATGCCATCCAAAATACTGACTAATTACAGCACTCATAACTTGACCTACAATTCCCGCTACTAAAAAACCAGTACTAACAAATCCTATGGTTGTAACCTTCTTTTCTACCGGAAACGATTCTACAACGTAAACTAACGCTACTGGAGAAAAAGTAGCTGCCGTTATACCTTGTAACCCGCGTAGCACAACAAGCCAAGATAGGCTATTGACTAAGCCCAATAATAAGGAAATAATCGCCAACCCAATTAGTCCAATCAGAATAACATTCTTTCGACCATACTTATCAGATATCGCACCAAATAGCAAACAACCAATCGCAAAACCGAGTGAAAACATACTACCAGTAATTGCAGATTGCGTTAGTGAAACATGAAAAAAATCTGCAAATAGCGGAATCAACGGAATTGTGACATAAAGACTTGACATAACTGCCATACCCGACCAGCATAAAACAGCTGTCATTAACGCATAATTCTTTATAGAATTCACTTCTTTTGAAATTTGCAACTTAAATCCTCCTCTTTAATAAAGTTGTCATTTAAATTCATAATATTTACATTCCGCGCCTCAAACGTGCCTAAAATAAAATCATAAAAAATTATTGCTTTTTACGCCCTCTACTTAACTTAACCCTTTTCAACTCCTTTACCGAAAATACAATATTGATTTAATTATTTCATCACCTCCTCTCATTTTGTTAGCCACACATATAGTTAGGTAACCTAACTATATAACCGAATAAATAAGTTGATTTTTATAATCAACTTATTTACCTACCTTCTCCCACTTTCAATCGCATGTTTATTTGCATCTTATTTAATAATTTCTCTAATATTTGACGTTCTTCTTGATTAAAATCTTCCACCAATGATGCACACGAAGACCAAAAAGTTGGTAAGGAAAGAAAAACAAGTTCTTTTCCTTTCGGAGTAATCTTCACCTTTAATCTTCTGCGATCTTCAGCATGGTGGTACCTTACAATTAATGCGCGTTTTTCCATCCAATCTAATAATCCAGTGACTGAAGCGCGCGTAATTCCTAAGCGGTTTGCAATAGCTGAAGGACTCATACTAGCTTCTTCCTCATTCAATTCAATTTCACGTAAAATAAACAACAATAAAAAATCTAATTTACTTTCAGAAATTCCAAGTGGCGCTAAATCCAGATCAACTGCATCCAAAACATCATCAGATGTCCATAGCATCAGTAAACCAAGTTTTGCTGCGATTGGGTCCGTGTCTGCTGATGCTGTCGTTTTTATCAACTTTGCATAAGGCTCTATCCCTAAAGGATGAGAATCGTTTTTTGAAGTCATTGCTCCCAGCTTCTCCTTTTTTCAATATCCTTCTCCAAAGTAATTAGTTTGACTAACTACTTTTTCATTATACTCATTTTTTCTATTTTATTGCAAGAGCATCCTTATAAAAATTCCCTATAATTTAGACACCTTATCCAAGTTAGATGAAGCGTATCACCATCTAACCCTCTTACTTTCGCGCTACAAACAAAAAGTAATTCTTATTAAAAATAAGAATTACTTTTACTCAACAACACTATTTTTCTTCCACACTACCTTTCGCCTTTCCTCCGACACCCCAATGCGAACCCGGAATCTCATTTACTAGTACACGTACACGTTCAACATCTACATCCAAACTTTTTGCAACTGCATCTGTAACATTTGAAATGAGATTTTGAATCTGCTCCTGTTTTCTACCCTCAATAACTTGAATTTGTACAATTGGCATACCCATCTCTCGCTTTGCTCTTTATTCACAAAACATCGATACACTACCCAATCCTTCAAACTGCGCAATAATAGCGTCTCCAGTTTTGAAAGCAACCGCTTCAGATAATGCCCCACTTAGCACAATATCACCTTTTTTTAACCCTTCATTTTGTAATCCAAGTTTATTTACCGCCCAAGCAATTGCTGTTGCCGGATGTCCAAGTACAGCTGCCCCTGTACCAGTTGTCGCCGTTTTACCGTTTTTCGACATAACCATTCCAACATTAGCTAAGTCTATTTCCTGAGCGTTAATCCATTTGCTTCCTAATAGAAATTTTGAGGATGAACAATTATCTGCAATTACATCAGGCAATGTAAATTTAAAATTCAAATAACGACTATCAATAATTTCCAAAGCTGGCGTAACATATTTCGTTGCCTTTAATACATCATCCGCTGTAACGCTAGTACCTTGTAAATCATCTCCCATTAAAAAGGCAATCTCTGGTTCTACTTTTGGATGAATCAACGTTTCATACTGCACAGGTTCCCATTCAAACGCTAACATATCATGTAATAAATAACCGTAAATTGCTTCCTCAATCCCCATCATTTGTTGTTTCGCTTTACTCGTTAACCCAAGCTTTACACCAACTCGTTTGGATCCTTCTTTCATCTTTTGCTCAACTAATTGTTTTTGCAATATGTAAGCATCTTCTACTGTTAAATCCGGATGCTGATCTGTTACCTTTACTACTTCTTTTCGTTCCCTCTCCGCCTGAAGTAAATATTCAATAATCTCTGAATCTGCTCCTTTAACTAAAGCCATATTTTACACCCCCGTTTTTATCTTTGCTAATTCAGCTGCTACATCTAAAATCATATCTTCTTGTCCACCAACTACTTTTCTCTTGCCAAGTTCTATTAAAATATCACGAGCATCTACACCAAATCTATGAGCAGCTCTCTCAGCATGTAGTAAAAAGCTTGAATATACACCAGCGTATCCCATGACAAGACTACCTTTTTGAATTTCTTGTGGCCCTGGTAACAGCGGTGCAACAATATCCTCTGCCAAATCCATCATTTTATACAAATCTACATCTAGCGTATATCCCATCCGATCCAATACAGCTAACAATACCTCTGTTTGCGCGTTCCCAGCTCCAGCTCCAAGGCAGCGGACACTTCCATCAATTCGGGTTGCTCCTTCTTCAATTGCAGTAATCGTATTCGCTACTGCAACAGAAAGGTTATTGTGGCCATGAAAGCCGATTTCGATATTTAGAGATTGACGTAATGCCTGGATACATTCACGTACTTCATGAGGCAATAAAGCTCCAGCTGAATCTGTTACATAGACAGCTTGTGCCCCATAACTTTCCATAAGTTTTGCTTGTTCTACCAATTTCTGTATCGGTGCCGAATGTGCCATCATTAAAAAACCACATACTTCCATACCCAATTCTCGTGCAAAATGAATATGTTGAGCGGAAACATCCGCTTCCGTTACGTGGGTTGCTACACGAACAAGTCTTGCTCCAATGCTTTCTGCTTGTTTTAATTCATGGACAGTGCCAATACCAGGAATAAGTAACACAGCTACCTTTGACTGTCTACATTCTTCCACTGCCGCTTCAATGAGTTTCATTTCATCTACTAACGATTTTCCATATTGCAAAGTGGAACCACCTAATCCATCCCCATGACTAACCTCAACATAATGCATACCAGCCTCATCTAACGACCTAGTTACAGACCGAACTTGTTCCTCTGTAAATTGATGCCTCATTACATGACTTCCATCACGCAAACAAACCTCAGTTATTTTGATTGACATATCACTATTTCTTTTCACTCATCACACCTCGCTTCTGCTCTCCAATTATTCGAGATGCAAATCCTTCACCAATTTTTAATGCCGCTGCTGTCATAATATCTAAATTACCAGCATACGGCGGAAAGTAATCTCCAGCTCCTTCTACCTCTAAAAATACAGTCACACGGTTCCCATCAAACATCGGTTCCTGTTTCAAAGAATATCCTGGAACGTATGACCTAACTACTTCAACCATCTTACAAATTGCTTGCCCAATAATGAATTCATCCATATGCTTAACTTCGCAATATACTGTATCTCTCATTAAAATAGGAGGATCCGCAGGATTTAATATAATAAGTGCTTTCCCACAGTCTGCTCCCCCAACCTCTTCAATCCCACGCTTTGTTGTAATCGTAAATTCATCAATATTTGCCCGTGTACCTGGACCTGCACTTAAACTAGAAATCGTAGCAACTATCTCCGCATACGCAACGTCCGCTACTTCATTGATTGCATGAACAATTGGAATTGTTGCCTGCCCACCACATGTAATCATATTGACATTTCGCATTTCTACATGAGTAGCATCTTGTATAGCTGGACAAACAAATGGGCCACATGCTGCAGGGGTCAAGTCAATCACTAGCTTCCCTAACTCTCTTAAGACTTCCGCGTGACGAATATGAGCTTTGGCTGAAGTTGCATCAAATATAATATCCGCTATGCTAGGATTCTCAATAATTGCTTGTATACCATTATCAAAAATCTCATATCCTTCTTCCTTCGCTCGCCTTAATCCATCTGATTCAGAATCTATCCCTATCATGGCAGTCATTTCAATTACTTCACTTCTTCTTAATTTATACATTAAATCCGTACCGATATTTCCGGAGCCTATAATAGCCGCCTTCACTTTCCCCACATATATCCCCTCCTTTTCACACAACTATAAAACTATACAAATTTAATAGAAACCGAACCAAGAGATCCGAAATCGGCTTGAATTACATCATTACATTGAACTGAAACAGCGCCCGATAATGCACCTGGCAAAATTAATTCCCCTGCCTTCAATGAAATATGAAATTCACTAAGTTTATTCGCTAGCCAAGCAACCGCTTGTGCAGGATGTCCTAATGCCGCTGCTCCTGCTCCAGTAGCAATTAAACTATTATTTTTATAGAGGGCCATTCCAGCCGTACGCAAATCTACTTCAGATACATTGGACATCTTTTCACCAACAACTACTTTTGCAGAAGAACCATTATCTGCTACTGTATCGACAAGCTTAATCTTCCAATCTGCAATACGACTATCAAGAATTTCAAGTGTAGGTACAATATATTTCGTTGCCATTAGCACATCTACATATGTAATATTAGGTCCACTTAAATCCTCAGCTAAAACAAATCCAATTTCCGCTTCTACTTTTGGAGATACAAACGAATCTACCGAGATTACACTTCCACTTTCTATTTTCATATCATCTAGTAAATGTCCGTAATCTGGTTCATCTACCCCAAGCATTTGCTGCATTGCACTACTCGTAAGTCCAACTTTCTTCCCAATCACTGTGCGGCCTTGTCTTAACTTTCGTCCCACTACTTCGAGCTGAATGTTATACGAATCTAAAACTGATAGATTTGAATACCTTTCCGTGAAAGGCGAAATTGGTCTACACGTTTGTTCTGCCTGTATAAGTTCATCTGCTAATTCCTTTATTAACACTTGCATTTATCTCACCTCATTTTTAAAATCTATATTTAGAACACATCAGTGGAAATACCATTCCACTGATGGAACATTCATTTTACCCAGCTATTCGCAGGCAGTAAGACCCCCACCTCAGGTTTCAGAGAGAAGCAAAAAAGATAGGCGGGGGATAACTGCCCGTAAAAGCCCGATTGGTGAAGCCCCCACTGATGGAAGTTTCACTTTATAATTTCATCGTAACTGTCTTTGCTTCTGTATAAAATTCAAAACTATGGCGTCCACCTTCTCGGCCAATACCACTTGCCTTAGAACCACCAAATGGGGTACGTAAATCTCGCACATACCAACAATTAATCCATAATAATCCCGAATCAATTTGCGAAACAACTCGTTGTGCTCTTCTAAGATCATTTGTCCAAACAACTCCCGCTAAACCATAAATAGAATCATTTGCAATACGAATTGCATCTTCTTCTGTTTTAAATGGTATAACAACTAAAACTGGACCAAAAATCTCTTCTTGAGCTACACGCATACGATTATCGACATCATATAATATAGTCGGTTCATAAAAGTTCCCTTGTGCTAAACTCTCGATTCTTTTTCCGCCATGGGCTAATTTTGCTCCTTCTGAAAGACCTATTTCCACGTACTGATCAACTGTTTCTAGATGTGATTTCGAAACAAGCGCTCCCATATCTGTATCTTCATCAAGAGGGTCTCCCACTTTTATGTTTTTCACCGCTTTTACAAATTTCTCTAGAAACTGTTCATATACGCTTTCCTGTACAAGTAATCTTGAACCAGCTAAACAAATTTCTCCTTGATTCCGATAAATTGCTTCAATCGATCCTTGTACCGCTTCATCTAAGTCAGCATCTTCAAATACAATGTTTGCTGATTTTCCGCCTAATTCTAATGAAACTGGTATTAAGTTTTCTGAAGCATTCCGCATAATTGTTTTCCCTGTATTACTTTCCCCCACAAATGAAATACGTCTTACAGACGGGTGCGTCGTCATTTTCGTTCCTACCGTACTGCCTGGCCCTGTAATAATATTCAGTACACCTGGAGGTAGCCCGGCCTCATTCGCAATTTCACCAAGCATGACTGCACTTAGCGGCGTGTAAGATGCTGGTTTCACAACTACTGTATTACCAGCGGCTAGTGCAGCTGACGCCTTCCACGTCATCTGCATAAATGGCAAATTCCAAGGAATAATTAAGCTCGTTACTCCTGCTGGTGCGTATTTTGCATATGACATAAAGTTATGCTTATCATAATGTTCATGTACTATATACTTTGCCATCTCGGCAAAGAAACGAAAATTATGTGCAGAACGCGGAATATCAAAACCACGACTTTCTTTTATTGGCTTTCCGACATCAAGTGTCTCTATATACGCTAATTCATCTACTTTTTGCATAATCAAATCTGACATTTTGCATAAAATAGCTGAGCGCTCTTCCACAGGCATTTTACTCCAGATACCACTTGTGAATGTACGCCCCGCCACGTCTATTGCTCGCTTAGTATCCTCTTCATTTGCTTGTGCAACAGAGGCAAGTTTTCTATTTGTCGATGGATTGAACGTATCGAACGTTTCGCTGGACATCGCATCGACATATTGACCATCAATAAATAACTTCGCATCTTTTACTTTCATTTTTTCAGCTAATAGTTCTTTATTCACACTCTTTACCTCCTACTCTACAATTTCTAAAACCATCTCGATTTCAATTGTTGTATTATTCGGTAGTTGAGCCATTCCAACAGCGGAACGAGCATGCTTTCCCTTTTCACCAAAAACATCTACTAATAAATCGGATGCACCGTTCATCACTTTTGGCTGATCAATAAAATCTTCTGTACTATTTACAAATCCAAGTAACTTCACAACTCGTTTCACCTTATTTAAATCACCGAGTTCATTCTTTACAGCGCTTAATAAGTTCAACATAGACTGCCTAGCTGCCTTATATCCATCTTCTATTGATACATCTTTACCTAATTTCCCATGGTACTGGTCAACACCTTGTCCAGCAGTAAACAATAAGTTTTCGACCCTTACACAACTTACATAATTACCTACCGCTGGACGAATAGCTGGTAGTGTGAGTCCCATTTCATTTAATTTACTCTCTGGTGTTTGTACTTTCTGCATATACTACACCTCTTTTTTTCATATCAATATTTAAGAAACTCGCTGCATTTCCGCCAAGCATAGCTTCCTTTTGCTCCTCTGATAAATCAAGTGTCTCGTCAATTACTTTACCTGGCTGAATTTCTCGTAGTAAAAACGGATAATCCGACCCCATAAAAATCTTTTCATGTCCAAATCGCTCTATCATATATTTAAGGTTGATAGGATCATAGTTTAAAGAATCGAAGTAAAATTTCTTTGCGTAATGGCTCGGAGGATATGTAGTTAATCTCAGATGTGGCCATACTTGCCACCCTTGATCTAATCGCGGCAAAATATATGGAAAAGAACCTCCACCATGAGCAAAGCAAATTTTTAACCTAGGAAACTTCTCCATTATCCCGCTCCATATAAGTGTGGCTGCGGCAAGAGCCGTTTCACTTGGCATCCCAACTGTATACATAAAATTATGATGCGGCATTCTATCTCGCCCTAATGTTTCCCACGGATGAATAAAAATTGGGACTTGCCATTTTTCAGCCATCTGGAAAAACTCAATAAATGATGGATCATCTAAATTTTTCCCATTGACATTCGTTCCAATTTCAATTCCATGTAAGTTTAATTCTGTTATGCATCGCTCCATCTCACGAACTGCCGTTTCTCCATCTTGCATTGGCACTGTTCCTAATCCAACAAAACGATCTGGATATGCCAAGACGGTTTCCGCAATAAAATCATTTTGAATACGCGCCATTGCTTCAGCTTCTTCTGGTTTTGCCCAATAGGAAAATGTAACAGGAATTGGTGATAATACTTGTATATCAACACCTTCACGGTTCATATCTTCAATTCTTTTCTCCGGACACCATACTTGATCTGTCACATCGCGAAAGTTTTTCCCACCAACCATAATCGCAGCACCACATGTACAAGTGCGATTTAATATCGGCCAACGTCCACCACCAAACTTCTCCTCAAAATCCGGAAATGTTTCAGGAATAATATGTGTATGAAAATCTATTCGCACTTCCATTCCTCCACTTCTTCTGGCATAATATGTCCGCAGTTTTTACACGCACGAACTTCTTTATTTGAATTAAAACTATGAATCGCTTCTTTCACTTGTTTTTCAATATCGGTTAATTGAACCCGTACGCGATGCATTTCATGATTACACTCATCACAGAACCAAACAAAATCTTCAAGTTCTCCTTGGTTACGTTTCCTTTCAATTACTAATCCATATGTGTCTGCAACGCGGTGCGGTGAATGTGGCACCATCGCTGGTAACATAAACACATCTCCTTCTTTCACTGTAACAACTTCACGTTTCCCTTCTTCCGTAATATATTCCACATAACATTCGCCTTTTATTTGATAAAAGAATTCATCTGAAGGATCAACATGAAAATCACGTCTTCTATTTGGCCCTCCTAAAATCATGGCAATAAACTCTGAGTCCTGCCAAATTACCTTGTTATTTACCGGTGGTTTCAATAACTCTTTATTTTCATCAATCCATTTTAGTAAATTAAAAGATTGTAATGTTTTTGACATGTTTTTTCCTCCTTATAATTCATTCGCTTATATTGTTTTAAGAGGCCATCCTAATAAGGATTGAGACCTTTGTAATTCTCCTTGAAATAAGTGATTCCGTATCCTCGTTGATGAAATTCGTTCACCTTCTTCGCAGCAAACCTCTTCGACGATAGAAACATCAAAGTATTTCATCAGTAGCTCTATATCACCCTCGCGATTTTTTCCAAATCGAAAATCTTCTCCGACATAAATTTCAATTGGGCATAATCTTTGTAATTCTTGAATAAAGTAACTAGCCCTTCTCGTTACATACAACTCATCAAAACGAATAACAATTACATGTTCAACACCGAGCTCCTGAAATCGATTTAACTTCTCATTAATTGGCGTTAGCACTTGTGCTCCCTGAAAATAAGAACGTGGTGGTGGATCAAATGTATACACGACATTTGGAATCTGTAGCTCTTTCCCTTTCTCCACCGCGTTTCTAATAACGGTCTGATGTCCTTTATGCACACCATCAAAAGCACCAATAGAAACAATCGATTTTTCCAATTCAGGTACACTATAATCATGTATATAAATGATTCTCACCTCTCTTTTACAGTTATGATTAAATGTCTAAATAACCAAATTCCTTTGAAATTAAATTTGCAGTATTCATCACACTTCGAATCATGACTTGACGATTGCTTCCTTGCATATACGTTTTCGGACCAACAATATTAAGAGCCGCAATAGTTCTCCCGGTGTAAGAACGAATAGGAGCCGCAATGCCATATAATCCATGTTCATTTTCGTTATCACTTATGGAATAACCTTGCTTACGAATTGTCTGTAACTCTTCTTGAAATCTCTTCATACAAGTAATTGTATTTGGTGCTCGAGGCAGCAGCCCATTTTCTGAAGTATACTCTAAAGAAGAAGGATTAAATGAAAGAAGAACTTTTCCTGTACTTGTGCAGTATGCAGGTTTTCTTGATCCGACATGAGTTGATATTTGAACAGAATCCTTTGATGAAATTTTCAAAATAAATACAACATCTCCACGGTCAAACATACCGATATGCACCGTCCCATTAAATTTCCTTACAAGTTCTTCAACGATTGGAATCGCCCCGCTATAAATCTCTTGTTGAAACATCACTTGATTGCCCCACTCCAACAATTTCCATCCCAGTCGATATTTTCTCTGCTCATCTCGAATTAACATTCCTTCTTCACACAATGTACGGACAAGATGGTGAACTGTACTCGGGTTCATATTTAATTTTGCAGCAATTTCAGAATTTCCTAACACCGGCTCACCACTCGTAAAACAATTTAGAATTTTACAAATTTTACTGATAGATGCTATCACAATAACTTACCTCCTCTATTCCAGTTACATATTTTCCGGTTCATATATAGCTAAAACATGTAAGAAGATTTACATCCTAACAGTAAAATTCTTGTTATCTATTTGCCACTCCTTCCTTTTTTATTTTAAAATGTAAGCGCGATCATTTTATTGTCACCTTAATGAATTTCCAGATAATTCCGTTCGCAAGGCACTGTCCACAAGTGACAGCGATTGTTGTTTTTTGTACGCATTATAAAACATGCCCATTTTTCTCACTGGATCACCAGAATAATAACGCTCATATTGTAATAGGCGTTGTCCAAACGCTTCACCGCATAAGTCCCAAGCTAATTTAAATAATCGAACGCGTTCCTCAGAAGATACTCCTTCACGCCCGATATAATATTTATACATATCCTCTTGAATCTCTGGATTCATAAAGTCGGCACCTGTTGGCGACATTAGTAGGCCACCAGCCCCAATGGTTTGAATAATTTCAATAGCACGTGGATACATTTTAGGTAATAAGCTACGTATTGTATCAAGCGGTAGTCTCGCAGGAACAGCTTCACCATATGCATTCGTTTCATACTCATATTCTGCTACTTGCAAGAGTGCACGGATTGTTTCTACATCTTGTATTAATTCTGCTAACTGATTTTGTACATTTAAAAAGCCGTCTACTCCAATTGAATCTGCTAGTTTTATAGCCACTTCTGCTGCAAAAGAAAGTTTCACTAATCCTCGTACTCCTGATTGATGTGCTGGTTGATGACCAATTCCTGTTTTTGGATACAGCTGATTTCCAGCCTCTACACTTTGATAGATAAACACTTTATCCCATGGAATAAACACATTATGAAATACAAGGAGTGCATCCATTTCTTCAAACCTTGATGCAAGTGGATGATCAAACAAGGATCGTTTTCCATCTTGCATTGGCTCGCGACAAAGGATCCTTAAACCCGGTGCATCAATAGGAACTGCAAAAGAAATTGCATGACGTTCATCACCCGGCTTAAAACTTGGATAAGAATAAATGATTACCTCATCTGTAATTGGTGCAAGTGTCGCTAACATCTTAGCTCCGCTTACATACATTCCCTCTTCTGTTTCGTTCACTACACCTAAATGCATCGTTGCATCTTCTTGCTGATGTGAGGCTTTACTTCGATCATTTTGTGGATTGATAATCGCATGTGTTAAAAACAAATCTTGATCACGTATATGTTTATAATAATTTTTTATATTAGTCCCCCATGAGGAATCAAATTTTTCAAAAAACCATGCATTGCTCGCCATTGAAGTAACTGTAACATTTAAAAAATCTGGTGTTCTGCCCATTAAACCAAATGTAGCCTTTGCCCATACTTCAAACAATTCGCGGCGTGCTTTTAAGTCCTCATAATTTTTTGGCACTAAAAATGCATTCGAAACCCGCTCTCCTGTCTCTTCGCATATATGGGTAATCTTGTCCTGATACTCTGGATCATGCTGCATATCATATAATTTAGCAATTTGTAAAATCGGTTCTCGAAAAACATCTTCATTCACAACATCGGTTATTCTTCTTCCACCAATCCAAATTTCAGGATTTCTTGCCTTTAATCCTTCAATATACTGAGCCCCTGTTCGAATCGCCATTTTTACCCCTCCAATATATACATTTTGAAGTTTACTATACAAATAAGTTTAGAAATTCTGTCACCCTTTTAAATTGACAGAATTTTAAATTATTATAAAACAATCTCAACTCAAAACTACTGCCTTATTTCACATTATGAAATTCTAGTAAAATTTTTAAGGGACATGTAAAAAAGGAACAGTTCCCTGTTCCTTTCACATCATTCATTCACCTTCTCCGCATCCCAATAATATTTACTAAATGCTTCAGTTAACACATCAATTGTGTTATATAGCTCTTCTAAAGTATTATCAACGCCACCAACTTCGATAAGCATGGCATTTTTCGATAAATCTTGATTATAGACTCCATTTCCATCCTTTTTATACTTTGGAAAAATCCCTCTACTTAACCCATAATAGTTTTCGTCTAAATACGAATTTATCGCTCTTGCAATCTTTTCATTATCAGAACGCCTTGCATTTTCCATCCCTATTATAAAATATAACCTCGCATAGGATTTGCCATTAATCACTTTTGTCGTAACATTCTTCCGCTGATCGTCCCTGTGAATATCAATTGGAAACATAATCTTATCATTTTGTGCCAAGGCTTCTTTCACATATCCATGAGATGCGGTATATGCTTGATACCATTTCCATTTCTTATTCGCCAATAAATCACCCATGTTTATTTTGTCATGAAGAACCGGTATTCCCTGCCCTTCCAACTGTTCTTTTAGACGCTCTCCCAAAAGCGAGACATTTACATCCGGACTTGATGGACTCTTCGCCCCAGGTAACAATGGATAAAAGGACTCCCAACTATGCGTGTGATAAATATATACAGCTTTTTCACCTTTTGCATCGTTTTTATTTTTTTGTACAGGATTCTTTTTGTCTGCTTCTGTGACTTTATCTTTCGCTACTTCCCGTTCTTTCGTTACCTCTTCAATCGGTACACTAGATTCATTCGGAATATTCGTATAGTCCGTTCCTTCTCCAGCTACGATAATATTAGAATAGTACTTTGACATCCCCGGTACTTCTTTGCCAACGAACGTTCGTAAATCATGTATTTTCAGATCTGTTGTGATAGAAAACAATAAATTCCCAACAGACTCTCGTTTATTTGTTTTAAAATAATCCGATGCAAAATAACGATTTTCACTCTCAAACATTTGAATAAATCCTTGCATTGATACTTTTCCAAACCACTGACTCGCATAATAAGATTTCATAGTATGTAAAAGCGAGGTCACAATAGACGCCGCCACTATCACTACAAATACATATGATAAGATTAAAAATAGAAATTTCTTTCCATGTATACGAGTTGCATACTTTTTCAATGTATCACCTTCTTTATCATTTTAGGTGAGAAGCCCCCACCTCAAGGAACGTGAAGAGCACAGACCAATGAGTAAGTGGTGGTAGTTCAAACATGGATATGTACAAGCTTTATGTAATATATATTTACTAGACTTTTAAATTAGACCTTACATACTAGAATTCCATTTTCAATTTGTGTTGCACCAAAGTTTAAGTGTAAGTTAAAAATAATGTCTTTTCTTACCTAGCCTCACTTAGAGCAAATATAAATGATATACAAATCTTCAAAATATCTACAGCCTGTTTTGTACAATTCTCCCTAATTGAACTACCCCCACCTTCACTTCGTTTAGAGGAGGGGGTCTTCTCTGTTAAAATGATAAAAAAAGAGAAATGGCAGCCCATTTCTCTCTCATTAGTTATTGTTCTTTCGATGTATCCGACGAAGGTGATTTCTTCGCTTGTTTTTCTTTAAAAATTTCACCGATTGCACCAAGTGTGCCAAGTGTTTCAATTGCATTAGATGGGATGAAGACCTTATTTGCTGGTCCTTTTGCTACTTCAGCTAACGATTCAAATGATTTATAAGCAAGAACGCGTTCATCTAAGTCCGCTGCACGTATTAATTCGATTCGGTTTTGTTCTGCTTTCGCAATCGTTTCAATTGCTCTTGCTTCCCCTTGTGCTTCTAATTCTTTCGCTTCTCGTATACCTTCTGCTTCGCGAATACGCGCTTCTTTATCCCCTTCAGCCATCAAGATTTTACTTTGTTTTTCCCCTTCAGCACGAAGAACTTTATCTTGTTTAGCCGCTTCTGCTTCTAGAATAATCGCACGCTTATTACGCTCTGCTTTCATTTGTTTTTCCATGGATACCTGCACATCTTTTGGTGGATTAATATCAACAACTTCCACACGTTCAATACGAACGCCCCACTTCTCTGTTGCTTCGTCAAGAGCTAGACGAATTTCTGTTGAAATCTTTTCACGCCCTGATAATGTTTCATCCAGCTCCATCTTACCAATGATTTGACGCATTGTTGCAGATGTAATATTACGAACACCATATTCATAGTTAGAAATACCATATGTCGCAAGTTCCGGTTCAACAATTTGATAGAAAATTATTGTATCAATTTCTACCTGTACGTTATCTTTCGTAATTACCTTTTGTGGTGGCACATTTGTTTGTTGAATACGTAAATCATGGTATACACGTATACGATCTACAATTGGGATTATTAGATTTAATCCTGGCTGCATGATGCGTTGGAATTTACCAAATCTTTCAACCACACCTACCTTTTGTTGGGGCATGATTTTAATTGTTAACGCGATAAATACAATGACAATTAATGCAAAAATAATCGTTAATGTTAATGCTACCATTTTTATTCACTCTCCCTTTTCACATATAAAACAGTGCTGCTCCTCTTTATAACAATGACTCTTTCCCCAGTAGAAATGGGAACATCTGAAATAGCAGTCCAAGTATCGCCATCCACTTTCACGATCCCATTCCCTTCACTTGTAATCGCTTGCAGGATAATTCCTTTTTTACCAGCTAATTTATCGACAGTATCGATAAATCCTTTTGCCTCTCGAAAATTTTTAGAGATTCGTTTCGTAAAGAAAGTCAATGTTAAACTTACAATTGCTCCTACAACAACTTGTAAAAATAGTGCATCTGGAGCAAACAATGCAATAAGACCTCCGACAACCGCTCCAATTCCAAGCCATAACATGTAAAAGGTAATCGATAACATTTCTGCTATAAATAAAATACCGGCTATAATAAACCAAACTACCCATCCAGCCATATGCAACCCTCACTTTCTTTTTTATTTTCTATATGTATATGAAAAAAAAGAATTGTTTATCACGTCCTCCTAATTAAGGCGAGACGTTTCATCGGAAGCTACTATACATATTCACTGTTATAATGAGTATTATTAAAATATTATATTAATATATTCTTTATTATACATGAAAATCCCTGTATAAAAGTTACAAAAAATAAAATTCTTTCAAAAATTTATTCCACGAATTATGATTACTATAAAGAAATATGTATTATTCTTTGAGTGGAGGTACCAATATTGCATCAACAATCGCTATCCTTTTATTGGTTTTCTAAAATGTGCATCACTCTTGCTGAAGTTGTTTACATAATGATTCTTACTACTCATATTTATATAACAACCAAATCAGCTACTATCACAGCTCTTTTTCCATTATTACGAGTTATTACAAGTTTTATTGCAAGTACATCCGCACCACTTTTAATGAACCGTTTTCCATCTTATTCATTGCTCTTTACATTGCAAGGCGTTAAGACTTTCTTTTTTATTCTTTTAACTGCATTATTTCCCTTACTATCATCTAACATCATTGCCCTTCTTGCTTTTATTATTCTCATTTCATTATGCGAAGGTTGGAGTTCTCCTTTATTATACGCTGTTATTCCACGTCTAACATCACAAGAAAAGTTAGTAAAAGTAAATAGTGTCTTTTCCTTTTCAACACAAATTGTTCAAGCAGCTGCTTATTCATTCACAAGTGTAGTGGTCTTATTGATTGGTGCCACTTCTACACTTATGATAAACAACGTATTAATGATTTTGGGGTGTATTGCATTATATGTTTCATTGCGCGCTATACAAACTGAACAAACAATAGAGAAATCCTCTTCCAAATCAGCTGTATTAATAGAAGGATGGAAACTTTTATTTCAGCATCCCTCCCTCCGTATAGTTACATATATGGACTTAATTGAAGCTTTTGCTGGAACGATATGGATTGGTGGTATTACTATGGCTTACGTAACGACTGTTCTTCATAGAGGAGCAGAATGGTGGGGTTATATCAACACAAGCTATTATTTCGGAACATTAATTGGTGGGCTATTAGCATGGCGAATGAGTACATATATTCAAAATAACTTAATACGCTCAATGGCCTTAGGATCACTTCTATTTAGCGTGCTTACTTTCTTATATGGCATAACAAGTAACGGATTTATTGCACTGTTTCTTTGTGTTCTAATGGGACCTTCCTATCAAATTCGAGATATTTCCCAAACAACCGTTTTACAATCAAGCGTACCACCATCTCTATTATCAAGAATGTATACAGCTCACGGTACACTTACTTCGGCTGTTTCAGGACTTTCTATGCTATGCGTTGGTATTATTACCGATATGTTCGGTGTCCGTACTATATATATCATTGCTGCTTTTCTAATTTTATGTTCTGCTTATTTATCTTTTATTTTGTTAAAACATACAAAACAGCAAGAAAAGGACATTTCTCTTTGATTGCACAGGTTTTTGACATAGGAAACTTTACAGAATAAAAAAGGATAGGGTGCCCTATCCTTTTCACACATATTTACGATAAATTTGGAATTCGTCTATGTTTTGTAGCTTGTTCAAATGCATATGCAAGCTTAATTAAAGTCCCTTCGCTAAAAGCAGTACTTGCAAAAGTGATTCCAAACGGTCTTCCGCTTTTCATATATCCAGCCGGTACTGCTATGGAAGGATAACCAGCTTTGGCACATATTGTTGATCCTATATATGAAGGGAAGAGAATTGCATCAAGATCATATTTCTTTAACGCAAAATCAATTCCTTGTTCCTGGGAAAAATATAAATCTTCTAATTTTGCATTTAAGTATTCAGGGTTTCTTAACGTATTAGAAAAATCCTTTCCAAACTCCAACCTACTTTGTCCATATTTTAATGCTTTCTCTTCTATATTTTTATTAAATGCAATTAATTCAGAGATAGAATGGACTGGAATATTGGAAGGTAACTTGGAAAGATAATTATCTAGACTATGTTTTAATTCATACGACGAGACTCTCCAACTCCACTCCCTATGAAAAGATGGAATTTCAATATCTTCTAATACTGTTGCTCCTTCATTACGCAGTACTTGTATAGCATTCTGAAATAGTTCCTCATCATACCCTCCAGATTCGTAATAGCTTTCAGAGGCTTTGTTAAATACTCCAATTTTAGCACTCCTTAAACCATTAGAATCTAAATAAACCATATAATCTTGTTGAGCTCTTCCTTCACTTTTATAAGTTGCAGGATCAAGCTGGTCTATTCCTGTTAGACTCCCCAATAAAATTGCCGCGTCAGTTACTGTTCTAGCAAAAGATCCCGCTGTATCTTGCGAATATGTAAAAGGTATAATCCCCTTGCGACTTACTAAGCCAACAGTAGGCTTAATACCAACTACAGAGTTCTGAACTGCTGGACTTAAAATAGAGGCATCTGTTTCTGTTCCAATAGATAAAACGGTTAAGTTGGCAGCAACCGCTACGGCCGACCCTGTACTTGAACCACCAACAAAAAGGTCATCATCACCTGATCCATATGGATTAATGACTTGTCCACCTCTTGAACTATATCCAGCCCACATTTCAAAAGACATTCCATTCGCTAATTCTGTCATATTCGCCTTACCTAATATGACTGCACCTGCTTCACGAAGCTTTTCAACAAGAAATGCATCATGATTACTCCTATAGTTTTCAAGCGCAATTGTTCCTGCACTTGTATGCATTGAATCATTTGTTTCAATATTATCTTTTAAGAGAATAGGAATACCGTGCAAAGGACCTCTGACACCCTTTATTTTTCTTTCATGATCTAATCCTTCTGCGATAAAAATTGCATCTGGATTTATTTCTAAAATAGAATTTATTTTCGGACCGTCTTGGTCATACTTCGCTATTCTATGAAGGTAATACATAACTAACTCTTTCGAAGTAAGTTCCCCATTTTCCATCACTGTTTGTATACCATGAATTGTTAATTCTTTTCTTAGTAGTTTATTGAATTGAATCTCCATCTGATTTCTCCCCTTACAAGTTGTTTCCTAGTTTCAGATCTTATCTTATTACTTATTAACTTTAATCATTGCCTTGTCTCCTCATTTCGACAAATTCACATCTGTTTAAACATTTCGTCTACCATACATAAAAACCTTCAAACAAAATAAAAAACGCCTTAGACGAATAAAACTATCTAAAACGTTGTTAACAATCACATATATTCTCTTTCTATTTCCAAACTCTCTTTTATTTCACATACACGTCCTCTAATAAATGTACAAATTCACCTTGATTCCCTGCTAATACAGGACACTTTGCTATATCAACCCATTCATAACAAAATGTTAAGCCCTCATCTTCCTCTCCTGCACTTACTATATGTTCCCACATATCTTTTACATCTGTTAATAATGAAATGTGAAAGAAGTGACGCTTTTGATACTCCTGTTTTTCTTTCATATAGATGATATAATCATCAATGAAACGTTCTATACATAAATGACGAAGTCCAGACTCTTCTATTACTTCACGCAGTACTGCTGCTTCTAATTTTTCTCCTTCGTCAACTGTGCCACCTGGGACCTGTATACCTGCTTCTGGTATATCACGATGAGTAAAAACAAGCAACTGCATAACTCCTGCTTTCTCCCTTGTAATGTATGCATATACTTTTTTCTTATATAACATCGTCATCTAATCCGTCTCCCCTCAATTCATTACTTCATCGCTTCCTCTAAGGTGAGTTGATTTTCATATAGATATGTCGCTTGTGGATTCCCTACATAACGTACGTGCCACGGTTCATACCGATAACCCGTAATGGACTCCTTCTCTTTTGTATACCGAATGACAAAACCAAATTGATGCGCATTTTGAGATAGCCATTTCCCTTCTTTTGTATCTCCAAAAACAGACTCTAATTGGAATTTAGCTGATTGTGATGTAATATCCATTGCGAGTCCCGTTTGATGTTCACTCGTTCCTGGAACAGCACTAGACATTGCTGTTTTTGCTTCTCCATCTTGAATCTTATACATTGTATTTAATGCTTTTTGCCGATCAAAAGACCGGTATCCAGAAACTGCAAAAAGAAAAATCCGCTCCTGATCTCCTTGCTCTAACATTTTTTCAAGTGCCTGCGCTGCTTCTTTCCTCATCTTCTTTTTCTCTTGATCACCTTCACTCGAATAACGCACTTTTGGAATAACTAAATCTTGTGGCTTATAACGATCTGGTAGCCGTCTGCTTTTATTTACAAGTACAAGTACGGAATCAGGATTATTGACAACCGCAAGATCTCCTTCCATTTTGGCAATAGTTTCTTGTGCCTTTGGAAATACAACGCTACTATTCACCTCTTGTGCCTGTTTATCTTTATACATTTTATAATTAATGCTTGCCACTCCAATAATAATTACAACTACTACGACACCCAGTAGTGTCCATCTTTTTTTCATACAACGACCTCTTATTTTAATAATTTGGCCATATAATACTCATCGACACGCTCACCCTCGACAATAAGAGAAGCTTTTTTGACACCTTCCTGTTCAAATCCTGCTTTTTTATATAGTGCCTGCGCTCTTGTATTGTGGGCCATTACTGTTAATTCCAAACGCCATATATCATGTAATCTTGCCCACTTTTCTACTTCTTTAAACAATGTCGTCCCAATTCCTTTTCCGCCATATTCTTGTAAGATTCCAATTACAATTGCTGCTGCATGCTTGTTTCTTTGCACATTACCACCATTAGCTAAAATAAATCCAACTAATTGCTCCCCTTCTACTGCTACAAATATAGTAGAATTATAATCTTCTACAAAACGTTGAATCATTTGTGTTTGCTGCTCTACTGTTGTATTCCGTTCACCTGGTTCTAATAGCATAAAAGTAGTTTCTTCATCCAATTGTTTTCCTAATTGCAAAAATGCTGCTACGTCCTCTACTCGAATTTCTCGAATCATTTCTATCACCCTACCAAGTTTATAATATAAAAATTTTCTTTATAAAGAGATTTTCGCTATTTTTTTATGAAATTCCTTTCTATTTTCCCCAGGAGAAATAGACAATTTTCGATATCAATATAATGAAGAAAAAATTGTGACAATAAAGTGAAACTTTAATCAGTGGGAGTTTTCTTCTTACCTCACTTAAATTTTTTACATTTGCTACATTTTAAAGTTGGGGCTTACTACCCGCGGATAGCGAGATAAAAGCTTAGCTTCCATCTTTTTATTTTTTGAACACACAAAAAAACGTAAGTATCTCACTTACGTTCATCCATTTACCTTTTCTGCTTGCCAAAAATGTTCACTAAATGCTTTCGCCAATACATCAATGGAACGATTTAATTCTTCAGATGTATTATCTACACCTCCCACTTCAATTAAAATCGCTTGTCCTGATAAGTCCTGATTATAAACACCGTTCCCTGTTTGAAATCCCTTTTGAATAACACCGCGGCTTACTCCAGGATATTTTTTATTAATCGCTTCATGTAGCGCAGTTGCTAATTGTAAGTTTTTTGCATAATTTTTATTTCCTTTTCCAATGACAAAAGCAAGCTTCGCATATGATTTATCTCCAATCGCTTTTGTTGTGACATTTTTACGAGCGCTATCTCGGTGCAAATCAAAGAAGTATTGCAATTCTCTGTTACTAGCCATTGCTTCCTGTACAACTTCACGAGACATTTTATAAGAACTTGTATCATTTAAACCCTTACTAATCAACCTCTCCCCAACATCTGTTTTATCATTAACTGCCCCTATCCCTTCATTTTCTAATTGCTCACGGAATCTGTCTCCCAAAATAGAAATATTCGTCACAGAGCTTGTCGCTTTATTTGGATTTGGATTATTTGTCAAATTTAATAACGGTAAATAAGACTCCCAGCTATGCGTATGATAAATAAAGGCCACTTGTCTTTTCCCAGTTGTTTGAGATGGTTGTTTCTTGTCTTTATTTGTATCCCTTTTCGGAACTTGTCCTGCTTCTCCAGTCCGCTCTTTCACTACTTCCTCAAGTGGAACACTCGATTCTATTGGTAAGTTAGAATAATCTGTTCCTTCACCAGCAATGACGATTTCCGTATCGTATTTCCCAAAACCCGGAAGCTCCTTTCCAACAAAGCTACGTACATCATCAAATCGAATATTCGTTACAGTTGAAAAAAGAAAAGATGAAATCGAAAAATCTTGATTTAAATTCCGATATTCTTGTGTAAAATAGTGATTTTCCTTTCCAATCACATACATATAACCATTTATTGACAACTCATTCAACCAATTATATAAATATGCTGACTTTGTTTCTTTTAATGAAGTCACCATCATACTAATAAGAAAAAAAGTTGCTAACATCATAATGACAACAAATAAAATGAGCTTTCGTACACTCGTTAATTTTACATAAAAAAAGCCTCGATTCATAACATCACCCTCTCTGTTCCAACTTATGTACAAGCTATAGAGAATAGACCGCCTAAATTTCGGCTATATTGTCATAGAGGTGAAGTGAATTGAAGCTAATTATAGGTATAATTCCTATTGTTTTATCATGTGTTTTTTTATTATTTGCAGCACATCCTAAAATCCGTGCTTTCTTAGATATTTGCGCGTACCTTTCATTATATATACTGGGTATACTAATTGCTTTTAACATATATGATGTTGTACTGCACGGCTTAGTATTTATGACAACCATTCACAGTATTTTATTGAATCCATTATTTCTCCTTACCGGGGCTTATGTAGGAGTATATTCTTTATATCTCCTTATTTATAAACTAGTAACAAATGTAAGAAAAACTTAATACTTACCTTTAAATGGAGTGTAAAGATGAAACCACCTTTTATATGTCATAAATGCCAGAAGAAAATTATCAGAAAACAAGATCTTATCACCACAATATTTTACATACGTATCTACTTATTTCACAATACTTGTTTTAGCCAACAATTTTTCTTTTCTAGTTTCATTCCTATTAACACGTTATTTGGAGCATATTTCATTTGGTATACTCTCGCTATAGGGAGTGTTTTAACCATAACTGAACCCTCAATTATTTGGATCTTTTTTTTACTACCAGCTCTATATCGCTTCATTTCTTATTATTATATCGAACGTCACTTTTGAAGATAGCGATTAGACTGTCCTTTAGGAATACTTAAACACTCCCAATCTTTTTCTTTCAGCAATTTCCCAACATAAATAATTTGTCCAATATGTGATGCATAATGAGCAATCTGCCTTTCAATTGCTTGCATAACACTATGCGCTTCACCACGAATATGAATTATCTTTAAAAGATCTTGCGGAGTTAATGATTGCAGCGCTTGAAAAACATACCCCCATCCTTCCCCCCATGCTGCTAGCACTTCTTCTTTTGAAGCATAACCGCCTTCAAATTCACCATCACGATTCCGATCTAGCTTTTCACCGTCTGTCGTTAAGAAATCTGTCCATCTTGAGCGCATATTCCCATGCAAATGTTTAACTATAATCGCAACACTGTTTGCTTCTTCATGAGGTGTCCAGCATAGTTGTTCATATGATAACTGTGAAAGCGATTGTTCTCCTTGCTTTTGAATCGCCTTAAAGTTTGAAAAAACACATTCTAAATAAGCTTTTCTAACTTCCATTTCCAATCCTCTCCCATATTAACTAATTGGCGTTCCATTTGGAATTTCTATATCAGGTTGCAATAAGATTACATCACCATGTTCTGGGACTCCTCCTAACACAAGCACCTCTGATTTAAAGCCTGCAACACGTTTTGGTGGAAAATTCACTACGGCAACAACTTGTTTTCCAATTAACGCTTCTGGTGTATACCGCTTTGTAATTTGAGCACTGGATTGCTTCATACCAAGTTCACCAAAGTCAATTTCCAGCTTAATTGCAGGTACACGCGCTTCTTTAAACTCTTCTGCTTTTTTTATCGTTCCAATACGTAAATCTAACTGTAAAAAGTCTTCAAAATTAGCCATTTTATTCTCCCTCCCAAATTATCATTTAGACAAAACATGCAAATTCCCTCTAAAAAAAGAAAGATGCCTAAGCACCTTTCTTTTTTAACTCCCTTGATTCATTTGGTCTATATAGGAAGTAACCGATAACTCCACCAACACATGATGGCAATAACCATCCAATTCCTTCCTTATATAAAGGAAGCATTTGCAACACATTTGTTATAGCATCAAACTTAATATTTGCACTTTCTAAACCGTTAAATAGACTAATAACTAGTGCCCCTAAAATTGCACCGATATATATTGTATTTCGCTGCCCAATCCATTTATGGAAATAAGACAGAACAATTAGTACAATCGCAACAGGATAAATAATCAGTAACACAGGCAATGTTACAGCAATAAGCTGTGTTAACCCTAAGTTTGATACAAATAAACTAAACGCACATACCAATGTGACAATCATTTTATGTGATAATCTTGGGAATAAGTTTGTAAAGAATCCCGCACACGCCGATGTAAGTCCAACTGAAGTTGTTAAACATGCAAGTGTAATAACAAGGCCTAACAATACTTTTCCACTTGTTCCATATAGCTCATTTACAACTTTCGTTAAAATAAGACCTCCATTATCAGAAACGCCAAGTGATGTACTTGTCGAACCAAGATAAGCAAGTGATAAATAAATTAATGTTAAGCCTACCACAGCAATAATTCCTGATATAATTGTTATTTTTGCAATTTGTCCACTCTCTTTTATCCCTTTTGAACGAATAACTTGTACAACAACGATCCCAAATACAAGTGCACTAATAGCATCCATCGTTAAATATCCTTGAATAAATCCGCCAAAAAATGCATTTTCTTTGTATGCATCTAATGATGCAGCAGGCGCCCCAATTGGATCAATAATCGCTTTTCCAACAATTACAGCAACAATTAATACTAATAATGGGGTAAGGAACTTTCCAAACCAATCAATTAGTTTTGATGGATTTAATGATAAATACCAAGTAACCCCAAAGAAAACTACTGTGTATAGAAACAGCATATACCACTCTGACACAAACGCTTCTGATAGAAACGGCTTCATTCCCATTTCAAATGAAACTGCCCCTGTACGCGGGATTGCAAAGAATGGTCCAATCGCTAAATAACTAATCAGTGGGAAAATAAACGCAAATATAGGATGTACTCTAGAGGATAACGCTTTCAAGTCTCCCTCTACAAAAGCTACAGCGGTTACAGCTAATAGAGGAAGTCCGACTCCTGTCACAAGGAATCCAATTGTGGCAATCCAAACATTTTCTCCTGCTTGTTGACCTAATACTGGTGGGAAAATTAAATTTCCTGCTCCTAAAAATAATGCAAACAACATCAAACCAATTGCTATCGTATCTCCTGGCCTTAATCGTCCCTTCATCTTTTTCTTGCATAGCATGTTCTCTATTGTTTTTATCTTTTTTCACAATATGCTATGCATCCTCCTCTCTGCTCATGTTGATTAATATATCGCCCCTTAAAAGGCAATGCCTTTCTCCATAATTTCTCCACTTCCCCTTTTTATTACTCTAATTTATAAATTTTGATTTTTTCGAATATTCAAATCATTAGAGTGTTAAACCATGGAGTAAACTTGTCAGACTTCTTTGCTTTTGTCACACATATAGTAACATATTTAGTTGAAAAATAAAAACATATTTTTTATATAGAATTTTTCGAAAAACAAAATAATAAGTTCTCCTTCCTCGTCTATTATTCTTTTAGGAAAATATTTTAGAAACAAATATGCAACGATTCATTTTGTTATCTCAAAATAACATTACTATTTCCTTTTTTATGTATAACGAAAAGCCATCTAAATTATACAGATGGCTTTGTATCTTCTATTCTATTGTCTCCACTTCACGTGGATTATTCATTTCTTCTACATATACAACGCGAAATCCATGGTCTTCTAAATCCTTAAGCAATGAATCTAATTCTTCTGGTTTAAATTCTTCGCCTAGTGTAAACATAATTCTGCGTACTAATAACGCATCATTATCAAATGTCATTAAACTTTGAATGCCACTATATTTTTTCAAAACTGTAGATAGTTTTTGAATCGCTCCATTATAATCTTGGGTTCCCACCATAACAGAATACCTGCTAGAATGAACACCCCATGCATCCTCTAATAACTCAAATACCTTTTTATGAGTTAAGATTCCAAGAAATGTCCCTTTCTCATCGATAACGGACAAATATGGTAGCTTCTTAATTGTAAAGAACACTTTAAAGAAAGAAGAGTCTTCTCTCACATAGCCCTCTTTATCATTTAATAATTCTGATAAATCATCTTCTAATGAACCTTTATATTCTAAAATATCTACTTTATATACATTCCCTAAAAATTTCTCTTTCTTTTCATCTAAAACTGGCACACAACGATAACCTGTTTTATTTAAATGATCCAATGCTTCACCTATTGTAAATGAAATGGAGCAATATAAAACTTCTCTTTTTGGCACATAATTTCCTTTAATCCTCATAAAAAGCCTCCTTATGTTAAAATACTTTCTGTGCCATAACTATATTATATTTTCAGAAAAAAATAAATAATTTATTTTATTTTTCTGAAAGCTTTTCATATTATTGTCATTATTTGTTCATGAATGATTCATTTTTGAGAAATTTAGTAGATTATCATTCTGTACAACAAATAATATAAGCAACTTATCATACTTAAGCTAGTTACTGACTATAGCTGAAAATAAAGAGAATTACTTATAATCCTAGCTTATACCCATATGTAAAGAAAAAGATATTGTAACTTTAGCAAAAAAGCGCTAAAATAATAATAAGAATTTTATGAATTTTCAAAGAGTAGGTGAACCTTTATGTCTTCATTATTTCGTTCTTACACATATCGCTTTTTTGTAGGATTCCTTATTATTCTTATCATAAGCCCCATTCCCGCCTTATTATTAACTCACGAGTCTTCTTATTTGAAAGGTTTACTTGGGATTTTTCATAATCTCGCTCATTTTCCATCCATTTTCATCCCGATGATTGATTGGATGCATGAATCCATTCTTTTTTCATCACAACCTATTATAAATTCAACCACAACTCTACATGCTCCAGGACAATCTACACTTCTATTCCCTTATATGTGGGAAGTATACTTTTTATCAATCGTGCGTTTTACATTCACACTCGCAATTGGTTTTTCAATTAGCTTAACAATGGGACGTTTATTCTTAAAGGCACCAAAACAACTAAAAAAATACACTTCAATATTGCGCTGGATTCCATACTCATTCAGTACTGCTTTATTACAATGTTCTATTGTTTTAATTTCTTTATACATCGCAAAGTACATAACAATTCCATTCCTTTCCTCTCTCATCATCATAAGTAGTACATCAATGATTATTATTATACAGGCAATTAAAAAATGGATTCCGTTTTTAAATAAAACTGCAGAACATGATTTACGTGATTCAACTTTTCTCATTAATACGTTATTTATGGCAATTGTTTCAAATCATAAATCTATTTTAAGCTCCATTATTCTGTCATTTTTTTATATGGAATGTATTTTTCATACGAAAGGATTACTACAATTTATTATTCAATTTGGAGGAAGTTCCCCGACCGTTGTCACAATTGGACTGCTACTCATTTATATTCCATACATCATTCTTTCCTTTCTTCAATCCTTGTGGACAACAAACCAGTCTAAACATCAAACTTACACTATCACAAAAACACTGATAAAGTAATTAAGCTTCATGCTATCTCCCTCCTTTTAAAAATGGAGGGTTATTCCCCTTTCATTCAGGGTAAAATACCAACAAATTCATGTATGTTTAGAAAAACATTCCAATATTTACTCATTTCCTTTGACTATTATTTTCATTTCGATTTATTATAAAAGTATAACATACTTGCAGGAGGTGACATCTTTATTCCAACTTCGGAGTAGAGAACACACTTGGACATATTAAATATTTTTCTCATTTTTGTACTTATTCTCATTTCTGGCTTTTTCGTCGCATCTGAATTTGCGGTTGTAAAAGTACGAAAAAGTCGAATTGATCAGCTTGCAAATGAAGGAAATAAGCAAGCATTAGCTGCCAGAAGCGTTGTTTCTAACTTAGATGTATACTTATCAGCCTGTCAGCTTGGTATTACTATCACGTCTTTAGGCCTTGGTTGGCTTGGTGAACCAACTGTTGAACACTTACTACGACCACTATTTGAAAAAATAAATATTACTGGAGCAATGGCTAATACGCTATCGTTTATCATTGCATTTAGTGTCATCACTTTTTTCCATGTTGTATTGGGGGAACTTGTTCCAAAATCTTTTGCAATTCAAAAAGCGGAGGCTATTACATTAAAATTTGCCAAACCACTCATTTGGTTTGATAAAATCATGTATCCTTTCATTTGGTCACTTAATAGTACAGCCGTATTCTTTACAAAACTATTCGGCTTAGAACCAGCAAAAGAAAATGAACTTGCTCACTCAGAAGAAGAATTACGACTTATTTTAGGTGAAAGCTTTAAAAGTGGTGAAATTAATCAAACTGAATACAAATATGTAAACAATATTTTCGAATTTGATGATCGTGTTGCCAAAGAAATTATGGTACCTCGCACAGAAATGGTTTGTTTATCTACCGAAAATACATTAGAAGAAAATATGGATATCGTGGCATCTGAAAAATATACACGTTATCCGATTATTGAAAAAGATAAAGATGATATTATCGGGATGCTAAATACAAAAGAAATTTTTCACGACCAAACGAAGGGGATTCAAAAACCTTTAGAAGCGTATATACATCCGGTCTTAACTGTATTTGAAACAGTACCAATCCGTAAAACATTAATTCATCTTCAAAAGAATCGTGTGCAAATGGCAATTGTAATGGATGAATACGGCGGGACAGCTGGCCTATTAACAATGGAAGATATTATTGAAGAAATTATTGGTGAAATTCAAGATGAATTTGATGCAGATGAATCGCCAATGATTGAAAAACGCACACCAAAACTCACTGTACTGGATGGAAAAGTACTCATTTCAGAAGTAAATGATATATTTGGTCTACATATCGATGATAGTGATTTAGATACAATTGGGGGCTGGCTTCTATCTCAGGCAATTGATTTAAATATTGAAGTTGGCTATTCAATTGAATATGCTGGTTTCCAATTCAAAGCATTAGAACTTGATGGGCATCAAATTAAGAAAGTTGCTGTACATAAACTAGATAGTAAAAAGGAGATATAAAGTGACCGTTTTATTAACACTTTGTATAATTGCTTGTTTTATCGTATCGTTTATTGCGTTTATCTATCCGATTATCCCTGGCATACTTGCACTGTGGGCTGGATATCTCATTTATCATTTTGGCATAAATGGTGGGGAGCTAACAATAAGTTTTTGGATCCTTCAAATCATTTTTACCATCATTATTTTCGTTGCTGATTTTATCGCAAATGGATACTTCTTAAAGAAATATGGAAGTACCAAATGGGGTGAACGTGTGGGAATGGTTTCTATTATTATCGGCTCCTTTTTCTTCCCACCATTTGGTCTCATTATCATTCCATTTCTGTCTGTTTTCGTGACAGAAATAATGCATAAAAAGACACCACAAGAAGCGTTTATGGTCGGAATTGCTACAGTCGTCGGCTTCTTAAGCAGTACAGTAGCAAAAGCAATTTTACAAATTATTATGATTATCATTTTTGTATGTTACATTCTTTTTTAACCATCCCTTTTCAGGGATGGTTTTTTTAATAAGCAATGCCTACACGGCTATTTTCATATACTTTTTCATTTATTAGAGACCACGTAAAACGAGCTGTATCTCCTACCGTAATTTTTGATCCATCCAGTGGTAACATATCCTTCTCCGTCCGGTATATACCCGTTTCTTCACCATCAATTAAATGTGTAGGACAAACAATTGTCCAGCATAGCCCACTATTTTTTAAAGCTACATAAGCAGCTAAATGATCTTCTGCAGCCGTTGTGGTTTTTCTTTTTGATTCTTCCGATTGAAATCGATATATCTTCTGATTTGTTCGCGCCTGTAAAATGCCTGCTGTTCCTATCGTAATAATCCTTTTTACTCCCTCTTTCCCCATATGTTTTATAATGCTAGGTATACTATTCGATAATGTTCCATTTCCATCTGTTCCAAGAGCGCTTAAAACGAGCTCAGCGCCCTTTAAAGCTTTCTTCACATCATTTCCCTGTAATACATCCCCTTCTATGATATGTAGCTTATTATGTCTCATCATAAGCTTATTTTGATCACGAACTAATACTGTGATATCATGTGAATCTTGTAATGCTAGTTTCATTAACTGTAACCCAACTCTTCCAGTTGCACCAAATATACATATTTTCATCTTCGTACTCCTTACTTACTATTTCTCTCTATTCTTTCTCAAAAACGATAAATATACAACTAAAAAAGCTTCCCCAACACGTGAGAAAGCCCTACCATTCAAAATATTATTTTTTTTCCTTTGAATCTGAAGAATTACTATCCTTGCTCGTTTCTTGATCTTTCTTTTCATCTTGCTGCGATGTTTTGTCCTCATCCTTCTTTTTGTCCTCACCTTTACTACAACCTACCATAAATAAAGAGCTCGCAAGTGCCATAGCAGTTAAAGATTTAACCCATTTATTCATTTGCTTATCCCCCTTTTGATAGAATATGTACAATCTCATATTACTTCTCTTTTTTGAAGATAATATGAGAAAAAAGTAAAGATACAGTAAATTCCTGTAAATTTTCTGATAAGAGAGGCGTTTGTTTTTTATTTTGGATCTTTTTCACTTATAATAAAAATAATATAACAAAGAAAGGTTGATATATATGGAACTTGGATTAGCTGGAAAAACTGCTCTAGTTGTTGCTTCTAGTCAAGGTTTAGGAAAAGCGATTGCTACGGAACTTGTAAAAGAAGGAACAAATGTTATGCTACTTAGTCGTAATGAAGAAAAGCTAGCATCTTTACAAAAAGAATTGATCGCTCTTAATAAAGGCACTGCCATGTATACAGTTTGTGATGTTACAAACAAAGAAAGCATGAAACAAGCGGTAGAATATACTGTACAAACCTTTGGCACAATTGATATTTTAGTAAACAATGCCGGTGGCCCTAAGCCTGGTACATTTGAACAATTAACAGACGAAGATTGGTACAATTCATTTGAGCTCAATTTATTAAGTTACGTTCGTATGATTCGTGAAGTACTTCCATATATGAAAGAGCAAGGTGGCAAAATTATTAACATTGCTTCGTCTTCTATTAAAGAGCCAATTCCCGGATTACTATTATCGAATACATTCCGTGTCGGCATTACAGGCTTAGCAAAAACGTTAGCATCTGAGCTTGCTCCATATAACATTTTAATTAATACGATTGCTCCTGGACGTATTGCTACGGACCGCATCGCTTCTCTCGATGAAACAGCTTCCGAAAAGCGCGGAATTGCAGTAGAAGACGTTCAAAAACAATATAAAGCAATTATCCCACTTGGAAGATATGGTCGTCCTAGTGAATTCGCTAAATTTGCTACATTCCTTGCATCCGATGCAAATACTTATATGACTGGGCAATCATTCCTTGTTGATGGTGGAATGGTAAAAAGCTTATAATTCTTTTCAAAAAAACAAGACAGCTCATATGCCGTCTTGTTTTTTTATTCTATGCAAATCTTTCGTCTTCATATATATTCTCTATTGTATATTCTTTTTTCACAACATATTGCCATACACTATATGCATAACGATTCATTTTAACAAAGCAGTTTTCCAAAAATGATCGAAATTCCGGATTTGCAACTTCTACAGCAACTTGGGCGAATCTGAGTGCTAATCTTTTTAAATTCGAAATATAGGAAATAGCAAGTTCAATGTCACCCTGACTTGTATTCTTCATCGGTATATCATTTTGTATAAGGGGAGACTTCAGTTGTTCACAAATCATATGCTGTATATTTTCACCTTCTTGAAAGTTCACTTGTTCATTGTAAGCTTGCAAAATATAGGGCAAATGTTGTTTTAATATATCCTTTAACTCTTCACCTTCCACCCTATTCATATACTCACCAATCATATGAATCATTTCATAACTACACTTCATTAACTCTTCCATACATCTCATATCATAGCTCCCCCTTCCCTCTAAATATATGCCTATAAATAGGATGCCAGAACATTTGCTACCTTTGCTAGAAACCAATCCCAGCTATTTATTTTGTCAAAATCTTTATCAGTTAAGCGTTTAGAATCATGAAAATCCTCTTGTAGTCGTTTCCATACCTCAGCTACAACTGCTTTATCATATATAAAACAGTCCGACTCTGTATTTATGTAAAAACTACGATTATCAAAATTAGCTGTTCCTACATCAACACTTATATCATCAATTATTGTCACCTTTCCATGAAAAAAACCATTCCGGTATTGATAGACTTCCGCACCGGCATCCAGCATCTTTTTTAAATGCGGATAAGCAGCTTGTTTTAGTAACAGAGCGTCACTTTTAAAAGGAACAAGAATCTTTACCGTCACGCCACGCCGCAATGCTTTTTGTAAACCATCCATCATTTCCTTACTTGGTACAAAATACGGCGTTGCAATGATTAATGATTTTTTAGCCCCTTTTAATAATGCACCGTATTCCTGCCATAACCCTTTCCCATCTGAAAATACATATTGATACTTTGCATTTCCTTGCTGAGATGGTCCTTTGTACAAAGAAAGTTTTTCACCAGTATCCGCATACCAATCTTCTGCAAATTTCTGTTCCATATCAGTCGCTCCATCTCCTTCAATACGCAACTGATAATCACGCCATTTCCCAAATTTAGGATCCTTACCGAGATACTCCTTTCCAATGTTAAAACCACCAATGTAAGATATCTTTCCATCTATCACCGCAATACGCCGGTGGTTACGTTGATGCAATGAATAAAACAAATTCTTTAATTTAGGCTTTTTACTAAAAGTAAACTTAACACCCTTTTCTTTTAACTGCTGAATCACTTGTTTCTTCATTTTATAGCCACCTATACGGTCTACTGATAATTTCACATCCACACCGCTCGATGCTTTCTTCTCTAATAATTGTAAAAAATTACGACTCACTTCATCTTTACCAACAATATAAAAATGAATATAGACATACTTTTCTGAACGATTTATATCATCAAACAAATTTTGATACAAATCCGTTCCGTTTGTATATAATTGGAAATTTCCGTATCGAATTTGTGATATTTCAAGCCCACTAGTCATTTTCTTCCCCATCTCTAAATCGATGTTCATCCATATGAATATCCCTATGATCCATAACAAAATGGATACACATTTTTTCATGGATAAAACCCCTTCTTCAAAAACAGTTATTCCTATATCTTTCCTTTTTTTCACGTTAACATACAAGAAAAATCTATATTTTCGTGATATATGTCCCTGTCAAACAAGAGTGAATTTGCATATTGTATGTTGTATCTTAAAATAAAAGGAGGAAATAACAATGGGCTTCGCACATGGAAATGGATTCGCGTTACTTGTCGTACTATTTATCCTCTTAATTATCGTCGGTGCTGCTTGCTTTTGCTAGTTAGCCACCCGAAAGAGCGATATGCAGATGAAAAAACTATAAAAGCGGACACCTAAATTTAGGTGTCCGCTTTTCATTTCAAATTACTTATAAAGTTAATAACGTTGCAATTTTCTTACTTTCTGCTTTTCGAATATGACGTTGTTGCGCACGTAAAACAGCAATTTCATGTAGTTTTTTTTCTCCCTCTGTTTCGGGAATTACACGCGGAACAGGAACTGGATTATTTTCTTTCCCAAGTGCTACAAATGTAACAAAAGATGTTGCTGCAATTCGTTTTTCACCAGAAATTAAATCTTCCGCTACTACCTTTACAAACACTTCCATCGACGTTCTCCCTGTCCAAATGACAAACGATTCATAGCTCACACAATCAGTTGAACGAACTGGATGTAAAAAATCTACCCAGTCCATTGATGCCGTTACACATTCCATTCGTGAATGTCTCGTTGCTGAGATAGATGCAATCATATCCATTTCAGCTAATATTTTACCTCCAAATAATGTGTTATGATCATTTAAATCTGTTGGAAAGACACGACTTGTTTTAAAAACTCTTGATTCATTAACTGTTTTCCCATTTGTTTCTTCCATTTCCTTCACCTCTTTAATTCATTCATAAACCTTTCATAACATGAAAACGAAATAAATACTCCCTAAATTCTCCTAGTCCCATGCATCCTATATATTAATTAATATGAAAACATTGGAACTACCCTATGCTTTTTTGTTCATCTTGTATATAAAAATTACACTAGGTGAACTATATATTATATATTAGCAATTTTCATAAATTTATGTCTATAAAAAAGAACCGATTATAATCAATCGGCTCCTCTAAATACATATTGTTCTTTCGGCTGTTCAACTTTATTCCATTTTGTTACTTCCAAAACAGGAATATTTGCATGGAATGGTTGATAAAATTCAGTTGAAATTTCACCTTCCACTTCAATCCAATCATCATTCTTCCACTCTACTCCATCTGGCTTTTTCACTAACATCCCGTATACACCTGAATCGGCTACACAATGAATAATACCAAAGCGGAATAAGAAATATTGTTCTTTCTTTGAAGAATCATCGCGGAAAACAAATCCTTTAAACGAAAGTGTCTTACCTGTAAATTCACCAGGATAATTATAAATTGTTTCCATACCTTTTAAGAAGTCTTCATCCTTCAAGGCAATATTATCTTTTGTGACGTATTCTTTTTTTCCTTTTTCCATCACACCACGATACCCTTCTTTTCCATAGTAAATACTCGTATCGGGTCTTAAAAACTGCCTTGTAATAAATGGATCTGTACTCTCTGCTTGCGCAACAGGGAAATGAAATCCTTTCGCTTTAACAATATCTGAATCTAACGTCGCAATTGGAAAGAATAGTCCTGAAATAATAGGGAAACAAAATAATGTATACGCAAAAGTTCGTTTCCACCATGTGTTTTCATCTTTTGAATGATCATGTCCACAATGACTATGATCACAACCACAACTGTGCTGATCTTTTTCCTTTTTGTGTTCCTTTTGGAAAACAACAATGATTTGAATAAGTGTTAAAAACCCTAAAATAATTGCAGCTGTTTTTGATAAATATGCGTACTTCATATTTATATACTTTGTTATATTACCTGAAATATGAAGCTGCGCAATTAAGATTGTAAATCCGAGTAAAATATATGCTCGAAACATAACCTACCACCCCATCGCATAAATGAGTAGTGAGCTTGCATAAACCACAAGTGTAACTGTAGCTATCACAACAATTACAAATTTTGTTTTAAATGTCGCAAGCATCATAAACATATTTTTAATATCCACCATCGGTCCATAAACGAGGAACGCGACAAGTGATGCTGTTGAAAATGTACTTTGGAACGAAGATGCAATAAAAGCATCCGCTTCTGAACATAGTGATAAAATATACGCAAGTCCCATCATAACAGCTGATGAAGAGAACGGTCCTTGTCCTATAGAAAGTAGTGTTGAAGTTTGTACAAATGTTTGAACTGCAGCAGCAATTAATGCTCCCATTACTAAGTATTTCCCCATTGAGAAAAACTCTTCAACCGCATGTGTACATACGTCCCACATCTTTTTACGCAAAGGACGCTTATGATCCACCTCTGGGAAATGTTCATCACGTAGTTGATGATCTTTAAACATAAACGATAATATAAGTCCAACGATAATAGCTACAATAATGGCTACAATGGAACGATACCACACCATATGCATACTACTTCCAAACGCAACATATGTTGCAAATAATACAACCGGATTAATAATTGGCCCCGTTAACATAAATGCAATTCCAGCATACGGCGGAACACCTTTCCCAATTAAACGTCTTACAATTGGAACGATTCCACATTCACACCCTGGAAACATCATGCCAAGAAAAGTAGCTAATAATACAGACAGAAATCGATTTTTGGGCATCCATTTTGCCACCATATCTTCTGTCACAAACATTTGAATGAATCCTGAAATAAATACACCAATTAGCACAAATGGTAGTGCTTCAATTAAAATTGAGATAAAAATCGTATTCATTTGCAGGAATGCTTTCGGTAACTGAAACAATTCCATGATGTATTTCCTCCATCTTTTCATTAACAATATGTAATTTTAACCTCAATTTATTATTTGAACAAGCCCTTTTCAAATCTACAAATCATGGAAATACGTTTTTCATCAATACACATATCGTATATAAGAAACGTTTTATTACGACAAAAAAGCTGCTCTAGCGCAGTTTGATAACTATGCTAGAACAGCTTTCATATGATTTAAAAATAACGTTTCTTCCAAAAAATAAAGGCCATTACGCAAGATAATATTGCGGATATAATCATAGCCATTAAAAAACCATGCGGATTTTCACTTAAAGGAACTGGAACATTCATTCCAAAAAAACTGGAAACCATTGTTGGCACTGATAATATGATTGTCATAGAAGTTAAAAACTTCATAACACTGTTTAAATTATTAGAAATAACCGAACTAAACGTATTCATCATACCACTTAAAATATTACTATATATTTCAGCCATTTCAATGGCCTGTTTATTTTCAATTAATACATCTTCTAGTAAATCTTGATCATCTTCATACATTTTAATAAACGTATTATTGCGCATTAACTTTTGAATAACAATTTTGTTTGCTTTTAAAGATGTTGTAAAATACACTAAACTCTTTTCAAGACCTAATAATGTAAAGATTTCTTTATTTTTCATCGACTTATTTAACTCGTGCTCTAGGTCGATTGTTTTTCGGTTAATTTGTTTTAAGTATCGTAAATAATAAGTAGAAATCGTATATAAGAGCTGCAATGCAAAACGAGTCTTTTTAAAAGTATAAAATTCTTTAATACGCTGATTAATAAATCGCTCGAAAATCGGATTTTCTTCTAAACAGATTGTAACGAAACATTCCGGCATTACAATCATACCAATTGGAATCGTGTCGTATATTGAATTTCCTTCTTCATCATGCCTTACTGTTGGAATATCAACGATAATTAATGCATTATCATCTTCTTTTTCAATCCGAGATCGTTCTTCATCATCCAAAGGGTCTTTAATAAAATCCAATTCTACATTCAATGTTTGCACTAGAAATTGAATTTCTTCCTCTGTTGGATGGAGTACATTAATCCAACAACCTTTTTGAATTTCCTCTATTTCTTGTAGTTTTCCGTTTCGGTCTGTTAAATAAATATTTAACATACTATCACCCCGATTCTTTTTACATGTGGGAATCTACCTCACTTAAACAACAGTTTTTGAACCGCTATTTTCAGCATATGAAACAAACGTTTAAATTTCAATAGAAAATTATTTTGAAAACGCTTTTCTTCATAATTTCTTTCAAAATAGAAAAAGACAGAGATTGCTCTGTCTTTTCAAAAGCTCATGTTGCCTTTATAACATATTTAGACAGCATCCACAAGTTAAATGAAACTGAAACTGTGTAGCCTGCATATGTTGAGATAATAAAACTGGTGTAGTCAAAGTACGGCAATAATATAATATTTAGTACAATCTTTATTATAATTCCTAAGGTTAAACCTAGAACTGTTTTTTTTTGCTGATCAATCCCTTGTAACATCGCAGCAGTAACTGTAAACAATGAAAATAATATACACGCTGGTGCATAGTACCGTAAAATAACACTTCCTAAACTTGGATCATTTCCTACTCCAAATAAAAGAGTGTATATAGGTTGGGCTAATATAATCATTCCAATTGCTGCGGGAATTGTAATCCCTACAACAAGTAAATTCGTTTTCGTGAAATGCTTATATAATAATTGTTCATTTCCAACTGTATAAGCTTTCGTCATTTCAGGAACGAGAGACATACTAAAAGCTGTTGCAACGGATACAGGAATAAGTACAACCATTTGGACAAGCCCAATTATTGCATTTATTTTTTCTGCTTCACCTTGTACGTAACCTATCTCTATTAAAAGTTTATTGATTGTAAATGTATCAATTGTTTGATACAACGGAATCGCTAACCCAACAGCAACAAATGGAATTGAATACGTAAATAGCTCTTTGTATAAAGCAAAAAAGGACTTCGTTGTCTGTGGGATACTGGCAATCTCTTTCCGTTTTAAATATTTCCGCCTTCTCATATAAAACCCTATCAAAACAGTCAATCCTGCCGCTGCCCCCATAAATGCACCAAAAGTTGAAACTCCAACCGCTAACGAAACAGACGCTTTCAAAATATGCAAAACAACAAAGCTTCCTATTAAGATTGTTAAGACACGAAAAAACTGTTCCACAACTACACTAGATGCTGACGGTCCCATAGATTGAAATCCTTGAAAAAAACCGCGCAATAAACTCATTACTGGTACAATCAATAATGCAAAACTAACAATTTGAATATTATACGTCACAGCAGTCATACTATTACCAGTTTGATCACTTCCGTCGATCACTAGCTTTGCAAGATATGGAGCTAACATATAAAGAACTAGAAATGAAACAATTCCCATAAAAACCATAAAAAACAGTCCACTTTTTAGCACCCGTTTTACTGTATGATAATCATTTAACTCATCGTATTTTGAAACCATTTTAGAAACAGCAAGTGGCAATCCCATCGTTGCAATGCTCAGCATAATTGTATATGGCCGATATGCATATGTATATAATATGTATCCACTAGTACCAACCATCGCTGTAAATGGGATAACATATATAAATCCAAGCATTTTAGATATCATCGTTGCCATCGTTAAAAATAATGTTCCACGTAAAAACGGTGATCCTTTCATTTCATTCCCCCGCTACGCTTTATTACTACACATTATGGACAACTTCTTTATTTTAGAACTGAAACGTATAAAAAAAGCCAATGAAATCATTGGCTTTAACGAACTGTTTTTCTTTTTTTCAATACCTTTAAACCGAAATAAAGAGCAATAAAGAGCACTGCCCCAATAATTATGTAATGCGTATAATCAGCTGCATATTCTTTAATATGCCGCCAATTCCCACCTAGTTTTTCTCCTAAATAAATAAAGAGAATTGACCACGGAATAATCGCAACTACTGTATATAGTGTAAAAAGTTTTAAAGGCATTTTCGCTAATCCTGCTGGTATTGAAATCGCATGGCGTACAATTGGGATGAAACGAGCAGAGAAGATTACCCCCGCACCATACCGTTTAAACCAACTTTCGGCTACATCTAAATGATGCTTGTTAATCAATAAATATTTACCATATTTTTCAACCACCGGACGCCCTCCGTAATATCCTAACCAGTATAAAAAGATTTGTGCTAATGTACCGCCAATTGTACCGGCGATTACTGCCCCAATAAAACTTATTTTATCTTGCGCAACTAAAAAACCAGCATAAGAAAGGACAATCTCACTCGGAATAATTTCAATCATTAGCCCTAAAGCAACTCCAAAGTATCCTAAACTTGCGAAAAATTGCAATAACTGCTCTATTAAATTTGCTAACATTTGCTTTTCTATCTCCTTTTCTGCTTACATGCCTTCTTATTATCCCACAAAGATTTATGCATGCCAATATATTCCTCATTCTTTACCCAAAATATGTACAATTCATTATAAATATCCCAGGCACGAATAGAAAGAAAAAGAGATTTATACGCTGTGAATGATCCCTGGACTATGACCTGCATGTGCTTGAGGAAGGGGACTTCTGTTGGAGTACTGTTAAACTATCTTTATTCTTATCTTTACATATTTTCTTAATCAAGTAAGGAGCTTTTATTCCTATCTTTCATACAGGCAAACATCTCTCTAATTTGCCACTCTGTATTTCTAGCAGTCGATAACTCTGGGATTTCCTTTTCACCAAAAAAGGTCACTTCTTCTGTTTCAATACTTGTTTGCTTTTCGCCCCCAACAATTTCACAACCAATAAATATTTTATATACATGCATTGCTGATGGTGATGGATAATGTTTTTCTTTATCAAGTACTGCTAATAATCGAAAATGATCAACTTTATAACCCGTTTCCTCCCACACTTCTTTTGCTGCCACTTCTGTTGGCGTATAGCCAACATCTGCCCAGCCACCTGGAAGAGCCCATTTCCCGTCACTTTTTTCTTTCACAAATAATAATTTTCCATCCTGATACACGACAGCCCGAATATCTACTTTGGGTGTTTGATAACCCATTTCATTGGCAAATAATCTCTCTACCACTTCCCAATCTGTCTTCGTATAATGAGACATCATCGTAACTGAAAGATCACGTAATTGTTGAAAACGTTCCATATCATACACATCTTTTGAATACGTTAAACCAGCCTGAGCAATGGCTTGTATTTGTTTTACCCAATCGATCCATTTCACTTCCATATTCTCACCATCCTAGGAAAGATATTCTCTACTCACATTGAACAATACGTAATTTCACTGCAAATGAAAAATAGACTACTTGTTCACTTAAAACTAAACTATACTTAGCAAAAATAACAGAATATACACCATTCCTTCAAAATCTTACTATAATCTCTGTTAATTCCTATTGTTGATTAAGAAATAAAAAATATAAAAAGTTCACCTCCATTTGTATAAACGAATTAAATAGTTGTAAAATTTCGGATATCTATTGCGAAAGATTCCTTCTCTTCAACAAAAGGAAAATGATTACTATTTTCAAAAATTACTAATTTTGAATCTGAAATCAAGCTATGTATTTCCTTTGAATAAAAAACTGGGCATTGAACATCATGTTGACCACACAAAATGAGAGTAGGGAAATGAATATATCTTAATTTCTCTCGAATATCATACGTTTTAAGATCTTTATTATAGGCACGCATTCTTTTTCTAATTATTTTATTAAAATATTCATTATATTTCTAATGAACCAAATCTCCCTGTCCCATTCGGTTGTATTTTACCATATATAACCATTCTTTTGTTAAATCATTACTCTAATTGCACTCTTTTTTGAGCAATGAAAGACTAATCCCCATATACACTTAAAGAATGGTGAGATCCCTAAAAATTACCAATCTTCTACAATCATTTTACTAATAGACGCATTATTACTTTGATGTTCCACAACGTCGAGCAATTGAAACCTACTCAAATAAGATGAATCTTTAATCTTTCGTTTTTTGCTCCCTCCTTCACCTAATATAAATTTTAATATAGTAATCTTACTACTCGCTAATAGCGGGATAACAAAAAAGAGATTGATAACGAATCAATCCCTTTTCACATTATGTTAATTCATGGAGGTGTTCTTCAATATATTGCCGACGATTATTGATATATTGAAAAATCATTTCTGCTTCTTTATCAAAAATGTCTATTTTATCTTTCATATAAGGATCTTGAATAAGATACGGACGAATCGCTTCGCACATTCCCTCTACTTGTGGCCTTATAAAAGAAACCGTAAATTTTTCCTCCAAAATTTCTTCAAGGATATTGCGGTAACGTTTTCGAAATACTGGTATATCAAGAATTCTGGCACTCAATGTATTATACCCTTGAATTCGAATGTATTCATGATTAAGTGGCCTTCCCTCTACATCACGGCCCCATGTAGCATCATAATCCCATGGTATCACTTCAAACAAATGCGTTTCATCATTATGATACAATGCATAGTTATGAACAAACCCATCAAAGTTTTGAGTCAAAATAACACCTACTAACCATCGCAAATATTTTTCAACATCAAGATAATTCACTATTTCTTTTTCATATTTTTCTCGCGATAGTGCATTTGCCTGATAAACGAATTCACTAAGCTGTTCTTCACTATGTTCATTCGCACATTTAAACTCATAGCCTGCAGATAAGTTTGTTTTAACATCTTGATCACGCTCACTTATTAAAGAAAAATTCGCATCATCATCAATCGCATAATAAATTGACCCACTCGGTAATTTACGGATTTTCAAAAAATTCTCATCAACAGATTCTAATTGCAAATATACCCCTTGAATTTGACCATTAATTTTAATAAAAACATGCTGAGATTTTGGTGAAAGCACACCAATATCACTAAAGAAGTCAAGCGATAATTTATTTCTTATAAGTGACGGATCCTTAAACTCAGAATTCAAATGAAACTCTTTCACCCCTTGAAATTGTTTCGGCTTATAGAACATAACATGATATGATTTTTTATCAAATTCTCGAATATGTGCTCCCCGGTATACAATGTCAATATCATACTTTCTTTTCCCATATGTTAATTTAGCAGGCACTGGACTATCAGACCAAATGTCCTTCTTTAATTCAACAAGATACATCGGATGAATAAAAAAATCATAAGAAGGCAACATGTTCTCCCATCCCTTCTTTTTTTCTCCATTTAATGTATGCTCATTGCTTTGTCCATGTCCATATATCCGCTATATGTCTATTTTTATTGAAATCTAAGCTCTTGTCTCATACAGAAGAAATTCTCTCCTCATATCCTGATTAATGTAAAAGGATACTTTTTCATTTTAATTAGCGATAAGGAGGGTTTCTATGAAACGTGATATTCAAAAAGCCGTTGAGGAAATCAAAAGTGCAGGGATGGAAGAATTTTTACATCAAGACCCAAGTAAGTTTGATTGTGACGATAATAAATTTTCTGGTCATAAATGTACAACAAGCTGTAAATGTCCTCGAACAAAATGTACACGTGTGAAAAAATGTACGTTCGTTACAAAATGTACGCGTGTGAAAAAATGTACGTTTGTTACGAAGCGTACTCGTGTACGTGTACAAAAGTGGACATTCGTTACAAAATGTACGCGTGTGAAAAAATGTACGTTCGTTACAAAACGCACACGTGTGAAAAAATGTACGTTCGTTACAAAACGCACACGTGTGAAAAAGTCCACTTGTGTTACAAAACGGGCACGTGTGAAAAAGTCCACTTGTGTTACAAAACGGACACGTGTGAAAAAGTCCACTTGTGTTACAAAACGCACACGTGTGAAAAAGTCCACTTGTGTTACAAAACGCACACGTGTGAAAAAGTCCACTTGTGTTACAAAACGCACACGTGTGAAAAAGTCCACTTGTGTTACAAAACGCACACGTGTGAAGAAATGTTTCTGTAAAAAATGTGTTTTTATCCGTAATCATGATAAAAAATCTTGCAATCACTCATGGGATGATGACTGTCATTCAAGCTGCCATGAGTGCGATCATCACAAACATTCATCTTGCAAACGGAAAAAAGTCGATCACTTCTGGTTTAGAAAACGTAATTGCTAATTCTTTATCCCTTATTGTTAACAGTAAACGTAAAAAGATCGCTCTATTGCGGTCTTTTTATACTTGCTGAAAATGACTTATATCGGCAAACTGTTTAACACTAGCCTCTTTCCCTTCAAATTCAATGATACTTAAGCTCGCACTATGCATAAATGGATCATCCCACACTCTTTCAACAGAAAGACCAGTAAAATGTCCCACAAGTAATTTTGCAGCTGCTGCATGAGATACGATTAAAATACTTTCCCCTTTATGTTTTTCTAAAAGAAGGTTTACTCCTTCTATCACCCGACTATGCACATCATAGAAATTTTCGCCTGATGTCGAACAAAAACGATGTGGCTCATTCCAAAACGTATGTACTTCCTCTGGGTACTGCGCTTCCAAATCCACAAGCATTTGCCCTTCCCAGATCCCCATATTAATCTCATAAAAGTTCTCATCAGCTATAATTTGAATATTCCGCTCTCCTTTTATTAACTCTGCCGTATGCATTGTTCTCCCGCTTGGACTACTATATATCGCATGAAGTGGTATATCCTTTATATGATCCCCTAACTGCTTTGCCTGTAATATCCCTTTTTCGGTTAAATTAGAATTTTTTCTCCCTTGCATACGCTTTGCCACATTCCACTCTGTTTCTCCATGACGTGTTACATATAAAGTCGTTTTCATTCGTTTTCTTCCCCCTCATCAAATTGGTCGTAATTCCCATGGTTCCAATGTTCCTACAATACAATCGCTTTGTTTACTCTGAATTCCTGCTATAACTCCATCAGTAATCTCTTCATGAGTCAACCACCTTGAATGTTCACCTTGTAAAATAAACCCTAATAAAATTCTATGATAATTACAGAAAGCACTTCCTATTTTTTGACGTTCCAATCGAGATGCACTACTCCCTAATATATGAAACAAACTATAGGATTTAGAATGTAATTCAATTTCTTCACAAATTACTTGAAGCGCCTTTTTAGCAGTTGTATGTACCCAAGCTACGACTAATCTGATAGGTCCATTTTGTTTAATCGTATCTTTAATAGATTGTTTCAAAGCATCGCTATCGTGGTAATCAAGAGAAATACATGTAACATTTCTTGGAGCATTACATGTATTTTTTACATCTTCTAACCTATTCCTATCTCGTCCAATAACAGAAACATAAAGCCCTTGATTACAAAGTCAAACGGACACTTTCTTCAGCATCCCTGTCCCTCCAATAACGAGCGCATGCATGCTCTTCCCATCCCCCTTTATTTCATCAATAAAATTTCATATGTGGTTTTGCTTCCTTATAATACTTTAAGCGATCCTGCAGTGTACCTGAATGAAACTCAAACTTATGTCCATCTGGATCAATAAAATAAATAGACTGACAATCTCTTACATCACGTTCTCTTCCTTGTAAAATATGAACTTTATTCTCCTCTAATCGCTTTAATAGTCGACCAAAATCCTCTTGTTTAACAGAAAATGCAAGATGTGTATATGACTGATGAATTTCATTTCGTGCAATATCTGCTTCTTCATTGAGTGCCACCCACACTCCACATATATCAAAATATGCGAGTTTTCTTCCTTTTACTAATAACTTTCCCTCTAATACTGTTTCATAAAATTGAATAGATCTTTCTAAATCTGAAACCGAAAAACAAAGATGATTAAAGCCATTTATCAACATAAGTCCTCCTTACAAAATAAGAGATGAGCGAAAATTCGCACATCTCTTATTATACTATTTTTTTGTAATATACGCCCATTTATAACTAAAATCGCCGCCGAATGTATGATTTGCAATTCCTTTTACATATGTTTTTTCTAAATATGCTGTACTTTGCTGATAAGTAGGTGAAATCGCTGCATCTTCTCCAATTAAGATTTTTTCAGCTTCTGCAAGTGCTTTCCAGCGTGCTGCATCATCTTTTAACAACTCACCTTTCGATTTAGCAACTAAGTCATCATATTTCGGATTTGAATACGCCATTTCATTAAATGTACTTCCTGTAATAAACATATCAATATATGTCATTGGATCTGGATAATCCGGGCCCCATGCTGATAGTGAAAACTCATATTGTAATTTCTTCTCTAAATCTAATTTCTGTTTATACGGTTGTTGTTTCAAATTCACTTTAATTCCAGGTAAATTTTTCTCAAGCTCTTCTTTAATAAAGTCGCCAACTTTTTTCCGGCTACCATTATCATCGTTTAGTAATTCTACCGTAATTGTATCTTGACCCAGTTCTTTTTTCGCTTCTTCCCATAACTTCTTCGCTTTTTCCGCATTGTCTTTATTATCACGGAAGTTTTTATTTACAGTACGAAAATCTTTTCCATCCGGACCTGTTGTGAATTTTTCTGGTACTAAGAAATATGCTGGTAATGAGCCATCATTTAAAATGACATTTGCAATACCTTTTTTATCATAAGCTAAATCAATTGCTTCACGCACTTTTTGATTTTTAAATGTTGCATTTTGTTGATTAAAACGTAAGAAATACATACGCGGATCTAGTTTCGTTTTGAATTCATCTGGCTTATTCTTTTTATATTTATCAACAAACTCTGAAGTTAAAATTACGCGGTCCGCTTGATCATTATCATATAGGTTCACACCTGTGCTCGTTTCTTTTACGACACCGACATTAATTTCTTCTAGTTTTACAGTATCTTTATCCCAATAATTTGGATTTTTCTTTAATTGATAGCTTTGCTCATGCTTCCATTCACTTAACGTAAATGGTCCATTGTATAAAATTTTATCAGCTTCTAATGCATACTTATCACCTTGTTTTTTTACAAACTTCTCATTTAAAGGGAAGAATGTTGGAAATGATGTAAGATCAAGAAAATATGGAGTTGGTTGTTCTAGTTCTACCACTAGTGTCTTATCATCCTTTGCTTTTACACCTAGCTGATCAAGTGGTAGCTCCCCCTTATTAACTTTTTGAGCATTTTTTACATCAAATAAAATAAATGCGTATTCAGCTGCTGTTGCTTTATCAAGCGCACGTTGCCAGCCATATACAAAATCTTGTGCACGAACTGGCTCACCATTCGACCACTTTGCATCTCGTAATTCAAAAGTATATGTTTTCTTATCTTCACTAATCTTCACATCTTTTGCCATACCTGGAGTTCGCTTATTATCTTTATCTAATCGATATAAACCCTCCATTGCATTTACAAATACTCGGAATGATACGGAATCTGTTGATTTTGATGTATCCATCGAAGGAATTTCTGCTGTTTCTAGTAAGTTTAGCACTTGTTTATCGGCCATCCCCTTACCTGTTTCTTTCTTCGTTGTCGATGCTTTCTCCCCATTCCCGCAACCTGCAACGAACATACTTGTTGATAATGCAAGTGCAGCAAGCGTTGAAACTTTTTTCTTCATTATTCCTTCCCCCAATCTGTATGTATACAATAAAGCATGTATAATATTATTATACAAAAAATTCTGATTATTTTAAATATTTTTCTTTCCTAAAATAAAAAAAGAAATGAATGTAAAAGCTGCTCCATCTGCTTTTACATTCATTTCTTATAACATTTCTTTTTTTTCATCTTTTTGTAATCCGTCATCCAACTCAAAAAGATCTTGCGTACGAAACACATCTTCCATCATTTTCAAAAACTCTTTTTCACCTTGGGGCTCACCGTTAACTGTAAGAGAATAGGGTTCAATTTCATGCAACCTGTAATCGACAACAAATTGAATGATAATTTTTTGTCTTGTCATACCATGATTGTATCCATGAAATTCTACTAATTCCAATCCATCTCCCCCGCGGTAATAAACCCAGGTTGGTTGCTTAAAATGCTGTTCAAAAGATTCCCCAATAGAAAAAAAAGGATACTCATAAAGGGAACTTGCTCGTACTTTTTGAATAACATCTTGATCTGTAGGAAAGAAAAAGTGACTCATGAATATACTAGCAGCTGTCAAAATTGTAACAATAGCCGCTCCCATTTTGCTTGTTCCTCCACTATCACGGATGAGATAACGCTCAACATCTCCATTCGTTACCCCTCTTGCTTTTATCCGGTATATTTTCCGCTCAGCAAATCGATAATATAACCCATTTGCAAAAATTCCGACCCCTATCATCATTAAAATGAGCAATAAAAAGGTAAGGGGAACCATGTTAATAATGGGGAGTGCTACATTGAATCCCATATAGTATGAAAATGCATCACAAGCTACTAATAAAATTACAAACAAACAAGCAGGTACGTAATATTTTCGATAACCAAACCATCCGACATTGAAAATAGCAGCCCATCCATTCCAGCTCCACCTTGCTATTCGTTTCTTTTCTTTGTCCCATTTTCTTTTATAATATGGATAATGCGCTCCCACATATTGTTCCATATTTTTTTCGATTGGTGAGGTCTCCTCTTTTGTTCCATTATGTAAAGTTTGCTGACAATCTTCACAATTAAATTGACCGTCAGGACAAGGATTCCCACAATTTATACAACGCAAAATAATCCCTCTTTCCCTGATTTATCCCCTACTTATACTTCTGTTGTCCAGCATACTAAAAAATTTAGCTATTTAACAAGATGATTCTTCCCCGCAAATAACAGGTTAAACCATTCGTATGAAACTCAGAAATACTTACTTTCTACTAGACTTTGTTATCCTCTAAGCAATGAAAACTACTATCTCCATTTGAAAAGAGTTTTATCTTATTGCAAAATCCCCTCATGTTTCAATAACCATTCTTTTCGCCATAGACCACCTGCATATCCAACTAACTTTCCACTTTTTCCAATTACACGATGACACGGAACAATAATAGAAATCGGATTGCGACTATTCGCTCCTCCTATCGCACGCACCGCCTTTGTGTTACCAACCTTTTCTGCAATATCCAGATAGGAAGCATTCACTCCATATGGAATCGTATAAAGTGCATCCCAAACACTCTTTTGAAATGGTGTTCCAACCGCTGACAGTGGTACTGTAAATTCAGTTCTCTTTCGATTAAAATATTCATCTAATTCAGCGAGGCACTGTTCTACAATTTGATTTTTATTCTCTTCTTTCCGTTCCTCTACAAAAATAACAGAAGTAATTCCTTCATCATTTGCAGTAATTTCAAGCAAACCTATTTCGCTTTCATAATAAGCTCGGTACATGCCCCTATCCCCCAATTTAATTTATTTCAATAATTGTAACATAAATGTACAAAATTTCGGGAATAAGCGTTTCATTATGGAAACAAAAATGATGATGATACAATAAAGGAAACTACAATAAGGGGGAATAGATATGGACTATCAGCTTTTTTCACCTTATACGATTAAAGATGTTACATTAAAAAATCGTATTGTTATGTCACCGATGTGTATGTACTCTTCAGAAAACGAAGATGGAAAAGTGACAAATTTCCATCATATCCATTATGCGTCTCGCGCAGCTGGTCAAGTAGGCCTTGTTATGCTTGAAGCTACAGCTGTTGTACCTGAAGGACGTATTTCTAATAAAGATTTAGGTATATGGAATAATGATCATATTCCAGGGTTACAAAAAACGGTGTCCCTCATCCATGAAAATGGGGCAAAAGCAGCTATTCAGTTAGCCCATGCTGGTCGAAAAGCTGAATTACATACAGACTCTGTAGCACCCTCGGCTATTGCATTTAATGATACAATGAAAACCCCAATAGAAATGAATAAACAGCTAATCAAAAAAACAATTTCTGCTTTTCAAGATGCCGCATGTCGTTCCAAACAAGCAGGATTCGATATTATTGAACTCCACGCGGCTCACGGCTATCTCATTAATGAATTTCTCTCTCCATTATCAAACAAACGAACTGATGAATATGGCGGATCACCTGAAAACCGTTACCGTTTCTTAAAAGAAATCATTGATGCTGTAAATGAAGTTTGGAATGGTCCTTTATTCGTTCGTATTTCTGCAAATGACTATCACCCTAAAGGATTAACAGTCCATGACTATGTTCAATTTGCAAAATGGATGAAAGAACAAGATGTAGATGTAATTGATTGTAGTTCTGGGGCAGTTATACCTGCACAAATCGACGTTTACCCTGGCTATCAAGTAGAGTATGCAAATCATATAAAAGGACAAGCACACATTGCGACAGGTGCAGTAGGATTGATTACAAGCGGGATACAAGCAGAAGAAATTTTAGCAAATAATGAAGCGGACTTAATCTTTATCGGTCGCGAGTTACTTCGCAATCCATATTTTCCAAGAACAGCAGCTAATGAACTTGGATTTGAATTACAAGAGCCCCACCAATATCAACGTGCTCGTGGTAAAACAGCCCCGACTCGCCGCTAATACACAATAATGAAAACGAGAAGGGCTCCCCTTCTCGTTTTCATTATTCCATCATTGTAATCTCTGTAGAATTATAAATATGGACACCAGATTCTTCACGTAGTGCCGCTAAGTACATCCCTTTTGCAACCTGCTCAGCTGTAATCGGCTTATACTTTTTTAAAGTACCATTAAATACAAATGGCAAAACACCAGATATCTTCTCAGCCATTCTTTCTCCAAAACGAAATTCTTCTCGATCTCCTAGCAATAGTGATGGTCTAAATATATGAATCCCACCGATCACTAACTTTTGAAGTTCCTCCTCCATCTTCCCTTTTACTTGTGAATAAAAGAAAAGTGATTTTGGATTAGCACCCATAGAAGAAATAACAAGAAAATTTTGTACACCTTGTTTTTCTGCTAAACAGGCCGCTCGTAATGTATATTCATAGTCTACTTTTTTAAAATTCGCTTTCGTTTTCGCTTTCTTAATTGTTGTCCCAAGACAGCTAAAAACATCATCAACAGCAAAAAATTCTTTATACTCTTCTAATATAGAAAAGTCAACTTGTTTCTGCTGTAACTTTTCATGTTCCCATTGCAGTGGCTTTCTTACAAAAACCATAACCGAATCATAGTAATCTGAGTCAAGTAATAGCTGCGTCACTTCTTGTCCAACTAAACCACTCGCACCGAGTACTAAGGCTGTTCTTTTATTCATTTATCTTTATACCTCTTTATCTAATTTTATACCGTCCAAACAGGCAGTACAAATCCTATTTCTAGGAGTTTCCTTTTTCTTATTCTATCATAAGTAAAGCACTATGCGTGATGCAAGTGCTTTACTTACTCTTCTCTCCTTTTTTCTCTGTTGGTAGCTTGGTTATTATCCTAGAGTCACCTAGATTACTTATTAATGTCTTGAGGAAAATCAAAACACATGTTAATGGCAAAACTACTGCTAGTATCAATAAGATTGCTTCCATTATGTAATCCAATTACTCATCCCCTTTTCATACCCTCTACCTCAATATATGAAAGGAGTGTTGTCACATATGCGACATTCATAAAAATTAATACTATTCTTTTTGACAACTTTATAACAAAATCAAATCGGAATGATTATTATTTATTGCAACTTTCGTAAAGATGTATTATACTAAGTTCGCAACTTAAAACGTAATTATTCCGTTTTATAACAAAAAGATATTTTTTCTCTTATTTTGGAGAAAATAAAATTGGAAAAGAAAGAAAAGAGGAGAATTACATGAAGAAAAGGTTAATGGTATTTTCTTTTATACTTATTTTTACATTAATTTTTGCTGGGTGTGCCAGCAAAAAAGACGGAACTGCAAAAAAAGATGGAAAACTTTCTGTATATACAACTATTTTTCCACTTGCTGATTTCGCTAAAAAAATCGGTGGTAACTATGTAAATGTTGAAACAATTTATCCACCTGGCGCTGACTCTCATACATATGAGCCAAGTCAAAAACAAACGGTACAAGTTGCGAAGGCAGACCTATTCGTATATAACGGCGCGGAATTAGAGCCGTTTGCAGAAAAAATGGAAAAAACATTAAAAAAAGAGAACGTAAAAGTTGTTAATGCATCTAAAGGTTTCGATCTTATCGCTTCATCAGAAGAAGAACATGAGCACGAGGAGGGTCATAAAGAAGAAGAAAGTCACCATCATGACAAAGACCCACACGTATGGCTTGATCCTACACTCGCGATGAAGCAGGCTGAAAAAATTAAAGATGCACTCGTAGAATTGCAACCAGATCATAAAAAAGAATTTGAGAAAAACTTCGCCGCCCTACAAACAAAGTTCACTGACTTAGATGATCACTTTAAATCTGTTGTTTCAGAGGCAAAAACGAAAGATATTTTAGTTTCTCACGCTGCATATGGATATTGGGAAAAACGCTATGGCTTAAAACAAATACCAGTTGCTGGCATCTCCGCTTCTGATGAACCATCACAAAAAGAACTTGCTAACATTACAAAAACAGCAAAAGAGCATGGTTTAAAATATATTTTATTTGAAACATTCTCTACTCCAAAAGTAGCAGAAGTTATTCAAAAAGAAACAGGAACGAAAATTTTACGTTTAAATCACCTTGCTACTATTTCTGAAGATGATGCAAAGAAAAATAAAGATTACTTCACATTAATGGAAGAAAACGTGAACACTTTAAAAGAAGCTACAAACTAAATTTATATTTCCTTTCAGACAGTTGAAACATATTCAACTGTCTTTTTTCATATTCAGCAGCTTGACTTCAACAAAATAACAAGTAAAATTATCCATATTAGTTTTAAAGATATACTATGTTATGAAAGCGAGTTGGAACTATGAATCTTCACATTTGTGAAGTAACAGCAAATAATTGGCGTTCAGTCGCTGCTTTAGACGTAGCAAAGGAGCAGCAGCAATTTATTGAAAGCAATGCATTTTCTTTAGCGGAATCCCTATATGAAGAAAACGGAACGTCAGTAGGCTTATATGATGGAGAAACACTTGTTGGCTACGCAATGTATGGTTGGTATTCAAAAAAAGATGATAGCGTATGGCTAGATCGTTTTATGATTGATTACCATTTTCAAGGAAATGGCTATGCGAAACGTTTTCTCCATCTGCTTATCCAGTATTTACAACAAAAATTTCAATGCAAAAAGATTTATTTAAGTTTTCATCCAGAAAACAAACTAGCAATGAAACTATATGAGTCTTTCGGTTTTCACTTAACTGGTGATATAGACGATGAAGGACCAGTTGTTGGTGTTGTAATGGAATTACGGATAAATGAAAGTATAAGCCTGTGAAAACAGGCTTTTTATTATTTTCTACTAATCTTTGTTTATTAATAGAAGAACAAGATGGTCATGTTTCCTATTCTACCTCCGCATCAAAAATATAATTGTTTCACTTTTTTTCATTAACTAAAGATGTAATGCTAAACATTTACCGTACAATAATGTCCTTTTTTCTACAAAGTAAACACTACTACTTTTAATAACTATACTCCAAAAGAATAAAAACAATCTTTCAGCGAAAATATATGTACATATATGCAAAATCAGTAGTAAATGGAGGGTTTGTTTTGAAAATATTCAAGTTCTTATTCGTAAGCCTTTCTGCTATTTTAATCATGCTTAGCAGTAATAGCTTCCATATCCCAGCAGAAGCTAAAATAGAGACAGATATTGATGTAATACGTCAAAAACCAATTACGTTTGTACTCGTTCACGGCGCTTGGGGAGATTCTAGCTATTGGGATAAAACAGCTAATGAGTTGAAACAAATGGGACATAAAGTATATACTCCTACCTTACCTGGGCATGGAAAAGATACGAATAAAGCTGTAAAACACACTGATTATGTCAAATCAGTAGTCAACTATGTGAAGGAAAGAAACATAACGGATTTTGTTCTTGTTGGTCATAGTTTTGGTGGTACTGTTATTTCAAAAGTTGCCGAACAAATTCCAGATCGAATCCACAGACTTGTCTTTATGAATGCATTTGTTCTAGCAAATGGAGAAAGTGCAGCTGATGAAATCCCAGCCGAAGGAAAAACGCTTTGGACCGAGCTTGCGAAAAAATCGAAAAATAATGCTATCCAATTGCCTTTTCCTATTTGGCGAGAAACCTTTATGAATAATGCTAATCTCGACTTAGCGAAAAAAATTTACGAAACTGTTACACCAGAACCAGCTGGACCACTTTTTGAAAAGCTGGACCTTACGAAATTTTATCAATTAAATATTCCAAAAAGTTATTTCTATTTAACTGAAGATATGGCAGTTCCACAAGGTAAAGATTCAGGATGGCACCCTCACATGTCAAATCGCCTTGGATTATTTCGTTTAGTAACTACACAAGGTGATCACATGACTATGTTTCATGCTAAACCAGCAATTGTCGCGAAGAAATTAGTTGAAGCCGGCAGAGATTAATAACAAAAATAAGCCTGCTAAATTAGCAGGCTTATTTTACGCACTCTTTAAAATGTTCTTGGAACCATTCTTTATTAATATCTTTCCCGATAAAGACCACTTCACTCACGCGCTCTTCTCCCTCTTGCCACTCTCTATCGTAAGAAGCAGCAAATAGTGTATGAACACCTTGAAAAACAATACGGCAATCTACTCCATCGATCGATAGAATTCCTTTATATCGATATAAATACTCTCCTAACTCTTGAACTACAGCTGACATCCATTCGTTTAACTTTTGCAAATCTAACGGCCGCTCTTCACGTAATACAAATGATTTTACACCTTCTAAATGATGATGCTCTTTATGTGGATAAATCTCTAATGTATCACGCGTTTTAAACGTTTGGATTTCTAACAAGACCGGTATATCTACTTCACAATTTGTCGTTGGGATTAATTTTGCTGTTGGATTAATCCCTTGTAATTCAGTAAGGAGTTCTTTCTCTTCTTCCTCTCCAACTAAATCTAATTTATTTACTAAAACCATATCTGCAAAAGCAATTTGTTCTTTCGCTTCTAGCCCTTTTTCAAAATGTTTATGTATATGATAACTATCTACCACTGTCACAACACCATTAATTTTGTATGCTGACTGAATAACTGGATCTAAAAAGAACGTTTGGATAATCGGCCCTGGGTTTGCAAGACCTGTCGTTTCAATCACTAGACCATCAAAATCCATTTTCCCTTCTGCTTTTACATCCAATAACTGTTTTAAAGCAACAAGTAAATCTTCACGCACTGTACAGCATAAACAGCCATTTGTCATTTCCATAATTTCTTCTTCTACATTCATAATTAATTGATTATCGATGCCAATTTGCCCTATTTCATTTACGATAACCGCTAATTTCTTTCCATGTTCTTCCGATAAAATACGATTTAATAATGTTGTTTTCCCCGATCCAAGAAAACCAGTTAAAATTGTTACTGGAATCATTTCGTACATCTCCTTATAGCTATATCTTCGTACATTATACCATACAGATAAAGTGAAACTTCCATCAGTAGGGTTTTTCTTCATCCCCCACCTATCTTCCTCGTTTCGCTCTTACTCTTGAGGTGGGGGCTTACTGCCCGTTAATGCGAGGTAAAATCGTTTTTTACAACAAAGACATATTCATTGTAAGTACAGTCCAATAACTATATAATAGTACCGAACAAGAAAGCCTTTTCAAAAATATCATCATTCATCAAGGGGGTCTACTCAAAATGGAACGAATTCAAATGGCTAATAACCTTGAATTCTCTCGTATCATTCAAGGATTTTGGCGTTTAGCAGAATGGAATATGCCAAAACAAGAATTACTTTCTTTTATCAAAAATTGTATGGAGATGGGGATTACAACTTTTGACCACGCCGATATTTATGGAGGATATACGTGTGAATCATTATTCGGGGAAGCATTACAATTACAGCCTTCTTTACGTGATAACATGCAAATTGTCACAAAATGTGGAATCGCTCCCTTATCTCCGAAGTTTCCAAAGCGATATGTCGCTCATTATAATACAAGTACGAAACATATTGTAAAAAGCGTGGAACAGTCACTACAAAACTTACATACTGATTATATTGATTTGTTACTGATTCATCGACCTGATCCATTTATGGACCCAAGTGAAGTGGCAGAAGCTTTCACACGTGTAAAACAAGAAGGAAAAGTCCGTCATTTCGGTGTATCTAACTTTTTACCGTCTCAATTTAATATGCTTAGCTCATACTTAGATTTCCCGCTCATCACAAACCAAATTGAAGTATCTGCGATGCAGCTTGAACATTTTGAAAAAGGTACAATCGACTTATGCCAAGAAAAAAGAATTAGCCCTATGATTTGGTCTCCTCTTGCTGGTGGAGAAATCTTTACAGGACAAAATGAACGTGCTGTACGCTTACGCAAAACTTTACAAAAAGTCGCAAATGAACTGAATGCTGATGGCATCGATATTGTCATGTATGCATGGCTACTTGCTCATCCAGCAAAAATGATGCCAATCGTTGGCTCTGGTAAATTAGATCGCGTGAAGTCAGCTATCGCTGCAACAAAACTTACATTAGATCGTCAGCAATGGTTTACCATCTTTGAAAGTTCGAATGGACATCCCGTACCTTAATGTGCTAGCACATTATAGTAGGTATTGAATACCCCACTCCTTTTTATGTTATAATTGCCACAAAAAGGATATCCATTAATGAATAACTCAAATAAAAATTACTCTTGGAAATTATTCGAAATTTGGTTATCTATTCCAAGAAGTGCACGACTTGCATTCTTATGGGCTATTATTTTAGGAGCTTCCTATTTAGGATGGGTAAAAATCATTAAACAGTTCTTATAATGACTAAAACTTAATTAATAATACAATTCAAAAAGAAGAGCTAATACATTATAGCTCTTCTTTTTCATACCTGTTTCTTGTCATCGCAAACACACATGTATCCCTGAGTCCCTTGCCATCTACTGCTACACTGCTGCTTTCTAAAATCCCTTCTAATTTAAAACCTAGCCTCTCAGGTATCGCTCTACTTTTTACATTTCGTAAATCACAGCGAATCTCTATCCTGTTTGCCTTTAACTCAGAAAAAGCATAATCCATAATACCTTGCGCAGCTTCTGTCATATAACCTTTTCCACCAAAGCGCGAATCTATCCAGTATCCAATTTCAAATCTTGGTATCTCCCAATTAATACGATGCAATCCAGCAGAAGCTACAAATTCGCCTGTGTCTTTTAAAAATACTAGTAATCTCAAATCTTCACGTTGTAAAAATTGAATATATGATCTTCTTATACTCGCTTCGATTTCTTCTTCTGTTTGTTCTTTTTGAGCAAAAGTCATCCAAGGTTTTAATTCTTCTAACGATGCATTGATAGCTTCATATACTGCCTTTCCATCCCCTGGCTTTGGCATTCGAATGAGAAGCCTGTCTGTGTAAAATTCAGAAGGAAAATCAAGTAATAATGGATTCATTACAAACACTCCCTATTGTTCTTTTATATATAATAACATTTAACACTATATATAAATACAAATTAAAAAACGGCATAAAGTCTTTCTTTTTCAGATGGAAGAGAGCATCCGACCATGCATAGAAGCGGTCAAATCCTTTTCCTGCCCCATGCCCAGTGAAAACAAAGAGAGAAAACAAGTGCAAGTCACTTTTTTCTCCGTAGCAGCGACTTATATAATAAATAACTTTTCTGAACTTCACTTATTTTCAAACCAAATTCATACATACCTATCTCTAATTATATTCGTCACGACACTTTCCTTCCTCTTACTATTAATACTCATACAATCAATTGATTCACCTCTACAGCTGTACGTATTCCAGACTCAATTGCGCCTTGTATCCACCCATGATAAAGTGTTGTATGGTCTCCTGCAAAATATATTTTCCCCTCGGGTTTTACAATAGCTGGCTGCAGTTCTGTTTCTTGACCCGCTTGAAAAATCGCAAACCCTCCTAATGCATACGGGTCCAGTGTCCAATTTTTTGCTACTCCTGACATAAATTCATCATATACTTGCCCACCTAATATAGTCGCTAAGTTTTGTAATGTATAATAAATACGATCACCTTTCGACAATCCATCCCATAATAATGCATCGTACGACCATGTATAGCTCCCAAGCATCATAGCCGGTCCCTTAGTCCCAATACCATGGCTTGGATAATACGCATAGCGAATTGGTAAATCTGTAATAATCCTCCCCCCTAATTGACCCTGTTCTTCCCAAAAGCGACTTTTAAATTGAATTCCTATTTTAGTAGCCGCCATATAATGTAGTTCACGAATTGCTCTCCACTTTTCATGTGATACAGAATCAAATGGATCAATTTCAACAAATCGCATTGTGGAAAATGGAATTGTAATAATAACTAAATCACCTGTTATACTGCTATATCCAAATGTCTCTTCATGTCTGCAATATGCTGTCACACCTTTATCATGTTGTTGAAGCTTCATTAATTTTTGATTGTAAATAATATCTCCCTTTAACTGAGGCAAAAAAGATTTTGGCAATTTATCATTGCCCCCACTAATTTCACAAAAACCACTTTCTTGCTGCAAAATATATATAAAACGTAACGTTTCAACAAATGATCTTTCTAAAAATCCTTCTAAATCTAAAAGTACACCAATCATCTCAATTGCTACTGGTGAAAAATACGTATTATATTGATAAGGATGATATTTTAAAAACTGTGCTGTTGAATACTTCCCAAAGTCTTTTTCAACAATTTCCCAATTTTTATCTGGATTTCTTTTAATGAAATCAATAATTGGCTGCACTGCTAACAATAATAATTCTTCAGATGTTTTTCCTTCTTCATTCATCACTACTGGATATCTTAAAATACTTGGATTTTTCTCGTATTGTTGTAATGTCGTTTTTCTACCATTCACATAAATAATATCCGTCTCATTTCGATTAATAAAGGGGGTCACTTGTAGCCCAAACTTTCTTATATAAGCCATCGTTAATGTATGTATATATGGAATGCGCATTGCTCCAACATCTAAATATAATCCGGTGTCTTCCATTCTAATAGTCTCAATTCGGCCTCCTATACGGTTATTCGCTTCTAAAATTTTTACATGATGTCCTGCGCTTTTAAGTAAGGATGCTGATACTAAACCAGCCATTCCAGCACCAATTACAATGATTTGTTTTGGCTCTACTGTTTTCGATAATCCCTTATCAATAATTCCCACCATTTCATCAGTTGTGACATGGGATTGTGTATGCACTCGCATCATTCCACCCCTTACTTTGAAAATACAAAACAGTGATTCTCTGAATTGTATTCATGAGTATAGTAGAACAACACATTTTTCTGAATATTCACTAATAATTCACAGAGATTTGCTCTCATCATCCCTTTCTTATCATATAATGAAGATATAGATAGGAAATGTAAGGAAGGGATTGATAAATATGAAATGTACTTACGACTATCCTGAAACAAAAAAACATTTGGAATTGAAAAAACAACTACTATGCAAAAAATTATTGGATGTAAATTTAAGTGAAGATGATCGTAATCAAATTAAGATGGAAATCGATAACTACGAATATATTTTAACATTAGTGGAAATGAATCATTATGAACGTGGAATTTCTCATAACAAGCGGATGTGAAAGCATTCGCTTTTTCATGTGAGCATTTCTTTACGCATTTTTCGTAAGTAAATATATAATAGAATGTACATTAAGATAGAGAGGTATTTTCTATGATTAAACTAAGTGTATTAGATCAATCCCCTATTTCCGATGGCAGTACAGCAACTGAAGCTTTTTCCAATACAGTAACACTTGCTCAAGAAGTGGAAAAACTAGGATTTACTCGCTTTTGGGTGTCTGAACATCATAATTCTGTCAGTTTAGCTGGTTCAAGTCCTGAAGTGCTCATATCTCATATTGCAGCGAAAACAAATCGCATCCGTGTGGGGTCCGGTGGCGTTATGCTTCCACACTATAGCTCATATAAAGTCGCTGAAAATTTCCGTGTATTAGAAGCGCTTTATCCAAATCGAATCGATCTTGGAGTTGGTAGAGCACCAGGTGGTATGCCCATCGCAACTCGCGCGCTGCAAGAAGGAAAAATGATTTCACTCGACCAATATCCAGAACAAATTCAGGATGTAGCCATGTACTTACATGACAACGTACCTGAAAATCATCAATATGCAAACCTAAAAGCTTCGCCTGTCATTCCTACTGCACCTGAAATATGGATGCTTGGATCCAGTGGAGAAAGTGCCATGGTTGCAGCAAAACAAGGGGCTTCTTTTGCCTTCGCTCAGTTTATCAACGGCTATGGTGGTCCTGAAGTGATGAAAGCTTATCAAGAACAATTCCAACCATCTTTCTTAGGAGACAAACCAAAATCAATTGTTTCTATTTTTGTTGTTTGTGGAGAAACGACTGAAGAAGCTGAGAAAATTGCGTCTAGTCTAGATTTATCAATTCTATTATTAGAACAAGGAAAACGCACAACTGGTACCCCTTCCATTGAAACAGCACAAAACTATCCTTATAGTGCCTATGATTTGTTCCGCATTAAAGAAAATCGGCAACGTATGATTGTAGGTGATCAACGTTACGTCAAAGAACAAATCTTAAACTTGAGTAAAGCTTACAATACTGAGGAATTTATGATTGTAACCATCACCCATCAATTTGAGGACAAATTAAAATCGTATCGTTTATTAGCAGAAGCTTTTCATTTATAATATACAAAAAAAAGTGCGTCACATAAAGTGATGCACTTTTTTTCAGCCTAAGTTTTTTATAAATCTGTACCCTCAATATATTTAACTGCTTCTTGTAAGATTTCTTCAAAATTCTCAGGGTAATCGTGATTTAAGTTAGAAATAACCTTATACTCATGATTTATATTTTTCGTTTCCAATCGTTTCACAAACTTCTGTGTACATTCAAAGCAATCTTCATCCTGATCTCCACAAATAATATATCCCTTAATACCTTTATCTTTCAATTTATCCAGCAAGTCTTCCCACTCTTCAATTTCAGGAATCCATGGCGCTACAAAAACAAAGCCTTTTACAATAATATGTTCGTTTAAGATTGCATGTAACGCAACTCTTGCTCCAGCGGAAAATCCTCCAATAATTACATGCTCTACCTCACCATGATTACTAGCTACAATACTTTCATAGTGTTCCTTTAACTCACGAGAGCCCTTTTCTATATCATCCCATACGTATCCTTCTGAAAATTGAATTTGAGAAGACTGCGGTAATGCTAATAAATACCCTTGAGATACAACGGATTGCCAATATGGTTCTGCTATCTTTATATTTTCTTGATCACCATGCAATGCAATAAGTAGATTGTTATGAATACCGCTATTTCCTTGTATAACTTTCAAATCAAATTGTTCAGATTTCTTTGCTACTTCTTCTCTTTCTTTACATAACTGAATCATCTGATGAAATTCTTCATATCTATGAAGGGGGTTCAAATCGGCATCTGTAATTAAATACTCATACCCATACCAAAACTCATTTTCTACAATCGCTTCTTTCATTATATGTAAGGCTTCTTTCTCAAGCCCAGATGCGCTTGCTAATGCATATTTAAAATTATATATTTGAGCTTTATTACCAGTTATCTTATCAGCATTTTTGGTAATATAATGGTATGCTTCTAAACTACCATCCTTTGCATAACATTCTAATGTCTCATTTAACAAACCAATATAAGTAATCGTACTCATCCACACTTACCTCCCGTAACCTTTTTAGGAATATATACTTCTCTAACACGGTTTCAGTCATCCTAAGGTTCCGGTAAATACATACTGTCAATTTTTGAATATCAGATTAACAGTAACTCCCCCTACTCTTAGGGTGACGTTTGCTAACTGACTTACAATTTTTCATAATACATCACTCCTTTCTATCTCTTACATACAATTAAATACAGAATTAACAGAAAAGTCAATCTATAAATCGAACTATACTATACCTTCACATTTCTTTTCAACAAAAAAACAACAATATATAATTGTTGTTTTCATGTTAAACAATATTTTTTTTACTTTTATCTGGCTGACTTGAAACTAAATAATGCTTCTCTGAAATATATAATTTTCGCTTTAATATACGATCTAAATACGGCGCTAGTTTCATTCCACATATAAGACGATCCTCATCATCTTCTACAATAGGAAACATTTCTTTTTCTGTAACATATTGGTCTACTGCTTTTTGCACAAGATCAATCTCTTTTACGAGTTTTAGATTTTCTTCTGTATGTTCAAATACCTCGAGCGTTTCCTTCGTTATAATGAACGTATTTGTAGGAAATGCTGGTAAATACGGTTTTAACAAGTCATAATTCACTGTATAATCTTCATTGACTAATACTGTATAAACAATATTTGCATTTGTTTCCAGAAATTTAGCCATTGCTTGCTCTAATTCGTCTTTCGTAATTGACCTCTCCTCTTTTCCACTTTTGAAAAAGCGAAACATTGCATCGCCTCCTTTTTACTATATTATACCATAGAAAGAAAGCTGAAAAATCATAAAAAAACCTATTGAAAGAATTTTCAATAGGTTTTTTTGTCTTATTTTAAGAAGGCACTCAACATCCAAACATGTTGTTCTAATGTTGTATGAATAGCTAATAGCATATCTGCTGATGTTTCATCTTTAGCCTCATCCGCTACTTCCATACCTTCTTTTAATTCTTGAATGATTGCTGAGAAATCATTTACTAATGTTTTCACCATTTCTTCAGCTGATTCTTTACTTGTTCCTTCATGTACAGTAGATGTTTCTAAATACTCTTTCATTGTTGCTAGTGGTTTTCCTTCTAACGCTAAAATACGTTCTGCTAATTCATCAATATATGTTGCTGCTTCATTATAAAATTCTTCAAATTTTTCATGTAATGTAAAGAAGTGTGGGCCTGTCACATACCAGTGATAGTTATGAATTTTTACATATAACACATTCCAGTTTGCTACCTGCTTGTTTAATACTTCAACAACATTTGTTTTCGTACTCATTCAATCCACTCCTCTTTATTTTTAGAATTATTCTCTTTTAATAATACATTCTTATTGTACCATAAATTCCCTACTCGTCCAAATCATCCGCTTATATGTAACAAAGTTTTAACAACTTTAATCATTCCTAAATGTTGAGAAATCCATGTACCCTTTCTTGCACTTCACATGTCTAATTGCCCAAGCTCACACATATGCATAATAATAGGTCAAGCTCATCATAGTAGAAAGAGGGATTACATGGATAATCAACAATGGCAAGTAGCTAAAAAAGTTGCTGCTACTTATATTGGGACTGTCGTCGGAGCTGGATTTGCAACTGGGCGAGAAATTGTTGAGTTTTTTACGATTAACGGATTATACGGAACAATTGGAATATGCGTAAGTGGATTTTTTTTCATTTGGTTAGGAACGAAAATGATGTTGCTCTCTTCACAAATCGGTGCATTTTCCGCTCAGGAATTTAACAGATATTTATTTGGTGATGTATTTGGAAATGTGGTAAACACTTTGTTATTACTCGTACTTTTTGGTGTGACAAGTGTTATGCTATCAGGCGCTGGTGCTGTATTCGAAGAACAACTTCGGCTACCACGACAGCTCGGTATTTTCATTACAGTTATCGCATGTATCATTATTGGTAGTCGTGGATTACAAGGTGTATTTGAGGTGAATACACTTGTAGTACCAATTATGATGATTTTCATTATCGGACTTGCTATTACAACTTTTATTCATGGCACAACACCTATCTTTAACACTGTTCCTACAGAAAGTTGGAACATGAAATGGATAACAAGTCCACTTACATATGTCGCCTTAAATCTTTCTCTCGCCCAAAGTGTTTTAGTACCGTTAGCAAGTGAAGTAAAAGATCGAAAAGCGATTCTATGGGGCGGAATTTTAGGAGGAGCTGGACTATGCTTTATTCTATTATGTAGTCATTTAGCCATTTTATCTATTGACCAATTTTATCAATATAATATTCCTATGGCTGAAGTAGTAAGAAGATTTAATGCTACCTTCCATTTCTTCTTTGTCCTGATTATTTTTGGGGAAGTGTTTACAACATTAGTTGGAAATGTATTTGGGATGACAAAACAAATGCAGTCTATCACTGGCTGGAAGAACAACAATATTATTTATTTTATTTTACTAATTAGTTATTGTTTTAGCTATATTGGTTACAGTGAACTCCTTCACATCTTGTATCCAATAATCGGATGGGTTAGCATCGTTCTTCTTCCAATTATCGCATATAAACAGCTTGAAAAAACATAGTAAAAAAGCATCCGTTATGTACGGATGCTTTTTTACTCACAATCTTCACATACTTCCCAATACAAACCCATTTCTACTGCGAGGAATGGCTTTAATTGTAACCGAATCATTCGGCTTGGCATACGCTCTAAAACAAACTGAATACCTTCTTCATCCTCTTCTAACTCGGTTTTTAAGATTACTATTCGTTGTATAGTTGTAATCGGCTGACCCTCTTTATATAAAGTAATTCGCAACTCATCATATTCATTAAAAAACAATTCTACACTCATATGTTCTGTTGATACACTATTAACAATTGAGTACTTACCATCTTCTTCTTGGATTACATATTTCCAGCCATTTTTTCCATCTTCCATTGGAGCAGCTTGAAATAATGACATTAAATCCTCGTATAGCATAAGATAACCCCTCTCTTACTAAAAAACGATGAGTATTTTATATACCCTTTTTCTCTATCACTATCAAGCTTATTGTACCATACATCAATTGACTTGCTATATTCTTCTACCTATTATACTCCACTACTTTTATCCCGCTATTTGCTGGCAGTAACACTCCCACCTCAAAATTCAGCGAAAGCTAAGAAATTAGGTTGAGGATGAACTGCCAGTAAAAGCCCGATTGGGGAAGGCTGATAATCAGTGGGGAGAAGAAAAACCTCACTGATTAAAGTTTCACTGTATATAAATCATGAAAAAACAGGAATGACATTTATCATTCCTGTTTTTTCATCAAAATACTTTCCCTATAGCAACTAAAGCTAATACCACTATCAAGCTGGCGAATAGTACCGATACAATAAAGCTGAAAATTGGTAATGTTTTCTTTTCATTCTTTTTAAACAATAGTCTTAAACTAATCACGATATTTAATGGTACAAATATGAAATAAAAATATTTAATAATTTGCATTGCACCACTCGAACTATTTAAAAGTGTTTTAAGTACAAACACCTCAATCAAAAAGATAAGAAAAAATGAAATACTTAACCAAAATGAGGCATAGCTAAGCCAAGAATATCTTTTCGTTCCCCAATACACTCCCATACTCTTCTCCTTTATAAATAGTCTACTTTTCAATAATTATACATACTTATAACAAATTCCTTTATTTTTCGACTATAATTGCCTATTTTTATAGAATAAATGACAAAAAACCAAAAGCATTCTATTAGCTTTTGGCTTCTCATTCTATTCTACTTTCTCCGATTCTGCTTCGCTATTTTTTTCCACTTCTCCCGCTCAGCACGAGCAAGCGCTAGATCTTGTTTTCTCATTGCGTATGCAATTTCCTTTTGCAATTTTTTATAATTTTGCAAACGGTTTGCTTCTAAAATCCCCTCATCAATAGCGGTGCGAACTGCACACCCAGGCTCATTTTCATGCTGGCAATCACGAAAACGGCACTCTTCTGCAAATTTTTCAATATCAGAAAACGTCGCATGAATCGCTTCGCTTCCCTCCCATAGTTGAAGTTCTCGCATTCCTGGCGTATCAATTACTAAACCACCACTTGGTAATTGAAACAACTCACGATGTGTCGTAGTATGTCGTCCTTTACTATCCTCTTCGCGAATACCACCTGTTTTTGCAACTTCACTTCCCATTAATGCATTTAGCAAAGTAGATTTCCCGGCGCCTGAAGAACCAACAAGAGCAATCGTTTTTCCAGAAGTGACAAATTGTTGTAAGGACTCAACTCCCGCTTGCTGTAAACTATCCACTGCAAAGATTGGAACACCAATAGCTATTGCCTCTGTTTCCAATATCTTTTGCTCCACATCTTCACACAAGTCACTTTTCGTCAAAACAATAACAGGCATTGATCCACTTTCATAAGCTAATAATAAATAACGTTCAATTCTTCTTACATTAAAATCATGATTAAGCGCATTTACTAAAAATAGATAATCAACATTTGCTGCCACAATCTGCTCAACCGTTCTTTCGCCAGCTGCTTGCCTAGAAAAGGAACTTTTTCTTTGAAAAACACTATGAATAATTGCCTTGCTTTCCTCTTTTATTTTCTTTACATGCACCCAATCACCAACTGCTGGATAATCACCTTTATCTAATGCTTCATGACGAAACTTTCCAGATAACTCTGCCATATATTCGCCATCATCACAAATAATACGGTACATGTGCTTATGTTCAAGTAAAATTCGACCTATTTCATACTTTTCTAAAGATTGATCCTCAAAAAAAGAATCCCATCCGAATGTTTCTAAACAATTTTGATTCAAATCTATATCCTCCCTATTTTGAGCTCAGTGGAAGGATGACGCGATTCTTTACAAAGTCTCGCTCTTTCCATCCACCTTTGTACTTACTTTAACATCCATATAAATCATCGCCATAATACATCACTCCGTTCTTAGTTTAGTTAATCTCATTATATGTAATATTATTTTGAAAAGCTACTTTATTTAACTAAATTTTCAGATATATGATTTTTTATCGTCCTTATTTGTCCGCGATGGCTGATTTCATCTTCTAGTACATGGAACCACAAATAGTACTGATTATATATGCCCCCATTATCCCATCGACCTTCTGACATTAACCAAGCATCATCTTTTTCTTTTAAATATCGCAGCGATTCTTCTCGAACTTTATTAAAAAGTTGTACGTAGTATTGCACCTCATGCCCGCGAATTCTTCTTCCCGCTTCTCCTAAGAAAAGAGCGTTATTCCATCCCTTCAACTCCTCTTTTGTAAAATCTTGGTTCTGGAAAGAAATGAGCTGATGAACTTTTTCTATTGCGGCAATATGTTTTAGCAATGCGCCGATAGAATTCCCACCATCGACCAAGATAAAATCTAAATTTTCTACTGTTAAATCTTTTATTTCATACAATGTAACCGCTCTTGCATGCTAACAAGTTGTCTTACATTTGGCGTATAATTCTCTATACTTCGTATTCGGTAATCTATTTTCATTTTTTCATCCTCCTTTTCTAGATTTTATGATAATGAAAAAGAACGTCACATAATAGACTGAAATATACCAGAATTTTCTGTTATAATAAAAGTGAACGAGCATGTAGCCAAACCAAATTTTCTCAATATACTTATATAAAATTTAAAAAGGAATACGGATGTAAAAAACGAATCTTATTCACTAAAAGGAGTGGATTTGATGGAGATGTATCAATGGCTAACTGCTGTTCTCATTGGTGGCATTACTGGTTTCGTTTCCCATCTTATCAATAACCAAGGCAAGTTATTGCTTCCACGCCGTTTAAAAACATTTTTTCATCTTGGGTTTTTCACTGATATTTTGACTGGTAGTCTTGCTGCACTTCTGGGACTCGTCTTATTTGATGTGATTACTATAAAAGAAATTATTAAAGTGTCCATTGTCACTGCCATTTCAGGGCAAACATTCTTACTTCATCAAGCCCTCGGCGGTGAACAGGCAAAAAACACACAGATTAGTAAAGTCGATGAAAAAATTCAAGAAATTGACAAATTATTACGGCGTTAATCTATACTTCATTTAAAAATTACTGTTATAATGAGGAATAAATATTTCTGAATTGCGTCGTCTGTCAGAAGAAAGGGTGTTTCGTATGCCAAAAAAGACAATAGAAGATTTCTTAACAGACTCTGAAAAAGAGGAACTGATAGAAAACTATAAATGTTTACGAGCAGCCCGCACAAAGCGCGAAGCTAACTATTTTGGTGAGGCAGTCAATCACCTATTGGATAAAGCCCAAAAACGAATTATTAAAGAAGCAGGAATCGAAGATGAAAATGCTGCAACTGTTCAATCCAAACGAAAAGCACTGTTTTAGACGCATCACTAAAACAGTGCTTTTTTTCATTTTGTTTACATAACAATATTATTATCAATTACGAAGGAGCGGTCTTCTGTTTTTCTCCTATTTCTCCCGTCATGTATCGATCGCTTTTTCGGAACACTAGAAGTGAAACCACATATAAGATAGCCGTAAATAAACCAATGAAAATAAAATTATCAAATGCTGCAAAGTTACCAGTTTGAAAAAGAAAATATGCAAAGTAAGTAAGTGAGGTTTTAGAATCTCCTAATAGTTGTTTATAGCGACTTACAATAGAATGATAAGAAAGGGGTAAGAAGCGTTTCCCCCTCTTTGTTAATCCTCTAGAATAGATTGTACATATTCCAAATCACACTCACTTAAAGAGACATCTACTACCTTTACATTTTCTCTTACTTGCTCTGCACGTTTCCCACCTGGAATCACCGTATCAATTCCCCTTTGATTTAGAAGCCAAGCTAACGCTATATTAGATAACGTTGTATCTTTTGCTCTAGCAAACTCTTTTAATTTTTCAACTTTCATAAAGTTTTTCTTATATGTACGTTCCTCAAATAATGAAACATCGTGGCGCCAATCTTTTTCATCTAATTTCAAATTCCCCGGATATTTACCACCTAAAATTCCAAAAGCAAGAGGTCCATATGGAATAAATGAAATCCCTTCTTCTATGCAATATGGTAAAAGTTCCTTCTCTGCTGTACGATCTAACATATTATAGTGAGACTGCAGTACATCAATTTGCCTCTTTTAACTGAGCTAGATTTACATTTGATATTCCGATTGAACGAATTTTTCCTTCTTCTTTTAAACGAACAAGTTCCCCAATTGAATCTATGTACATAGTTTCTGGATTGGTAAAATGTAAATAATATAAATCAATATAATCTGTCTGAAGTCTGCGCAAACTATTTTCTACTGCACTTCTTAAATAATTTGGTTCATTGTTAATACAAGTAGGTGACATTATACGAACACTATACCATCCAAACCGAGAAGAAATTCAATTTTCTTCTGTCTTATATGCCCTCAGCGACCAAATTCGTTTACAAATTGTAAGCATGCTAATGGAACAAAATGAACAATCATGTGGTGCACTAAATATTCCTGTGGCAAAATCAACCTTATCCCATCATTTTAAAGTTTTGCGTGAATCAGGTGTAATGTATACACGTATAGAAGGAACGCAGCGTTTTATTTCGATTCGAACGGAAGATTTAAATGCTCGATTTCCTGGACTATTAGATGCTGTCTTGCAAGCAACGGAACCGTATTAAAAAACATCTCATATAAATATGAGATGTTTTTTAATAGCAATTATTCTTTTAATAAATCTATTAAACCATTTCCTTCAGATGTTCGCTCATATCCTAATGGTACAGTACGTTTAATGAGTTGTGCATAGATTTCTGGTTCTGATAACTTTCTTCCATATTCTCTTTCACATTGTTTAATCAGAAGGGCTAATGCTCCCGCAATATGCGGCGTTGCCATTGACGTCCCACTTAATACCGCATACTTTCCTTCAGGATAAGTAGAAAGTATTTCTTCTCCTGGAGCGACTAAATCAATTTCCTGATTTGAATTACTAAAACAAGCAAGTTTCCTTTCTAAATTAACAGCACCTACTTCAATTACTTCTGAGTAAGCACCTGGAAAGTCTAATTCCTCTGTTTCATCACTGCAATCTCCATTATTTCCTGCTGCACATACAACGAGTACGTCCTGTTTCACCGCATGTTGAATGACTTCATGTAACTCTGGAACATCTTGTGGCCCGCCGAGTGACATAGAAATGATTCGTACCCGTTCTTGATTAGGCCCTCTCCAGCGCACTGCATAATCAATAGCCTCAATAATTTGTTGATAGCTTCCTGAACCATCTCCTGATAATACTTTTAACACTAATAACTTAGCAAGTGGAGCAACGCCCAGTACCCCTACCCCATTTTCTGCTGCTGCAATTGTTCCTGCAACATGCGTACCATGACCATTATTATCAAGATAGACTTTCGGGTCCCCTTCATAATCTTCAGTAAAATTTCTCCCGCCAATAATTCGATCTTTTAAATCAACATGATTTATATCACAACCTGTATCTAAAACAGCAACGACAATGTCTTTTCCTTTTGCACTCTTTTCCCAAGCACCAGGAGCATGAATCAGTTGTACACCTGGTGGAATTTCGTTCACTTGCTCTATTACTTTATCGACCGTAAACGGAATTAATTGAATACCTTTTTGTTTATTCGCTGTACTACTGTTCACCATAACCCCTCCTAAAAATATATTACCCTCCCATTGAATGCGCTTACATTTATAAATAACATTCGTTTTCTCACTTCCATTTTCCTGCTTCAATATTTTTCTCAATATAAAAAAACATCTTTTCCACCAGATATTCTGACGAAAAAGACGTTTTTGAAATCCTATATTACTTCATTTTTTGCGGCCACAAACTCCATTTCTTTAATAAAAGCATAATCGCTGGAACAAGCAATGTCCGCACAAGGAATGTATCGATAATAACCCCTAATGCAACTACAAATCCAAACATAAACAGCTCTAATAAGGGCTGAGTAGTTAATACAGCAAATGTAGCCGCTAATATGATACCAGCAGAAGAAATGACGCCTCCTGTCGCTGTTAACCCATTTTCAATTGCTGCTTGTAACGAATGCTGTGCTGCTTCTTCCTTAATGCGTGAAACGAGCATAATATTGTAATCAACACCAAGTGCAACAAGGAACACAAACGTATATAACGGAATTCGATAACTCATGTCAGTATATCCAAACAAATGCTGGAATAAGAACATACTAAGCCCTAATGCCGCACAATATGATAACAATATCGTTCCAATCATATAAATTGGTGCAATGAGTGATTTTGTTTGAATACCTAATAAAATAAAAATTAAGATAGAGATTAACACAACGATTAATGTTGTATCATGATTATTAATGTCATACAGATCCCCTTGCTTTGCTGTTTCACCTGCGAAATAAACATGACCATCCTTTACAAATTCACTTTCTTTACTTTGAAGCGATTGAATCGTGTCCATTGCTTGTAATGAGTATGGTTGATCTTTTAAAATTAATTGTACTTTTGCCGCTTTTCCATCCTCAGACAATAATTGACTTGTGTTCTTTTTAATCGTTTCAATAGAAGGATTCAATCCTTCTACACCTTTTTGTTTGTCTAGCTTTTCTACAAACTGTACGATTTCTTCATTTGATAATTTTCCCTCTTTATTTACTACAACTGTAATTGGTGCCAATTGACCAGGAGAGTATTTCTTTTCAATTAATTCATATCCTTGTCTGGATTCTAAATTGTCCGGGAAAGACTTTAATAGATTGAATGAATACTTAATTTGAAAAATATTCATTGAGCATACAATTAGAAATACAGCAACCGCTCCTCCAATAATATATGGTCTACTTACTACGACATGACTCACCTTTTTCCATATCACATGTTTTTCTTTTTGCTGCCCAACTTTTGGAATAAACGGCCAGAATGCTTTTCTACCAAACAGCGTAAAGAGGGCAGGTAGTAATGTAATTCCACCTAGAATAATGACAACAAGCGCAATAGAAAATAGCGGGGCGAAGTTTCGATAACCATTATATACTGCGAAAAACAGCATTAACATCGAAGCAAGCACAGTACTCCCACTAAAGAAAATCGGTTCGCCTACCCTTCTCATCGCTTGCTTCATACTTTCATATTTATCTTCACGCTTTTGCAACTCTTCCTTGTACCTTGCAAAAGTAAATAAAGCATAATCCGTTAACGCCGCGAATAATAAGATTGACATAATCGACAAGGATTGTGATTTTATTTCGAGGCCAAATTTACCAAATAAACCAAGGGTTCGGTCGATTACTTGGTACACAATAATTGCCGCTATGAGTGGAATAACTGCTAATAGTGGCGAACGATAAATCATAATTAATAATACAAAAATCAACCCAATTGTTGATAATAGAAGTACTACATCAGCATTTTTAAAAATTTCTAACGTATCCGCAGCAATCCCCGCTGGACCCGTTACCTTCGCCTCCATACTAGAAGGTAATTCCTGTTTCAATTCTTTTTTTATTTGATTTACAGTATTGTGAATCTCTTTTACTTCTAGATTATTTGTCATTGTAACAGGTAAAATAAAACTTGTTTTATCTTTAGATAAAAAACCTGTTAACATTTGAACTGGCATTTCACTAATTGGTACAATTTTCTCGACATGCTTTATTTTCTTATCCTCTAGCCTCTTGGTCATTTCTTGAATATGTTGTAACTCTTCTTCCTTCATTTCCTCTTTTTGATCAAATACAATAATAGCCGGTAATCCTTCATCATTTGGAAAATACTTTTCTACTTGTTTTTCAGCTTGCAAGGATGCTGCGCTTTTCGGAATGCCATCACCACTTACATTATTTGCGTATTTCTTTGCTGGTTTGGAGACTCCTGTTAGTACAAGCATAATAATAATCCAAGATACAACAATGATTTTCGCACCTTTTTTACTACTCGCAAAGTCTGTTGTGCTCTGTAACCATTTCAACATACAAACCCTCCTTACACATTATTAATATTTAATAAAGTTAATTATTAACTTTACACTATATGTATATTGCTTTCTTACAAACAAATAAAGTGTAGGACAAATATATGTGAAAAACAAGACTGTTCACAAAAACTACAAATTAATAATTGTATATACAATTATTGAAATATTACATGTAAACTCTTAAAAATATCCAAGTTTTTATTTATATAATAAAAACTCCCCTAACCTCATGTGTTAGGGGAGTTTTATGAACTACTATATGTTAACTCATTCGTAATCTTTCTTTCAATTGCTTTAAATAACGTGATCGTATCAGGATAAAGTACACAATTTGAATCCCTACAAAGATACTTAATACAATCGCATTTTCTTTTACAAGTGAATACTCAAACATTTGCCCTAAAGCTGTTAACGCAACTGCACCATGTAATGTCGCAACACCAATTGGAACAAAGAATAATAGCCCTAATCGGATCGTTACTACTTTTGCTAACTCACCACTTGTTAAACCTACTTTTCGAATGGAATCAAATAAACGATAGTCCTCTTCTAAGTCAGAGAATAAGCGGAAGTATAAAAAACTACCTGCACAAACAAAGAATACAATACCAATAAAGAATCCTACAAAAAAGATAGGTCCAGCAAATTGTAAAGCCTGATTTTGATCATATTCTGCAGCACTAAATCTTGAATATTCTTGATAAGCTTTTATCTGGTGGGTAAGTTCTTTTCCAGCTTCAATTTCATTTTTTGTTTCGTTTGTTTTATACATGTAATCTTTTACTTCTTTGAATCCATCTTGTAGTAAATTATATTGAGCTTCTGAAACTACATAGATATTTCCAGTAAGTACTTTACCAAGAGAAGATGTGTTAACTTTTTTTACCTGCAACGATTTGTTATCATTCGGTAATTCAATTGTTGTTCTTTCTTTTTTCGGTGGACCTGGTATTTCTATCGATAGAAATAGTACTGCATTTTCAGTTAATAAATCAACTGGCTCCCCCGTTAACTTTGCATACTTTTTATAATCAGATTCTCTTACAAATGTCGCATCTCTTAGTGGTTTATTTTCAGTTTTCTTTGATACAATATCTATTTTTTCAGCAGATATATGATATTTCTTCAATGTTTGTCCAATGAATCGTACGTGCTGTGGCTCATTTTCATCCCCTTGTTTAGAGTGATAATGAAATGCAATTGGTTGATTCATGATTCCCTTTGTCATGGAAGCAAAGCCGACTAATGTACCAATAGCTGAAAATGCTACAGTTGAAATAATGGTAACAATAAAGAACATCCGCGCGTTATCTCTCATACGGTACGCTAAATCTGAAAGAGTAATAATATTCGTTCTCGTCCAATACAACCGTTTACTCTTTTTACATGCTCGAATAATAAATACGCTGAGCTGCTTATAAAATAAGTATGTGCCAATAATGACAACTGTCGTTACAGGAATCAACATAATAAATACCATGGCACCATGCGAAATTAAAGCACCTATATATCCCGCTCCAAGCAATACTATAGCTAAGAACGAAGAAATAATTGAAGCTTTTGGTTCAGGCTTTGCTTTTACTGCACCTCTAAATAGTTTCATAATCTGATTTTTACGAATCAGCCCTGCACTAAAGAATGAAATGATAATAAATAATATGAAAAACATAATGCTTGTTACACCGATTGCTGTTGTTGGTACATAGTATGATAAAGATAAATCTAACTTTAGTAATAATGGCGCTACCAAAATCAATATCCCCGAAAACAGCATGCCGCAAATGATGCCTGTAATAATTGCAGCGATACCGATCATAACATTTTCAAAAAAGATAAGACGCTTTAATTGAAATTTCGTCATACCTAGCATCATTAAAATTCCCAATTCACGCTTTCTTGTTTTTAAAAACATTCCCATTGAATACAAAATAAAGAAAAACGTAAAAAGATAAATAATAACTTGTGCAAAAGACATACTTACAAACACATATTGACCTAATTGGCCTGCGCTTAATGCAGGATGAAAAGCAAAAAATGAGTAAACAAAAAAGGCCATAATTGCAAATGCACTACTCAAAAAATAAGCTGAATATGTTCGTCTGTTTCGCGTTACATTACGAAACGCTAATTCCCTAATATTCATATTGTTTCTCCGCCCTTCCAATCACTATACTGCAATCATAATGAAGCGAAGAAATATCTTCCATCGATTCAAATGACAAAAACCTTACATTTTTGAAAGGTTACAGAAAAATTGATTAAACGAAGCAGTTTCATTATAATAACTACATTCATATTCATACGTTCAACCTATTGTATATTCGCTAATTTTGCGAAATAATATGAATGGAGATTTACCCCGCATTAACGGGCAGTAAGATCCCCACCTCAAGATTCAGAGAGGGCCTAGGAAGATAGGTGGGGGATAACTGCCCGTTAAAGCCCGATTGGTTCAACTAACCATCCGCGAGGGATGAAACCTCCCCGCAGATGGAAGTTTCACTTTATGAATCAGTACATATATATTTATCGCTCGTTCTATATGAATAGGAGGAAAACATAATGACATTACAAGAACAAATTATGAAAGCACTACATGTTCAACCTGTAATCGATCCGAAGGCAGAAACTCGTAAACGAATTGATTTTTTAAAAGACTATTTAAGAAAAACCGGCGCAAAAGGATTTGTGCTTGGAATTAGTGGTGGACAAGATTCTACACTAGCGGGTCGCTTAGCACAACTTGCAGTTGAAGAAGTTCGTAATGAAGGAGGCAACGCAACATTTATTGCTGTACGTCTTCCATATCACGTGCAAAAAGATGAAGATGATGCACAATTAGCGTTACAATTCATTCAGCCAGATCAATCTGTTGCTTTTGATATTGCATCAACAGTTGATGCATTTTCAAATCAATATAAAGACTTATTAGGAGAGTCATTAACAGACTTCAATAAAGGAAACGTCAAGGCTCGCATTCGTATGGTCACACAATATGCAATTGGTGGACAACAAGGTTTACTTGTTATCGGAACAGATCACGCTGCTGAGGCTGTAACAGGATTCTTTACAAAATTCGGAGATGGCGGTGCTGACCTTCTACCACTTACAGGCTTAACAAAACGTCAAGGAAGAGCTTTATTACAAGAATTAGGTGCTGAAGAACGTCTTTACTTAAAAATGCCAACAGCTGATTTATTAGACGAAAAGCCAGGTCAAGCTGACGAAACAGAATTAGACATTACATACGATCAACTAGATGATTACTTAGAAGGAAAAACAGTTCCTGAAGACGTTGCAGAAAAAATCGAAAAACGTTATACAGTAAGTGAACATAAAAGACAAACACCGGCATCAATGTTTGATGATTGGTGGAAATAAACATATAAAGAAAAAAGAAGTCAATTTATATTGGCTTCTTTTTCTGGATTTTTTAAGCATTAATGTCTCATCAATAACACTATCCCTTTAAAAATTGCCACCCACACTACAAATGGCAAGTCTAACGTATTATGAACATTAACATTGTAATCATACATACTCAAAACATTTTTATATATCGAGGAGATTTTATTGGCTGTCATTATCAATTCTTCATCTTTACTTATAGTAATATTTTTAAATGCAAGCGTAGTCTTTATCTGATAACTATTTTTACCATACACTAAATTAAGTTCTTTTAATATAGACTCTTTTTTTAACAATGGTATATTTTTAACTCTCGCAATTTCGCTTCCATCCGGATGACACACTATAAATACATTATATATAACGCTTTCTTTTGTTGATATTGCCTTATACTCTTCTTCCCTACAAAAAAATGAATATTTTCCGTTTGGAAAGCTCCATCTAGGATAAAGTAGTATTTCTTCATTCGTTTTCGTTTCTTGTATATAAGTTTTTCTCAGGTCCATAAAGGAATCTTTAAAAACAAATTCATAAGTCATATCTTTTTCCTCTTGTCTTTAAAGTCTATTGTCTAATAGAGCAAACTAACTATTAACTAAATAAAAAATGTACGATATTCTTTTTAATGCAGTTTTTTCGTTAACGATATACAGCTGTTTTCCCTTTCAGAATATCTTGCAAACAATCCTTATGTTGTTCATTAAATAGTACAGGCATTTGATCTAACGGGAAAAACTGTAAATCTAAAGTTTCTTCTCCATCTATGTTTTTACTTCCACCAATTATGGAGCATTTAAAGAACATTCCTATCGTCTGTGCTTGATCTCCATTCGGATATGTATGAAAATACTTTGTATATACGCCTATAAGCTCATCCACTTGCACCATATACCCAGTCTCTTCCCTTATTTCTCGAATTGCAGTTTCTTCAGCCGATTCTCCAAATTCCATTGCCCCGCCAGGAAATCACCATGCACCATTATCCCCTCTTTTTTGAAGAAGCACTTCACCTACTTCATTAAAAACACAGCCGCCAGAAAAATTCAAAATTACATAATCATGCCCTACTTTTGTTCTTAATTTTCTAATATAATCAGCCATCTTAACTCCTCCAATATATCCTTCACCTATTCTATTTAATTATTTTTTATCTTTTTCAAGTAATTCTATAATTTTATCGAGCTTCTTCTCTATCTGATCGGACTGAACATTTTTTGTGGAAGAATTTATTAGTAATCTCCGAATAAAAAGAGTGAAAGATACGACAAATAACACAATAAGGCCTATCATGATGCACAAGTAGATCATTGCAAATATATCATTTTCAAATAAAGACACATCATTCACCTGATTCCTATTTTTGATGATTTTAACATAACTTTACAATAAATAAGGTTTTAATTATGTGTTATCCATTCTAAAAATAATAGTTTTCTTCTATTTGTGGGCAGTAAGATCACCACCTCAAAATTCAGCAGAAGCAAAGAGGATCAACTGCCCGGAAAAGCCGGATTGGTGAGGGCTAATAATCAGTGGGGAATGGAGAAAACCCCACTGATTAAATTTTCATTTTATATGACTTAGCTATTTTAGCTTCTCTTTCTACTAACAACTAAGAAAAAAGAGTATCTACGGAAGATACTCTTTTCATTAATACTTAAACGTAATCGTCGCCAATGAATAATCAGCTTGCGCACTATATGGAGCTACTTGATAAGAAACTCGTTTCACTCCGTTTGGCCAAGAAATTTCATTTAATACTTTTTTAACATCTTGCATCGTTCCATCCATAGACCGCTTATAGCGCACTTCTACTTTTTTAGGTTGTCCTGCAAATTGCTTCTGTAATTTTTTCTTTAATTCATTGTAGTTATCCGCTCCATATTTAGCAGATAAATATACAAGATTTGTATCCTTTAACATTTGCTGATATACCAGTGTTTTTGGACTTCCTACCTTGATTTTACTTGTTAATTCATTATAATAATTTGTTGTTGCTGCCGGATATTTACTCCGATCCCAGCTATGATCTTTACTGAATTGTTCATCAGACATATTAAAATATGAATAGGTTACACGTCCCTCTTTATCTGGAACCGGATCATCAAACGTAGTATCGAGATGATACCATTTTCCATCGATATTCACTAGATTCCAGGCATGCGCTTGCCCATCCCCCATCCCAGTTACGATATGGGATTGAATACCTGCTTCTTTTAATAATTGATAGGTTAATAATGTATATCCTTGACAAACCGCTGAACGATTCACCAACGCTTCATACGCCGTATAAGCTTTATAGGAAGTATCGTATGAAACATGTTTCACAACATAATCATGAATTGCTTTCACTTTTTCATGCTCATCCATGCCAACCTTCAAAATAGAACTTATAATTGATTTTGCTTGCGCCTTTACATGTTGCGTTTGTTCTTTTGATTCACGATATGTAATTTTTAATGTAAAAGTATAATTTTCTGGTATACCACGAATTGAATATTTTGTACTTGCTACATTGTATTTTAAGTACTCATCTGCATCTACTATCTTAGTATACTCTTTATAGAGCGTATCCATCACTTCTCTACCATTCTTAGCTTTTGTTTTATATGTGATTGTAATATTTTCTTCACGATTATCAATATGTTTTTTTAATTCTTTTTGGAAACTTTTTAATAATTTGGTATCCGGTTTTATATCGTCTACTTTTTCATTTGTAGCTGCATAAGATACTGCTGGAACTTGTAAACCACCAATCATAATCGTTGAACAAAGTGCGACAGCTGTTAAATACTTGTTTGATTTCTTCATCTCATCTTGTCACGCCCTTCTACTTAAAATCATAAAAAATGTTCATATACTTTTAAAGTATACAATACTTTTTCAAAAAGAAAATATGGGATTGTGCATATTTATTAATCATTATTTTATCATCACTAAATATCGAATTTTTAAAAAATATACCGTAAAAGAAAAGCAGTAAACTCTTCAATAAGAATTAACTACTGCTTTTCCTTCTAACAAGACTGCAATACACAACATGTATTTTCAAAACGACGTTGCTTTAAATCTTCATTTCCAATGCAGAAATACAGCATCCCTAAATCTCCCCACATCATATTACAATTTGTATAGTCAGAGTCAACTTGGAATAACAATGTCATATCCTGATCATTAATACCAGCATATTCTCCAGCCTCCTCAAATACTTCTCTTTGCACTGAGAACGGTTCACCAAATACTTGATGATTATCATAATGATCTGGCATTAACTCCTCTAATAGTTGTAGAAAACGATCCGAATCAGCTTCATCTTCAATAAATAGCTCAGGGAGTTTATATGTTAGCTTAAATGATAATGCACATTGTGTATATTTTGATGGTTGATCACTTATCCTCTGTAATTGTTCTAGCGGAACGTTATAATATAGAACACGCCAAGTACCATCATATTGATAATTGCCATTATAGAAGAAATACAACATACCTGTTTCAGGTAAGTCATGCTCTATGTTCACGCCTTGTAGGTCAGCTAGATTGAATTGTGCAATAAAATCTAACGCTTTCCCTTCATAAGTTGGGTATTCAAATGTAGATGGAACATCAGGCATTCCCCCCATCTTTGAACAGCCAATTGAAAGTGACTCCTCTTGTCTCGGAATAACTTTTACACATGGAAATATAGTAGCTAATAGTTCTGGTTTTATATGTGTTAAATCATATTTATCAATTAATAAATCAATCTGGTTTCTCATAACTTCTCCTTACGTAAATGTGCTTATCCGTATCATAACACACATACAGTACATCCTTCATCCTAAAAAATCGAAATAAGTTATTCAAAAAAACAGGCTTATCCCTAGGACGCGAATAAGTTTAAAACAGCATAGTATACAGTGTTCCTACAAACACGATCTTTCATAATTCCTTATAGCAGATCCTCAAATTGTTCATTTTTCTTTATTTCAACTTTTATTATAAGGAGGCATTCCATATGGGTTATGGTTATGGTGGCGGTTACGGCTACAGTTGTGGTGGCGGTTACGGTTACGGCGGTTATGGTGGTGGTTGCGGTTACGGCGGTTTCGCTTTATTAATCGTTTTATTCATCCTTCTAATCATCATTGGAGCTAGCTGCTGTGGCGGCTTCATCGGTTGCTAAGTGGCTTTAAAAACTATTGTAAAAAAGCACGTGAATCACGTGCTTTTTTGCTATACGGCAAATCCAATCTTTGAAAGGAATTATTCCTATGAAAATCGATGGTGTCTTTGAAGGTGGCGGCGTTCGAGGAATTGCACATGTTGGTGCAATTTGTGCATTAGCAAAGCAAGGCTATGAATGTGAACGTGTAGCGGGAACATCAGCTGGAGCTATTATTGCAGCCCTTCTGGCAGCAGGTTACTCTTGTGAAGAATTAAAAACAATTATTAGTAACGTTAATTATCATCAATTTATAAAAAAAACTTTACTTGATAAAATTCCTTTTGTAGGAAAGGGATTAAATGCATGGGCTAAATTAGGGATTTATTCAAATGTTTTTTTAGAAACATGGTTAGAAGACTTACTACACAAAAAAGGGATTCATAATTTTAGCGACTTATCTAATCCACAAAACTTAAAAATCATTGCCTCAGATATTAGTAATGGAAAGATGGTTATTTTCCCTGATGATTTACCAAACTATGGATTTACAAATCAAGATTTCTCTATCGCAAAAGCTGTTAGAATGAGCAGTACTATCCCTTTCTATTTCGAACCAGTAAAATGGAAAACACCTAAATGGAAACAACCTTGTTATATGGTTGATGGAGGTCTTCTTAGCAATTATCCAATTTGGATTTTTGACTCACCTAATATACCCCGTTGGCCAACTTTTGGCTTTCATTTTGTAAAAAATGAAATACAAGCTGAACCTGTTCCTTATGAAGATCCCATCTCGATGTTTAAAGGCTTATTCAAAACGATGATGCAAGCACATGACTTACGCCATCTAGATAAAGAATCGAAAGCAAGAACCATTGCAATTCCAACTGGAACAATTACAAGTACAAAATTCCAATTAACTACTGAGGAAAAAGAATGGCTTTATCAGTCTGGTTTTCACGCTGCCGAAAAATTTTTACAGTCTTGGAATTTCAAAACATATATTAATCGATTTAGAAATGGGAATTGGATTTGAAAAAGAAATTAGCATTACTATCCATAGAATCCTTAGAAAAATACTTCTTACTGTATTCATTTACTTTTTTCATTATTTTCACATGGATATTGTAAGACCACTAAATCATAAAAAAGAAATAAGCCTAATAAACTAAATGTTTTATCCTACTACTTACGAACAATAATACCTCCAACTCAAAGTCCAACGAAAGTAAAGATGTTAGAGGTAAGATTAACTACCCGTAAAATTAAAGTTTCATTTTATTAGGCTTCTTCATAAAGTACTACTCCTCACTTTTACCACTACTATAAGCCAGAAGTGGCTCATACATCATTATTGCGTGATTTCCCGTTACATATTGATCCTCAACAAACTGTTTTTGTTGATTAAACGCTCTACGATGTATGACATTACATCGGATATAGCCACCCCAATACGCTGGCTTAATTGCATGTTCTTTTTCATATACTTCATATTGGTAAAGCTGAGGATAGGCTGTTCTCCATTCCCCTACTAAGTGTTCGTCTGTCACGTAAAGATGAAGTTGATAAGCTTGATCTGTTTCATTTTTTATTTGTAAATCAAGATAGTTATAGGAGCAAGTCGCACCACTTCCAAACGGCTGTGTACGCTTTGAATCAGGAAATACATCATAGCTATGACGATATCGCTCTGTTACGGTTAGTGTTGTATGTAATGTCATCCAGTATATTAAATTTGAAAGTTGACAAAGCCCACCTCCAACTCCTGGTTTAAAAGTACCATAATGCAATACCATTCCTTCTACATACCCTTTTCTCTTTGTAGTCTTACCTATTAAACGCCAATAAGAAAATGTTTCTCCCGGCTTAATTACAACACCATTTAACTGTTTAATAGCGATTTTCAAATTAATAATTTTATTCTCTTGATACCACATATCTACATCTTTAAGTTTACGAAACAGTATTGTTCGATGCTGTATAACAGTACAAGGTAACTTTTCTTGTTGAAAAGTTTTAGCATACTTTTTCCCATCCGTTAACCATTGAATATTCCTTTTTACAGAGTAATACCACGTTCCTAACATAATACGATACTTAGACCTTTTTTTAGGCCGTATGTTTACTTCATTCATTTTATTCTCTCCTCTATCATCTATGTATTTTCTATGGTTAAAATAATACTTATAAGCTCATACAGCATTCTTATTACTGTTTTCAAACAAAATATTATAATATACAGAAATAAGTATAGTATTATCTTAGAAACAAAGAAATGATGTTTGAAGTTAATTTTATACAAATATGAAAAAAGAGCGAATCTTAGATTCACTCTTTTTCTCTATTTTAGTAGCTTAACAATTAGGGATACTGTAATCCCTCCGCTTCTTCAGCAGTAACAACAACGTAGCGGCTTCCCGTCCTTAACCCTAATAATTCTGCTTTTTCAATCGCTTCTTGTTTTGTTTCTGCATAGGCAGCTAAATACTTTGTTCCATCGATAACCTGACAAATGACATATTGTTTCATATTTCTTCTCCTTTTTCAATTACTGGTATTTATGATATCATTTTTCACTTCTAAAAATTGTGATTATTATACTGAGAGATTCTTTATCAATCTCGCAACCATTTCAATCCCTTTCTCTATATCATGCATTGAGGCATATGAATAAGAAAGACGTAAATATTGGCTTGCATTTCTATCATACACATTCCCAGGATTGAGTAGAATTTTTTCTTGTAATGCTTTTTCAAACAACTCCCGCATCGAAATGTTTTGTTCAATATGTAGCCAAATATAAAATCCACCGCTTGGTATTTGCCAAGTTGCTATATCTCTGCAGTATTTCTCTAGCATTGCAAGCATAAAGTCTCTCCGTTTTTTTAACTCAATTCGTATTTGCTGTATATGTTTCTCATATAACTCACTTGCAAACCATTCTGCAGCAACTCGTTGTGATAACGAACTCGAGCCGTAATCCATTTGCATTTTTATATCTGCCAATCTTTTAATGACTGGTTCTGGTCCAACAACCCAGCCGATTCTTAAACCCGGACTAATGACTTTTGACATACTTCCAATATGTAATACGATCCCATTTGTATCATATGCCTTCAATGGTTTTGGTGGAGACGAATCAAGCCATAAATCTTGATACACGGCATCTTCAATTATAGGTAATCCAATTTCATTACATACTTTCATAACGTCTTGCCTTCTTTGTTCATTCATGACAAGACTTGTTGGATTATGAAAAGACGGAATAGTATATAAAATTGAACCATTGAATCGTCTTTTATATTTTGAAATAAGTGATGGCTGAACCCCATTTTCATCCATCGGAATACCAAACAAACGCATTCCTGCAGATTGAAAAACATTGAGGGAGTATAAATAAGATGGTTTTTCAAGTAAAATGGATGAGCCTTTGCATAGAAGTCCCATCGAAATAAGTTGCAGTGCTTGAATTGCTCCCGAAACAATTAATATAGATGCCGGCGATGCAAAAATATCATATTTTTGTAAATACGTGGCTATTTGTTCTCTCAACTTGAAGTCTCCTCTTGGTTCCTCATATCCTAAAGGAATTTTCCCACGAGAAAGTTCTTTCATGATTTGCTTCGTTTTCTTTTCAGGTAAAAGTTCTGGTGAAAGTTCACCAGTACCCAATCGAATGATATGTGGATAAAATTCGGCTTCATTAATTTCTTGAATGGTAGGAAGATTCGGATAATAAATACCTGTTTCTACATAAGAATTCCAGTTAGGAGGAGGCACCAAAGTTGATACACTCCATGTATCGTTTCTCACAATTGTTCCTCTTCTACCCTTTCCCTCAATCAATCCTTGCGCTGCTAATTCATCTAAAGCCATTATAATTGTACTTCGATTCACTTCAAATGCTTGTGAAAAAGCTCGCTGTGACGGTAATTTTGTACCAATCGTCCATTCTCCATTTATAATCTTCTCTTTTATATATTCCTCAATTTGTTTATATAAGGGAATCGGAGAGAATCCATTTGGCTTCCAGTCAAATCGCTCCATTTTATCACCTCACTTCTTTTTGGTTGGTTTATTATCCAACCATATGGATGGATACAATTTCGATTTTCTTCTATACAATATACACTATCATATTTCAGTAATTTATATGGGAGGAAATAAAATGATTGAAGCAATTCTTCACGGAATGGTTCTTGCGTTTGGACTCATTATTCCATTAGGTGTACAAAACGTCTTTGTCTTTAACCAAGGTGCTAGTCAGCCAAATATTTTACGGGCTACACCAGTTGTTCTAACCGCATCAATCTGCGATACAATTTTAATTTTGATTGCAGTACAAGGTGTATCACTTATGCTTCTGACCTTTTCATGGCTAACAACAATACTTTATGTAATTGGATTTTTCTTTCTGATTTATATGGGATGGATGATTTGGAAAAGTGATTCTACAAAAGAGACGATTGAAGCAAAAACGATGACTATCAAAAAGCAAATTATCTTTGCCGCTTCTGTTTCCTTATTGAATCCTCATGCAATTTTAGATACAATTGGCGTCATTGGCACAAACTCTATTCAATATGTAGGCAACGAAAAATGGGCCTTTGCTTTTACAACAATTATAGTTTCTTGGCTTTGGTTTATTGGCTTAGCATTTGCAGGGCACGTGCTTGGAAAATTAAATTCATCAGGAAACTCAATTGCAATTCTAAATAAAATTTCAGGGGTTATTATTTGGGGAGTTGCTCTTTACATGCTAAAACAACTCATTTTTTAGAAAAGAAAGTATAACGGTTCAGTATATTTATCCCGCATTAACGGGCAGTAAGACCCCCACCTCAAAATTTGGCAAAAGCAAAGAAGTTAGGAGGGGGATGAACTGCCCGTAAAAGCCCGATTGGTTCAACTAATAATCAGTGGGGGATGAAGAAAACCCCCACTGATTAAAGTTTCACTTTATAGGTAATTGTTAAACAATAATTAAAGTTGTATTTCTTGTATAATGTTCATAAAAGGAGCAGTTACTTATATGGAATTCCGATATCCGGTAAGCCATTAACAGCGGGCCTAAATAAACTTGTTGAAAATTTTGATTAACTGGCAATACCTGATTATGATCACTATGTTGATCATACGAAAGAGAATTAACAGGTTGAAATGAGATATTAAAAAATTTTGAATTAAGATGTAGGTTCCGGAACTGAATTTAAAGGTTTATTATTCTTTTTAGGCTTAATCCACACAATTGTAATAATTGCTCCAGCAACTGCAAATATGCAGGTTAAATAAAATACTTCATGATCTGTCCCCTTCATAAAGTAAGCATACAGAGGTGGTCCCGCTGCTACACCAGTAAAACGCATTGAACTATAAAAAGAGGTAACAGTTCCTCTTTGTTCTTTTTCAATTCCTTGTGTAATAAGAGCATCTAAACACGGTAAAGCAATCCCGATTCCCATTCCCATAACAACAAGACAAAGAATTAACAAGTAAATGCCTTTTAAAAATAATGGAAGTATAACAGACGCGGCTGCTAATATAAATCCGATATATATACATTTTTTCATAACATCTTGGTCATCACCGATTTTCTTTCCTGCCATGTATGAACTTATTGATAATACAAGCAACGGAATCGCAAGTATACAGCCTTTCCAAATTCCATGAATGTTATATTTCTCTTCCAATATCGTAGACAAATAAAAAAGAATTCCAAATAATATGAGCATAATGATAGCACCTAATGCAAAAATTGCGACTAACCATCTTCCCTTTTCTTGGAAAGTTGAACCGATTGATTGAATGAATTCTTTGAAAGGTGGTGCTTGATTTTCTTGTTTCTTTGCTTTTACTAACAGTAATAATAAGATGATAGCAACAGCACATAAAACTGGAATGGCCCAAAATGGTAAAAACCATACTACTGCTGCGAGAGCAGAACCTAATATTGGACTTAGCACTTTCCCAAATGTATTTGACGTTTCAATGATCCCTAATCCCGTACTTACTTGTTTTTCATCTTTATATAAATCGCCAACACATGGGATTACAACTGGCATCGCTCCAGCAGCACCTATCCCTTGAATCGCTCTTCCAATTAGAATCCAAACATATGGATTTTCCACTTTCCATGATACCCAACCCGTTATTGCACCACCGATAGCTGCAATTAACAAACTTGGAACCATTACCATTTTACGTCCCCAGCGATCCGATAAATACCCAGCAATCGGAATCAATACAATAGCAACGATAGAATATATTGTAATAATCATGGATACTTGAAAAGAAGAGATATGGAGTTTTTTTTCAAGTGTCGGAAGGATTGGAATTAGCATGGAATTTCCTAATGTCATAACAAGTGGAACAGATGCAAGTGCAATTAAACAACAGTTTTCTTTTTTTAGCATGTTGATTTCGAGACCCTTCCTCACGTATTTCTTTCCATATAGTAACCCTGATGAAATTCATTTTTAAATTTCATCAGGGCTATCACATTTTGTCTGCTTTTCAACTTATATAACAAAAGAAATTGGAGTATATCATAGCATTACTTCTATTTTCCCAATCCTTACAACAGTATATTCGTGCTATTAAATGGAAAACTCACTTTTGTTTTAGTAAAAACTATACAAAAAAAAAGAAAGGAAGAATTCTTCCTTTCTTTCATACTGCTTTAAATTAACGAGTATACCCGCCACCAAGCTGTTGTTCTGCCATAGCTACAAGGCGTTTTGTGATTTCACCACCTACAGAACCATTCGCACGTGAAGAAGTATCGGCTCCAAGTTGTACACCAAATTCCTGTGCAATTTCATACTTCATTTGATCAAGTGCTGCTTGTGCTCCGTTTGATACTAACTGATTTGAATTACGATTTCTAGCCATTACCGTTCACCTCCTTTATATATTAAAATGTTTAAAAATTACACGTTTTATACTTGGTATTTATTGGTAAAAACATACATTTTTTAATTCTGGAATAAAAGTCCTAGTATGAATACACCTTCCCATGGGCTAAATACATTCGTAAGCTGAAAACTTCATATTTTATTATGTTAAGCTCTTATACAGACTTTTAATATTTCTCCAACAATATGCCGTTTCTTCTACATCTAACCTTTCCAAAAATTTTGTATCAATAAGTTCTGGTCTGAATTTTTCATAAAAAAGCTTCGAAGGATTACTAGAAACAACCCATACTAATACAGAAGACATATCATTTTTTATAAATTCTGACACAAGTTCTTGAAATAATCTCTTTCCTAATTTATTTCCTTGATATTCTTTCAATAAGTAAATCGCATACAGTTCTCCGTCACAATTATACTTTCCTGTTCTTTCATGACCACCATCAATAAATCCTATAATTTTCTGATCAAACGTTTCTGCCACATACCTATATTCATTTCCTACCGCTTGTTTAAAGATATTTTCCCATTGCTTTTCCCGACTTTCATACGTTGCATTGTCTATGATTTCATCATATATTATTCCTTTATATGTTATCTTCCAACTATCAACATGCACTTTTGCGATCCCTTTTATATCTTTTTCTGTTGCCTTTCTAATTGTTATATCCATTTCGTCTCCCCCTCTTGTCCCTCATTATACCAAAGGGTAACATAGCATCTATATCAATTAAGCAAATCATTTAATATTTCCCATTCTTCCCTATATAATTAATTTCCTATGGCAATTCATATCAAAAACATTTTAAAGTTAGAATAGTTGGAACAAATACAATCACAACTAGATCTATCGAAGATTCACGTATATTACAAGACTTTTCTCTTACAGCGGTTTATTCAAGGTTAGAGCAAAAAAATTATGAAGGAGGCTAGACAACAAATCGGTCTTGTTTTCCCTACTGATAAAGTGGAATTTTAATCATGGGAGGTTCTTCATCATTCGCTTAACTTCTTTATTTTTTCTAAAACTGAAGGATGGTTATTACTACTCATAATAGTGTAAAAAAACAATACTTTTCAAATAAAAAAGGGTGAATTTCATCACCCTTTTTTGATTTAACCTTGTTTCATTCATTAAACTTTATAATTATCTACTTTCAACCTCAACCGAAACAATATGATCAATTTCCTTTAAGGAACTGTATAATTCGGTTGTATATAAATCTTCAGGTGCTAATATAACCATTTCTAATTGCTGAGATTCACTATCAATATCTTTAATTTTCACGCGTTTCACTTGCATGTTTAAGTTTTTAATTTGTTTAAAAATGCCATCTAATTCTCGGTGCTCTTTTACGATAATTTTAATCGCTAAATCCCTTTGTCTTAAAGAATAAGGACCTGCTATTTTAACAAGGTGTGGCAATACATTTATAGCTAATATAATGAGAATCATTGCAACGATTGCTTGTATATAAAAACCTGCCCCAATTGCAATCCCTAAAGCAGATGCTGCCCAAACCATTGATGCTGTTGTTAATCCTGAAATCACATCATTATTTCTTCTTAAAATTACACCTGCTCCAAGGAAACCAACACCACTTACAATTTGTGCTGCTAAACGCATTGGGTCCATATTTGTATGTCCTGGTGAAGAGTAAACATTCACAGATTCAATCGAAACCATCGTAATTAAACAACTTGCTACAGAAATGACCATACTTGTTTTCACACCGAGTGGTTTATTCTTTAGTTGCCTGTCAATCCCTATAAATAAACCTAAAAAGAGTGCCAAACCTAATTTGAGTAAAAATTCATATGTCATTTTTCATTCTCCTTACTTATATGATGTTCATCATTTCTTTTCTTAAACATCTTTTTTCTCCTTAAACATTAAACTATAACTCTTTTAGAATTTCATTTCCAGTCTTTTCTGTCCTACAAGTTAAAAAAGCCGAAAAACATTATAATTTAAATGTCTTTCAGCTTTTTTGTCTATATTATTTGATTAAGGTATTTCATTACCTTTTCGCATTTGAGCCTTACACCTTAAATTTATGTATTACCTAACATCATACTATATAAATCCACTTTGATTTTTCGACATATAAATCGCTGCTACGAAGAAAAAAGGTGACTTGCACTCGTTTTCTCTCTCTGTTTTCACTTGGCATAGGGCAAGAAGATGATCTGACCGCTTCTATGCATGGCCGGATGCTCTCTCCCCTAAAAAGAAAGGATTTATGTCGGTTTTTTAATTTGGATTTATATACTTTATTTTTGTTCCTTAACCTTGATTTTCGCTTCCTTATAGAATGCTAGTTTTCCTTCATTATACTCTTTTGTATATCCATTAAACTTCTCTTTTTCTTTTTGCATTTCTTCCGTTAATTGATTTACAGCTTTCACTTTCTCACCGATTTCTTTTAACTTTGTTTCTTTTACTTTTAACTTCGCATAAAGTTCTTTTTCAATCGCCATTGATTTCACATAGCTTTCGTTCATTTTTTGAAAAGCATCATAACGATTCTTATAAGCTTCTTCTACTTTTTTCGCTTGTTTTTGTATTTTTTTATCTTCAATTTTCTCTACATTACTTTGAACTGAGTTCGTCTCTTTCTGTGCTTTCTCTAATGCATCTTTTTCATTTTTTAATATTTTTTCACGCTCGCCCACATTTAAAACTGCTTGGTCTAATTTTTGGGCAACAGCTTCATTATGCTCTTTTCCTTCTTTTATAATTTGAGCATATAATTCCTGGCCTTGTTTTTCCAGCGTCTCTAATTTTTTCGCATCTTCAAACAATGACTTTTCTTGTTTAGCTGCGTTTTCAAATGCAACAAATAGATTTTCTTCTGGCTTTTCGCCAAAACAACCTGATAATAATCCTACTGATAATGCTCCAACTAGTGCTAATTTTCTATAACCCAACTTCTTTTCCTCCTATGTTACATACGTTTGTCATGCCAAAAATTCAACGGGAAGTGATCACCTTCATGATACGCTTCAAATTCATAACCTTTTTCTTTTAATCCTTTTATAATTGCCGGTACTGCTGCAACAGATTGCGGATGAATATCATGCATTAAGATAACTTCTTTAGGATTCGTTGCACCTGTAATTACATTTTCAACAATTTTTGCTGAAGCAGCATCAACAGGCATTTTATTATATTTCCAATCTAAAGAGTCAATCGTCCAATCCCAAACTTTTAAGCCATCTTCTACTACTTTATTACGAAGCGCTTCATTTAAACCAGGCATAGAACCGTACGGAGGACGTGTTAATTTCGGAAATTCTCCAATAATATTTGCTATTAAGCCTTGATCTTCTTTCATTTCATTCACATACTCGCCATTTGTATACAATTTTTTAGAATCATGTGTCATACTATGCATGCCCACATAATGACCTTCTGCTTTCTCACGCTTTACTAAATCTGCAAATTGTTTTACATTTGCACCGATTAAGAAAAATGTTGCTTTCGCATCATTTTGTTTTAATATATTAAGTAGTTCAGCCGTATATTTTCCTGGCCCATCATCAAATGTGAGGTAGGCAACTTTTCTAACTTGACCATTAAATTGACTTGGTGCTGTTTTATTCATCTCCACTTTTGACTGCTCACTTGCAAGCTGTAAAGAATTCGCTTGATTTGCTACTGCCCTAGCTGGTGATGTGATTGATTGAAACATAAAATACCCCACTGCGATCGCAACAACAGCCACTATTGTGACTATAATGCTTTTTACATTAAATACATTTCCCATTCTATTAAATTCCTTTCTATTAATCTTATATAATTCTTCCATTCATATTAGTATATCTATTCAATTTCTTTTCAATCTTCTAAAATGAACATTAACAAACTGTATACAAAGGAAGTTTCACCCTAATTCGTGTACTTCGTAATTCCTCGCTAACTATATATATGCATTTTATTATATATGCAAACATTTTTAAATAACTCCAATAATATTTTGATTTATTTAATACCCATATATATTATAAATCAAAAAAGGTTGGCCAGGCGCCAACCTTTTACAATTAGTTTCGTGCTGCTTTTGGCGTAACACCTAGATGTTCATTTAACTTTTTAGAAATGTCTTGCACATTTTTTTCATTTGGAATGTAGTAATAAATACCACCGATACGTTTATCCGTACCTTCTATTTGCATTTTCTCCATCTGTAAATCAGTTCCGGCCATATTTCTTGTAATGGAAAGCATATCATCAAATGTTAAGTTTGTTTTCATTTTGCTATCAACTGCATCTAAAAGGGGACCTAATTTACTAATCGATTGAACAGACATTGCTTTTTTCGCAATTGCTTCAATAACGAGCTGTTGTCTTTGACCACGCATTGCATCACTATCAATTTTACGAGTTCGTGCTAACGCAAGAGCTTGCTCTCCGTTTAAATGTTGGTAACCTTTTTCTAAATGAATCATACCTGCTTGATCTTTACTATCTTGTTCTGTAAATGCAACTGGTACATCCACATCAATACCACCAAGTGAATCTACAATTTTCACAAAGGAATCAAAGTTAAATTTCACATAATAGTCAACTGGAACATTTAAAAATCTCTCTACTGTATCCCGTGTACTTTCAACTCCACCAAATACATGGGCATGCGTAATTTTATCCAATTTCTTTTTTGATGGAATATACACGCGAGAATCACGTGGAATACTTACTAATTTTACTGATTTATCATCTTTATTAATTGTTGCCAATAATAGCGCATCCGTACGAACAGCTTCTCCATATTGTCCTTTTCGAATATCACTTCCATCAACACCCATAATTAAAACAGAAATATTATCTTTTAACGGTTCAACCTCTTTATCGCGTTTAGTTGATTTCTCAATTTTTGCATACGCATCACTTACAACCGCATTTGCTTTATTATATAAAAACGAACCATATCCTACTCCACCAAAAATGAGTAGTAAAAATGGAATCAAAATGAACCACTTCACAGATTTTCTTTTAGAACGTTTCTTTTTACTTCTTGTGTTTTGTTCTAATTCAGAGCTCATGTCTATTCTCCTCTCTTTCTCTTTTCCTAGTATACTCCATGTCTATCAATCTTCATATTGAATTTCATTTCATTCACCTTACATTTTTGTAAGGTTTCGTTGTAAAGAAGTAAAATCAATATGTATTTCATTTCACATTATACTCTCGTGTTGGATTTTAACAAGACATCAAATGATAATTTCAAAAAATTTACAATTCCGTTGTATACTAGTAAAAAAAATCCCCCCCAGTTTAGCACTTTCGTTACCATACCAGTGGGAACCTGCTACATTTATCACTGTTTATTTGTTTCAGGTTTGTAAATCATTTTCTTACCTTCGTCAAAAATAACAGCCGATTTTGCTGGTATTTCTGTATCTTCTGTTTTTACATCTTGATCAGAGAAGTTTACAATTATTTTTATGTCCTTTCCATAGGAAGCTGTTTGCACAAGTTTGTCTTTTGAAAGATATGCAAAATTCGTCATCTCTTCTGTTACTGCTTTTTTATGAAATGCTTCCCATGTTTTTAAATGATGTGTAATTTCATTTTTATGCTTCTTCCATTCAACTTCATCTAAGTGATATAAAGGAGGAACGTTATACAATAGTTCATATAACATACGATTTCCGACTTCATCTTTTACCTTCAAGCTACCCCATTCCCAATGATGAGTTGTAATGACAGAGTCATTGTACACTAATTTATATAAAGGTATTGAATACACTGGGTTTAAGTACACTTGTTTATATTCTTCCTTCACTGGTACTTGTTTTGCATACTTTTCTGGAACATTTTGATTTGGCGACCAGTAACCCCCAACATAATATGGACTTGTCTTATTCTTTCTCATATCTTCATCGGCCCATTTAATAACGGGTGTTTCAATACCATGTGCAAAAGCAATCACTTGACTTGCAAAATCATTTCCACCCTCAGAACCAACAACCATACCTTTTTCTTTCGCTATATAATCCATTCGTGCTAAACGTGCTTTTAAATCTTGCTCTTGTGTTGTAATATGCTTTGGAGAATAATCATCATAAATTTCCCCTGTGGCGTCACAATCAATAAACCATGAATTAAATGGGGTACCATTATTTAATATGCCACTAACTCGTTCTTTCACACTAGGTAAAGATAATGTCGGATTTAATTTACGACCTTTTCCTAGAAATCCTTGTATTTTCTCACCATTTTTTTTGGCAACCGTTGCATCTTCAAATAGTGAAGGATCTTTAAAGGAAGCTGTATTCCAATTTTTATCGCCTTTTTCATGAATGGAATGATAAGAATCATATGGACCAACTAAATATCCCATTTTCTCAGCTAGCTTCACAAATTCCGGTTGAATGAATCCTTGTTCCCAGTTCGGCAGTCCAATCCATGCATGTTCAATACCAGCTTCATCCATCTCTTTTAATACATTCGTTCCATCTGCACTACCCCATTTGTCAACATCCTCAACTGCATCACCAAGTGTTGATTTTAACAAATGTTTATTTAAACTATACAATTCCGTTTCAGTTAAGTGATCTACGCCTTTTTTCAATAATTGATTTGCCTCATCATCAACTTTCGGAAACATATCTTCTTTATAAAACTCCTTCATTCCTAACACTTCATTTATATAACGTAAAACAACATTTTCCTGATACTTATCAATAAAATCTTGCTTATTAATTTGATCAAATACATTTAATTCGCCAGGCTCTTTACTATATTTTTGAATCAGTTCTTTCATCCACCCAAATATAGGACTATTGATTTGTTGTCTTAGTTTTGGCCAATCTATATTACTTTGCGATAAAGCATTTTGATTCCAAAAATAAAAGTGAGCTGCTCCGTATAACTTTTCAACTTCTTTATTTTGTTTTGCTTTCTCTTGTAATGTTTTAAATTCACCTTTCTCTACAATATTGTTCTTATACAATTTTGCAATATTCACCGCATCATTATCAGTCACATACAGTTGAAAACCGTATGATTTATTTTTGTTAATACTCGGAAATTCATGGGTAAAATCAAATCCAATTTTCGGATCAGAATGAAATTCAACTTCATTATTAAACATATTGTTTGCAACAAATACCATGGAATATTTCGAACCATTTAATGCAAAAAATTTCATTGAAAATGATTCCGCAAATGAATACGTTTCATCCTTTAAGAATTTCTTCCAATTTTCATCATTGCTTGGAATATACTTACCTTCCCATAAAGGAAGTGTATAATTTTCAGCTTGTACTTTTGGCCAAGTAAAGCTTTCTGCACCTGTAGATTCAATCCCAATATCTACATGATCTTTTTTCTTTTCTAAATTCACTTTTATTTTCTGATCAGGATATTCCCATGATGTATGTGTATCATCTTTTTTCAACTTTGATACTTTCATTTTCGGTAAAGGCTGTGATGCTTGCTCCTTCACTCCATCATGGTCTATCGTTAAAGCAAACGTTTCTGGATTAACCTCATACGTAAAATCTTTATATGTTACTTTTTTTGCTTTGAATTCCTGTGAAACATTTTTTTGTGTCCAATTGCATCCAGCCGTAATTGTCATTGTTGTAAGAAGACATATTGTCATCATTTTTTTCATCTTCTGCACCTCCACCACTGAATATATAGGTGGTTTGTTACAGGAATATGGCAAAGAGCATAAAAAAGAAGCCTGTCTCAAAATTCTTGTATTACGGTTGTTACTACACCAACCTAAAACAAGAAAAGAGTTCGACTCCTTTATGTCTATTATATAAGAGACTTCGCTTCTTTAATCCCTTATCTATATACTATACTTCTCTTCTGTTCTACCAGCACTTTGTTCCCTTTTCACAACTGTTCCTTCATGATCAATTTCCAGCTCACAAACTTGCATCGCCGGAAACACTTTTGCTAATTGTTCAGCAACTTCCTCGCGTTTTTCATATGGAGTCAATATAAAAAGAGATGGACCAGCCCCACTAAGTGCTGTCCCATATGCTCCAAACTTTTTCGCATACATCCGAACTGCGGGTAAAAATGGAACAAGCTGTGAACGATATGGTTCATGAAATTGATCTCTTTCCATCATTTCACCAACAATTTCCCACTTCTTTTGGCATAACGCTGCTACTAAAACATTGCTGACTGCACTTGCACGAACAGCATCATGAAATTGAAATGTTTCTGGCAATACAGAACGACTTTTATTTGTATTTAATTCTTCATCAGGAATAAGAGAGATTACACCTAATTCTTTACTCTCTATTCTAACAACAGATACATGATTCCCATCCATCGCGCCAATAACAGTACCTCCTAAAATAGAAGCAGCTACATTATCAGGGTGTCCCTCAAAACTTGTAGCAAGATGAACTTTCTCATCTGTTGTTAAATGTAATTCTCCAAGTTCATTGGCAAGTTCTATTCCTGCTACAATGGCTGATGCGCTGCTCCCCAATCCTCGCGTAAGTGGAATATTACTAGTAACTTCTATTATATAGGAAGATAACGAAGGACATACTTTAAGTGCTGTACTTACAATTAAGTTTCTCTCATCATTTGGGATAGAAGAATCGAATGAATGTATAACATGCCAATGAGCTGATTGTTCCTTCACAGCCACTTCCAAATATAATGATAATGCTATTCCAACAGAATCAAAACCCGGACCTACATTTGCCGTACTAGCTGGAACACGAACTTTAAATGGAATCACGAAACAATCACTCCTTTAATATGTTCTTTTATTTGTTCCATATCGTTTGAAACACTTGCAATCTCTAAGTGATTAGAGGCAATAGCAATATCAGGATCTTTTAAACCATTCCCTGTTAATACAGCAACAACTGTCTCTCCCTTTTTGATTTTCCCTGCTTGAACATGTTTAATTACACCTGCTAGAGAAGCACTTGACCCTGGTTCTGCAAAAACTCCTTCTGTTTTTGCTAGCAACTGATAGGCACTTAAGATTTCTTCGTCTGATACCATATCAATTTCACCGTTTGATTGCTCTGCTGCTTCTACAGCATAGGACCAGCTTGCTGGATTACCAATACGAATTGCAGTTGCGATTGTTTCTGGTGAATCAATGACATGACCTTTTACAATTGCAGCTGCTCCTTCGGCTTCAAAACCGTGAATTCTAGGTTTCTTGAATCCCTTTTCTTTCTCATATTCACAAAAACCTTTCCAGTATGCCGTAATATTCCCTGCATTTCCAACCGGAATAGCAAGGACATCTGGTGCTTTTTGCAACTGATCACAAATTTCAAACGCAGCTGTTTTTTGTCCTTCAATTCGATATGGATTAACAGAGTTTACTAATGTAATTGGTTCTTCATCTGCAATCTGACGTACAGCTCGAAGTGCGTCATCAAAGTTTCCTTCAATTGAAATAATCTCTGCTCCATACGCAATAGCTTGTGCTAATTTCCCATGAGCAATTTTCCCTTCTGGTATAACGATAATACACTTCAGCCCAAGACGAGCAGCGTATGCCGCTGCCGCTGCTGATGTATTACCTGTTGATGCACAAATAATTGCCTGTGATCCTTCTTCTTTTGCTTTCGCAACTGCCATCACCATCCCTCTATCTTTAAAAGATCCTGTAGGGTTAGCACCTTCATATTTTCCATACAAATGAATCCCTAATTCTTTAGAAATATTCAGAAGTGGAATGAGTGGTGTATTCCCTTCCATCAAGCTTACATCTGGTGTATTGTCATTCACTGGTAAATATGAAGCATATTGTTTTAATAATCCTTTATACATATTGTTTTTCCTCCTCAATAGCGTAATAACTTTTTATTTCATTTGCTACATTCTCTAGTAATGTTAAAACTTTTTCGAATTGGTACTTTGAAGTTTGATGCGTCACAATCACAATTTCCGCAAGCTCTTGATTTAATGGAAGTTGCACAATTTCTTCTAAGCTAATCGATTCATTGACGAAACATTCTGTGATTTTTCGAAGCATCCCTGGTTCATCACGTAATAAAATGCGTAAAAAATATTTCGAGACAACTTCTCCATCCCCTTTTAGTGTATAAGGCACTGACTCTTTTAACACACCTTGACTTTTCACTATTTGATTCATATTTTTAACGATTGAAATAATATCAGTTACTACAGCAGATCCTGTTGGCAATTTTCCAGCCCCTGGCCCATAAAACATAACTTCACCAACCGCATGACCGTGTACATATACAGCGTTAAATTCGTTATTCACACTGGATAATGGATGCTGACTCGGTAATAAAGTAGGTGCTACGCTTAAATTAATAGCTGAACCTTGCTTCTCCGCTTTCCCGACTAGCTTCATAGTAAAACCTAGCTTCCCAGCCATTTCTAAATCTTTTTTTTCTACATTTCGAATACCTCGAACATGTACATCATCTAAAGAAACATTCATCGAAAATCCTAAGTTTGCAAGAATAGCTACCTTTCGTGCAGCATCCAGTCCATCTACATCTGCTGACGGATCTGATTCTGCAAAGCCTAGCTTTTGAGCTTCTTGAAGCGCCTGTTCATACGACCAACCATTTTGACTCATTTTTGTTAGTATATAATTCGTTGTGCCATTTACAATTCCCATAATCTTTTCAATATGATCAGAAGCTAAGCCGTCTACTAGTCCTCTTAAAATTGGAATTCCTCCAGCTACACTTGCTTCATAATACAACTGACAACCATTTGCATTCGCTAATTTTAACAATTCATTACCGTATACAGCCATTAAATCTTTGTTTGCAGTTACGACATGTTTCTTATTACATAACGCCCTTATAATAGCCTGTTTTGCTTCTTGAATTCCACCCATCACCTCTACTACGATATCAATATTGGGATCTTCTAAAATTTCATCTGCATCATTTGTTATCATGATTCCATCAATTGAAACATCTCGTTCTTTTTCCACATCACGTACTGCCACTGCCTTTACCTTTACTTCATATCCTGTATCAAGACTTATTTTCTCCTTGTGATCTTCCAAAATATGAACGACACCGCTCCCTACTGTTCCAAGTCCTAATACTCCAACATGTACTACATTGCTCATTTTTTAATCTCCTCCTATTTTTTAAACTACTTGACCATTATCTTCTTCCTATTTGCGCAGTTAATGGTGATTCTCGTTCGGATCACTCGTTTCACTCCACTGCACCTCCTTTCAATTCAGTAATACATTTTATAAAAAAAACACACTCATCCCTATAAAAGGGACGAATGTGTTTTCGTGGTTCCACCCTTGTTCCAATCCAAATATACATTCGCTTCGGATTGCTCAAGATCAGATAACGGCTGAAACCGTCAATAATTACTAGATTACTCGTTCACTATTGAAGTTCAAAGGTGGTAAGATTATTTCTCGTGTTAGGAAGCTCACAGCCTTTGGCCTCCCTCTCTGCAAACCGTAAAAATTATCTCATGTCCTTATCACTACTTTTCGTTCATATCTATTTGTTAAATTATTATACGTACATATCATACAAAAACAAGGAATATTTTTTATATTTTTAATTTTCGAATATTAACTTTGTATAAAAAAACACACTCATCCCTATAAAAGGGACGAATGTGTTTTCGTGGTTCCACCCTTGTTCGAATCCAAATATACATTCACCTCGGATTGCTCAAGATCAGATAACGGCTGAGACCGTCAATAATTACTAGATTACTCATTCACTATTGAAGTTCAAAGGTGGTAAGAGAATTCCCCGTGTTAGGAAGCTCACAGCCTTTGGCTTCCCTCTCTGTAAACCGTAAAAATCATCTCATGTCCTTATCGTTACTTTTCGTTCACGTCTATTTGTTAAATTATTATAATTACGAAAATCCGAAAAATCAAGCCCGTTTTTGAGAAAAAAATTATACCTTTTATTTTCCACAAGATAATTACACTTTTATAACTTATTTCAAGATAATAATTTAAACTACTAAAAAAATGATTAAACCTACATAATTACCTTTTTAAAATTGGAATTCACATAAAGTGAAACTTTAATCAGTGGGGGTTTTCTTCATCCCCCTTCTAACTTCTTTGCTTTTCCAAATTTTGAGGTGGGGATCTTACTGCCCGTTAATGCGGGATAAAAATATCAAGTAAAACAATTATGCTTTTGATTTTAAATACTGATTACCAATAGAATGAATGCTCTTTAGATTCCTAAATCATTAATTATATTTATATATTTTATCAATCAATGTACTATGAATATTTTCAATATAATCTTTTTGTATAACTTTCTTCTAAAGAACGTGCGACTTCTTCTTCATTTGCATTTACTTTGGCATGATCAGCAAGCATTTTTGCTGCTGATGGTAATGCTTCTTTTTCTAACCAAGAATCTGGATTCCATAATTCAGAACGTATAAATGCTTTTGCACAATGGATGAAACACTCTTCTATTTCTACAACGATTCCGAGAAGTGGATTGCGACCCCTTACTTGCATTTTCTCTAAAATCTCTTCGTCTTTTGTGATAGTTGCACGCCCATTTATCCGTAATGATTCTCCAAGCCCTGGAATAAAAAAGATAAGTCCCACCCGTGAGTTAGATAAAATATTAAGGATAGAATCCACTCTCCGATTCCCCGGTCTTTCTGGAATTACAATTTGATTTTCATTTAAAACATATACAAATCCAGGTGCATCCCCTCTTGGTGATGCATCACAATGACCAAATTCATCTGAAGTAGATATTACTAGAAAAGGAGACTTAGATAGAAATTCACGACAATGATAATCGAGTGATGGGATCACTTTTTTCACCGCGCGTTCACTTGGATATCCTAAAATAAGACGTAATTCTTCTTCTGTTGAAATGAGCGAATTTATTTTTTTCTCGCCTAGTCCCATTCCATATACACTCCCTACTTAATTATCGTTATTTTCCCAAAATTACATACATTCATTGTATAATAAACTATGCAGAAAGGGGAATATCAATGGCAGAATGGTTAACGATATTTGATACAGAAGGAAACAAAATTGGAAAAAAACTACGTGATGATGTGCATCGTGACGGTGATTGGCACGAAACATTCCATTGTTGGTTTGTAGAAAAAGATAATGAAGACATTTTTCTACACTTCCAATTACGTGCTAAAAACAAGAAAGATTTCCCAGGGAAATGGGATATTACATCAGCGGGACATATTATGCATGATGAAGATGTACGAATAGGGGGTCTTCGTGAAGTAAAAGAGGAATTAGGACTTTCCTTTCAAGCTACTGATTTAGAGTACAAAGGCATTTTTAAAATCAACCATGCAATCCCGCATTTCATTGACCGTGAAATGTGTCATATGTATTTTCATGCTGTTATAAAACCACTTCCATTTGCTCCAGGTGATGAAGTTGAAGATGTAATGAAAGTAAATGCGACTTCTTTTTTACAGCTTTTAAAAGGAGAAATCTCATCTACAACAGGCATTCCAGTTTTAAACAAAAGCGCTAAATCTATTACAATAACATTTGAAGATATTTATCCATATGAGCTTGAATATTATGAATTTATCGTAGAAAAAGGACGAGATATGCTAAAAATCAATAACTTCTAAAATTTAATTGACCCCCACTTAAATAGTGCAGGGGTCAAAACTATTTGTACTTCCTTAATAGAACAGCTTGAAAATTTCACAAGTAAAGTTTATTGTTTCTCCAGTACCTTTAATTTCTTCTCCACCCGTATAAACAAACGAATGATTAATACTATCATAAGGATTAAAATAGCAATCATTGTATGTGGGTACCAAAATAGCAATCCGATTAAACTTCCTATTAAAATCATTAAAAGTCCATTTTGTTTCATAACTTCAGCGCTATATTGATTTCCAACATCCCTCAAATCTTTATTTTTCATTGATCGCTTTGTTCGATATCCGTATACTGCGTTAATATCTATTGGTGGATTTTTTTGCAATATGAGTGCGGATAGTATAAATATAATACCGATTAACAAGCTCATTCCTATATTTACAAGCGCATATGTCATCTTATTCCCTCCACATCCACACACATATTTTCAAACTTATTTGTCAGTTTATAGTTTTATTATACAACAAAAACCAACCAAAAACCTATATTTTCCAAAAACAAAAATACACCACTCTTGTTTAAATGATGTACAAGCTGAATACAGTATTTTATATTTATAGGTCCACCTTATCGGTCATTTACTTTCTCTGTTTCGACGTATGAAACATGTTAGGAAGCGTCACGAAACGTGACCCTTTCGCTTTCAGTTCAGGAATGATTCGATCTAGCGCATCCACAGATCCTTGCAAATGTCCTCCCGGTGTAGAATGCTGGAGTATAACACTTCCTGGAAACGCATTCCCTAACACAGTATTTGTAACCTGCTCTGCACTTACTCCTTTCCAATCAACTGTATCTACACTCCATTGTACGATCATAAAATTCTGTTCTGTCGCCCACTCTAATTGTTTTTCACGTATTTCACCATAAGGCGGACGTATAAACTTTGGTGCATACCCTATCAACTTCCGCAATATCTCTTCCGTTCTTACAATTTGATTACGATATTCTTCATCACTTACTTTAACTAAATTTGGGTGGTTATACGTATGATTCCCAACAGTATGACCCTCATTTGCAATTCGTTTTACTACATCAGGATATCTTTCTGCATTTTCACCAAGAAGAAAAAAAGTAGCTTTCACACCATAATTTTTTAACTTATCTAGTATTTGCGGAGTAAATACAAAGTCTGGCCCATCATCAAATGTAAGGGCAACTTCCGCTTTATTATATGGACCAGAAAATGCATAAGCATATTTTTCAACCCAAGAAAAAGGTGTCCACGAGCCTCTATCTTCTTCTGCACCTTGAACCTCATTCTTCAAACCAGCATTTAGCAAATCAGGCGTTACACTCAAATAGTTTTGATAATAAAATACATTTGAGTATGGCAAATAAGAATACATATTATATAAAGGCGTATTACGTTCTGAAACCCCTTGAAAAGGAGTTAGTATCTCTGATGGATAAAAATAATACATAATTAATAAAACCTCCCTAAAATTTTATATGCAGTTCATTCATATTTTGTCAGGATAATTCATGTTCCTGAACAGAAATAAGACCGTCCCATTTTGGAACGGTCTTATTTCTATCTATCATATACTTAATAAATTGTTTGACTATCTTTTGGTAAAGATCTTACATGTTTTAGATAGCTTGTTACTCTAGCATCGTCACCTTGTGGATATTCAAAACTAAAATAGCTAGCAATTCCGATTGCAGTTTCCCTAAATAAATCCCCCATTACAAAGAACGACTTCCAAATATTCTCATAATCTGCATTTGAAAATGTCTCTATATATTGTTTCCACAAATCATCCTCAAGATATTGTTCAAAATACTTCCCAAACTTTCCGGCGTTTACTGTAAAATTTGTTTTTATCCCAATATGCCATTCTAGCATTTGCATCAGCATATTTCGAATAGGACCTTCAAGCATTCTTTTTACATAAGGAAGTTCTTCTCTCCACAACCCTTTTGCTACATTTGTACTACACCACCAAAACTCATTACAGCAATCTGCAAATTCTTTTGCTGTTGGCCTTTTTATACAGTAATCCGAATCATTTGCTGGTGGAAATGGCTCAATAGCACCATCTTTATCAAAAAGAAGTACACTCAAACTATCTCCACCAAGAATTTCATCTATTAATTCTACTGAAACTAAAGTCAAATCGATTCGATTCCCGTCTATAAACTGCATCAAATAAGGAAATCTTCCATCCTCTTCGGGTGAAACTAAAGTGCTTTCTTCTGGCATTTGTACAATCATTATTTTTCCAAATCTATTTATCCAACTGTGATCAGATGTGAATGACTGTATATCTTTCACAACATATACAATATCGTAATCTTGAAAACAATCTCTCTTCACATTCGGATTCACACGAGAACCATTCATAATCACTGCGCGAATACGCTCATCTTCTCTTGCTGCATTTAATATTAAACCCATCATTTCTTTTTCACTTCTCATATTTTTATAACCTCCAAATTTTATTAGTGCATTGTACTGCATTCATTTTGGAGGAGCACGAGAAGAGTTCCCTGTTTTCCATCCATGTTATAACATATCAAACATTTTTTATTTCCACCTCCTAGTCTAGTAGATCTATAATTGGCATCTAGACCTCATCCTTCTGTTACAAGCGCAATTACAAATCCATCATACCCCTTACTCCCTACAGTTTGGATCACAGTAGCAGTAACACGCGGTTCAGCAGCAATTCGTTCATAAAAACATCGTATCCCCTGTACACGAGCGTCTTCACTTAAACCATTGACCACCTCACCATCGCGTACTACATTATCACCAATAATTAAACTACCACACCTTGAAAGTTTAAGAGCCCATTCAAAATATGCAGGGTTGTTTTGTTTATCAGCATCAATGAAAATAAGATCAAACGGCTCACAGTTTTCAGTAGCCATTTGCTGCAACGAATCTATTGCCATTCCAGTACGCACATGAACCACTTCACTCAAATTAGCTCGTTTGATATTAGCACGGGCAATTTCAGCATACTTTTCACTTGCTTCAAGCGTGATAAGACGACCATCTGTTGGCAACGCCCTTGCAAGCCATATTGTACTATATCCACCTAAAGTACCAATTTCTAAAATATTTCGTGCACCTTGAATTTGCACGAGCAATTGTAAGAACTTCCCTTGAGTTGGCGAAACATCATGTGCTGGCAAATTAGCTTCAGCATTTACTTGAAGTACCTCTTCAAGAATAGAATCAGTTGGTATAAGTAAATCCGTAATAAAATGATCAACAGCTTTCCATTTATCAATATTATTCACGTAAATACCATTCCCTTCGAATTGTATAGGATAATCCTTCAATAACTTGCATCCCTCATTATAGTTCATAAAATTCAGAATTAAAAAGAAATAAATAAAAAAGATTTGGCTTTAAACCAAATCTTTTTTATTCATATACAACTTCTTACGGATTAGTAGACCAAAGTCCTGCAGATTTAATAAATGTACGTTTATTTAATTTCAGCTGCGCTACGATAAACTCAGCGATATCTTCTGCTTGCATGACTTTCTCAGGGTTACCATCTGTTAATCCTAATTCTACCGCCATATCAGTTGCAACAGTACTTGGTGTTAAAGCTGTTACACGAATGTTGTGTTTACGTACTTCCATTGCTAACGATTCTGTTAAACCAAGAACACCAAATTTAGAAGCACTGTATGCACTTGTTACTGGTGCACCTTTTTGTCCTGCTGTTGATGAAATATTAATAATGTCACCAGACTGTTGTTCAATCATGCTTGGTAGCGCTGCGCGAGTTGCGTAATATACACCCATTAAGTTTACTTGGATGATCTTTTCCCAATCAGCAACATCTAATTCTAAGAATTTGCCAAACTTAGAAATACCCGCATTATTAATTAAAATATCAATAGAACCTAATCCTTTTTTTAATGTTTCAATAGCAGTAGTAACTTCTTCATATGAAGATACATCAGCAGTAGCAATAACAGCTTTTACACCTTCTGCTTCTACTTCCTTCGCAACTGCTTTTAAGTTTTCTTCTGAGCGTGCTAAAAGACCAACGTTCACACCTTCTTTTGCTAAAGCAATTGCCACAGCACGGCCAATTCCTCTTCCTGCTCCTGTAATTAATGCATTTTTTCCTTGTAATAATTCTGCCAAATATAACACTCCTCAATCATTCTAAGTTGCTTTTTCATACCATGAATTCTATATGTATATCATCCTAAATGCAATTATGCACTTTGATGTGCGTAGGTTACTTCTAGGTAACCTATAAAATTTTTTTATTTCTTACTAAACAAATAGAGAAGTAAAAGACAGTTTCCTCTGCCCCCACTTCTCTATTTTCAAGTGCTATGTTTACTCCCAGGAATCAAAACGATAAATTCCGTTCCCTTTCCAACTACACTCTCTATCCGGGTCTCTCCCTTATGAAGATCAATCACTTTCTTCACAATTTCCAATCCTAAACCACTACCTCCATGTGCACGATTTCGTGATGAATCAGCTTTATAAAAAAGTTCTAATAAAGAAAACAATGTCGTTTTCCCACTACCACTTGGACCTACAATTGCAGTCACTTTTCCTGATTCAATCGTAAATTGAATATTTTGTAGTACTTTCTCTTCCTCGTTATATTCAAAATCCACATTTTCAATCAAAATTGGTTGTTTAGCATTTGTCACATTTTTACCTTCTATATGATTTTCCACTTCATATTCTAAAATTGTATTAATGCGTTCCGTTGCGCCAATTTCCTTTTGGAATTGTGTAAAGAACATAGAAAGTTGACTCATTGGCATAACAATTTGCATTAAATATAAAATAAATGCCACAAGTTCTCCAATTGTTAATGCTCCACTAGAAACTCGCATTCCACCATATCCTACAATAATGACAAGTAACGCCATTAAAACAAATGACATAACTGGTGTAATTAAAGCTTGAACCTTGCCTTCTTTCAAACCAAACGGTTATTTCTAAAATTAGAATACGATATGAATGTAAACAGTCAAACGATTAATCTACTGATTTGGTAATAAAACACATCAAATCTTATCTTTACAACAGATATAACCATCTGATATTATTACCTGGTACTTAATAAAGAAATAAAAAATAAAAAAATTACCATTCTATAGTCTACGCAAAAAGAATTTAGAATGATTACCCATATATAACTATAAAAATATATATTTTCATAGCATACGCATCTCACTAATCTTCATTCACCGAAAGGGGTATACCGTGCAAGCAAAAAAGAATTCTGAAAAGAAGACCATTATATTCATTCATGGATTAGTCGGAAATCGTCGTGCCTTCAAAAAAGAATATAAACGATTTTCTCCTTCTTACAATATTATAACGTATGATTTACTAGGTCATGGTGAAGACAAAGGGCAAGCAATAGACTTTTCTTTAGATCGATTAGTACAGCAATTATCAGACCTCTATGAGAAAGAAGGTATTCAGCAAGCTCATATTTGTGCCCTAAGCTATGGCTGTTACATTGCCACTATATTCGCTCACAAATATCCAGAGAAAGTATTAAGTCTTTGTCATATTGGAGGTCATTACAATAATCCCTCCCTTTTATATAACGTCTTTCGAAAGTTTTGGGACAACCGTGAAAATGAATATTCCACTTGGCTTTATCAATATGCGAGTACAATTTTCCCAAGTGGTATACTAAAAGCAAGTCCTTTTGCGGTTATTTCAAAAAACATTTATTATCGGTTTGGATTACAATTGCATTCATCGATTATTGTCGAATCGCTCAAACACCGTCTAGAATTCGATTTAAAATCTCGACTACGAGAACTATCACAACCTATTCTATGGGTAATGGGTGAACACGATCATCTCTATAAATCCTGTTTATTTGATTTAAAATCCATTCTTCCAAACGTTTTATATAAAGAAATCCCACTAGCCGGCCATGCCGCAAACTTATTCCGTCCTAGCTACTTCCATGATTTATATTCCAAATTTTTACTGGACGCATAAAGACATCTAAAACAGAAAAAGCTTTCTAGTTTCCTAGAAAGCTTTTTCATATGTAAGAATACGGTTCTTATTATGCTTTTGTGTAACCTGCTAGATGCTTACTCCAGTAAGAGTTATTTACTGAGCTAATTCTTACACCAGTTTTTTCAGTTTCTGCACTGATGAACTGACCATTTCCTAAGTAAATACCCATATGAGTCATACCTGCACCAGCACCAGTAGTATCTTTAAAGTATACTAAATCACCTGGTTGTGGATTACTAGTATGCGTCTTGCTGCTCCAGTAGCCAGCAACAGTTTGACGTCCACCAGAATGACCTGCTTTATTTAATACGTAGTAAACGAAGCCACTGCAGTCAAAACCAGATGGTGTTGTACCACCATATACATATGGTGAACCATTTAGCGATTGTGCAATAGACACAATTGATGAGCCATTAGCAGATGGTGTTGTCGGTTTTTCTGTTTGTGGTTTTTCTGTTTGTGTATTTCCTTGCTCACCGCCAGTAGCTGGACGAGAAGGCGTAGTTACATTTGCTGTACCACCTTTTACAAACTTAACATGGTCTGCACTTACATAGCCAGTTCTTCCTTGGTGGTTAATTTTATACCAACCGTTTTCTCCACCAATAACTTGTAATGTTTGGCCTTGTACTACGCCACCAATTACAGCATTATATGTAGCCGGGCCTGTACGTACACGTAAAGCTCCTGTATCAACAACATATGAGCCGTCTTTTCGGATTGTCATTTCATTGTTGTTTGGCTTTTCTGTTTCCGTACTTACATTTGTAGTTGTACCGCCTTTTGTTACAAAGTCTTTACTTACATAGCCAGTTCCGCCGTTGTGGTTAATTTTAAACCAGTCTTGTACTTCACCGACAACTTGTACAGTTTGTCCTTTGCCTACAGTACCTACAACTGTATGAGAAGCACTAGGACCTGTACGTACATTAAGTGAAGAAACGTTTACCGTATAGTTACCTGTTCCTTGTTGAACAGTAGTTCCTGTTTTCTCACCAGTTGTTACAAAATCACTGCTTACATAGCCAGTTTTACCGTTTACATTTACTTTAAACCAACCATTTTCTTCACCAGTTACTTGTAGAACTTGTCCTTCTTGTACTTTAGAAATAATATCATTTCCTGTACCAGGAGCTGTACGTACATTCAATACATCAGCTGTTACTGTGTATTTAATGTCAGATTTTTTCTCTACTGTTTGTGTTTCAGTTACTTTCGAATCAACTGTTTGTGTTTGTGTTTGTTTTTGTGTTTGTCCATCGATTTCTTTTAGCGCGTCTGTTGAAACTTGTGCGTGAGCAGCATCCATTCCAGGAACTACTGCGCCGGCTACAGAAGCTGCCGCTAAACCTGCTAGTACTTTTTTCATAAGTTGTATTAACTCCCTTTCCCTACTACCCTCTTAAAAAAATGATTTTAATATCCTACCAAAACATTGGAAATGATCTCATGTTAAATTCCATTTTTATACAAGGGCTTTCTTTTTCACACGTCAACTATTTTAAATTACCAATGTGAACTTCATGTGAACTTCATGTGAATCCCAACTTCATATACAGCGTTTTCGTAATAAAACATTTAATTTTTTCTATTACAAAACGAATCAAAGCTTCTAGTAGTATCCATTCTTTACTTACTCCACTAATAAAATCATGATATCTAAGTAAACAATTGGTTTTTCTACTGGTCTTACAAAATAGTTCTTTTCATGAGTCACCTTCTTATCATTACAAAAATTCCGCCATTTATCAACTATATAGTATCCTAAAAAATTATATTTATATGAAAAAGAACTTTTCTCGTTCTGGAGCAATCCAAGAATCCATGTTTTGATCGCTATCCCTTACTAAACGATTTACTAATATATCATGCCATATATAATTTTCTAGTAAATATATATGAACAGGATCATCTGTATAAAAAGCATTTCCTTTTTGTTCTATCGAGTGACCATATACCATTTCTTTTCCATCAATTGATAAGATAAACCATTTATGACTTCCAATATTATTAACGTAACTTGTTTTTCTATGAATTTCTAATCCTTGCAACGGATCGTCAACTTCAAAGACAATACCCTTTAAACTACATTCTCTTTCTTTTTCTTTTAAGTCTACTAATAGTTTTTTATACATAGTATCCCAAATTGACAAAATAATCTTTTTTTTCGTTCTTCGAATTAATATTCTGCAGAAAGCTAGTATATTTTCTTCACCTTTCAAAGTGGTTACTCTCGAATCCACCTCAGGTTCTTTTTTTTCAAATACTTTTAATTCTTTTTCTACATACGTGTATGTCTCTTCCCATTTCTCTCTTACTGCCTCTAAAAACACATCTACAGGCAAAGGAGAATATTGTACTGCTTCATTTATTTCTTCCTTCATTACAATGCCTTTTTGTTCAAGGGTATTCAATATTTCATATATACGTGCACGAGGGACTCCAGAATTTTTGCTAACTTGATAAGCACTAGAAGCTCCTTGTTGAACTAATGAAACATAGGCTTTTGTTTCATATTGATTTAAGCCAAGCATTTGAATTTTTTGTAGTAAATCTTCCATTGTAAGCCTCCCGCATATTTTGTACTTGCCGCAACATTGACAGTAATTATTACTTTAATAGTAAACACAAAAGTGGTTGGAGTAAATATTAAAGAGGCATTATCAAATTTTCATTTACACAAAGTAATTAAACAGATACTATCTTAGTAGTGACTATTCTAGGATGGGGGAAATACATATGGAGGACATCAATCTTTATACAATGTTTTTTTTAATTGCTTCAGGTTTTTTAGCTGCCTTTATCGATTCTGTTGTAGGTGGCGGTGGATTAATTTCTATACCAGCTTTATTATTCACCGGCCTCCCACCTTCAACAGCTATTGCAACTAACAAACTGGCAAGCTCAATGGGATCACTTATGAGTACCATTTCATTTATTCGATCTGGAAATGTGAATTTCAAATTGGTCTCTAAGCTATTCCCTTTAACTTTTATCGGGGCTATACTTGGCGCCTTTGTAGTCAAACACATTTCATCTGAAATATTAAAACCATTAGTACTTGTTCTATTAATTGCCGTTGCGATTTATACGATTATGAAAAAAGAGTGGGGAAAAGATGCAAGTTATAGTGGAATGAGTGTAAAAAAAAGAGTTGTCTTCTCTTCTGTTATTTTTATCATTGGATTTTATGATGGATTTTTCGGGGCAGGAACAGGATCATTTTTGTTATTTACATTTTTGATCATTGGATTTGATTTTGTGCAATCAGCTGGAAATGCCAAAGTTTTAAATTTTGGTAGTAACATCGCTGCACTTATCATTTTTCTTTATTTAGATGTTGTTAATTTTGCATATGGACTTCCAATGGGAGTTGCAATGATTTTCGGGGCTTTCGTAGGCTCAAATTTCGCTATAAAAAAAGGAGTATCTTACGTACGAATTTTATTTATCATTGTGACGTTACTCCTTATCAGTAAAAATATTTTAGATTATTTAGGCTTTTTTGATTGAAGACCTGATTATTTGGAATCTTTATGCTTATATTGTTAAAATAACCAATATAGTTCAAATAATTAGGAAGAGGAGTATTATCCATGGAACAAATTATTGATAATGGTTCGAAGCATTATATCGATTTTCACTATGCATTGGTTCGTACGCTATCCTTGGTAACGTTCAGAAAAATCCCAGCCATTGAAACAAAAAAATCCGAATTAAAAGTTACTATTGAAAATCAAAGTAATAATTTAAATCATAAGAATCCTTATAAATTATAATTATTTTTTAATAATTTATCGCACAAACAGGGAATTACTAATAACCGCATTCCCTGTTTGTCTATTTCATTTATTTTGAAACCACTGCGTCACATGATGGATTTCGCTATCTGTCATTCCATACCCATAATGATACCTTGAATTGAACTTCTAATGACTAGAAGTCACAAGATTTTAAAAATCTTTTATTGGTCTCGTACAAAACAAAAAAGGATTACCTATATAGGCAATCCTTTTCCCGTTTTAATTATGAAATTTCACACGAGTTTCTAACGGCTGAAATTCTTTTTCACCTGCTGGCGCAACTGGCTTACCAAATGGCATTTGAGCGATCAGCTTCCAAGTCTCTGGAATATCCCATTCTTTTCTTACTTCTTCATCAATTAATGGGTTATAATGTTGCAGCGTTGCACCAAACCCTTCAATTTCTAATGCTGTCCAAATCACAAACTGTAGCATTCCTGATGATTGCTGGGACCAAGTCGGGAAATTGTCTTTATATAATGCAAACTTTTCTTGAAGATCTTCTATTACTTTGCTGTCTTCAAAATATAAAACTGTTCCATAGCCACTTTTAAATGCGTTCATTTTTTCTTCGGTTGGTGCAAAATTATTTTCTGGTACAATTTTTCGTAATGTTTCTTTCGTAATATCCCATAGTTTATCATGTTGTTCTCCTAATAACACAACAACCCTTGCACTCTGAGAATTAAAAGATGAAGGTGTATACTTTACGGCATGATTCACTACTTCTTGAATTTTCTCATCAGAAACAACTTGCTCTTTACTAATTGCATAAATTGATCTTCTGTCTTCAATTGCTGAATAAAAATCTTTTGCCATACTAATTCCCTCCAATTTTTATTTTGAGGCTTACTAATCTTTATTATGGTATATCCCGCCCCGAACTTATTAATAATAAGTTTATAACTTTATTATATCTACATAGAAAAACAATTTCAAACAATAGCACTCATACTTTTTAGTTTTTGTTTTTGATACCTTTTATATTCCCTTAAAATAAAAAACAGCTTATTTTCCACTCAATCCGAGTTTTAAACAAGCCGTCTTCTTTCATAATAAATCCTTCACCTACTTAACAATCTCGAAACCATAGGACATTAGTTTATGCGTTTCTGTAAAACGTTTCATTTGGCTCTTCGTACCCATAACAACTGTTACAAGTCGCTTATCACCTTGTTTGGCAGTCCCAGTAAAGCAATAACCCGCACTATCAGTGAAGCCTGTTTTCAGTCCATCCATTCCTTCTAAGTAAAGTCCTTGGTTGGCCGGATTCAACATTTCATTCGTACTCGTAACCATCGTGCTTTTAAATGCTAACTGACTTTGACGTAAATGTGTAACATCTAATATCTCCGGGTAATCTGTTACAAGGTGATACGCTAACTTCGCTACATCAGCTACAGTCATCTTCGTTTCACTTCCATCAGGCTCTTGCAATCCAGAAGCATTTACAAACTTGGTTGCTTCTGATAACTCCAGTTGTTTCGCTGTTTGATTCATAAGATGGGCAAAATCTTGCTCAGTTTTTGCTATATGTTCCGCTAAAGCAATTGCAGAATTGTTGGCCGATTGGATCATTAACGCATGGTATAGGTCTTTAACCGTTAATACATCCCCCGTTTGTACCGGAATTCTCGCACCTTCTGCTTGTGCCGATTTCGCACTTATTTTCACTTGATCTTCCCAATGGACCTTTCCTTTATGTATGTTTTCTAAAAGAATATATGCTGTCATCATCTTTGACATACTCGCCGGGGCAAGTAGCTCTTCTTCATTGTTTTTATACATGACTTGCCCATTACTTGCATCAATGATCATTGCTGCTTTCGCTTCAACTACTGGTACATATTTTTGTGGGATCATCTTTTCAGTTAATCCTGTTTTTGGTAACTCTGCTACTTGTAGGGGCGGACCATCTATTGTCATTTTTTCTTTTGCTTTGGAAACATTAATACCATTCTTCTCTAGAATACTCCCTTGGAAAAAGAACCAACATGAACCTAAAATAATAGCACAGAGTATTGTTACGCTTCCCCATCCTAACCTTTTCATCAATAAAACTCCTTTTACTCTACCTATTATAATTTCAAATTTAACCATAACAACAATGTCTTTAAACCGTCAAGGTCAAACAGTAAATAATCTACGATAACTATTTTTTCAAGATTATTTGTTAAGAATATGTTATACTACCAAAAATTTAATAATATAAATTTTCAAATATTAAATCCTGAAACTACTTAAATTCCTAATCGAAACAAGAAAGGTTTGATACAATGATACTACTTAATCCCTTAAAAAAAGGAGATACTATTGGCATTTACTCTCCTTCTTCACCTGTAACATATACATCTCCCAAAAGATTTAATCGAGCTAAAAAATATTTACAAGATAAAGGGCTCCACATATTGGAAGGTAACCTTACAGGTAAGCAGGATTTTTATCGTTCAGGAAGCATTCAAGAACGTGCTGAAGAACTAAATGCATTAATTAGAAATCTGAATGTTACATGCATCATGTCAACAATTGGCGGGATGAATTCAAATTCTCTTTTACCTTATATTGATTACAAAGCATTGAAAGAAAATCCAAAAATTATGATTGGGTATTCAGACACTACAGCTTTACTACTTGGAATCTATGCACAAACAGGCATTACTACATTTTATGGACCAGCACTTGTTCCTTCTTTTGGTGAATTTGAGCCTTTTGTGGATTCCACTTATACATACTTTGCAGAAGCTTTAATGGAAGAACAAGAAATTCCTTACAAGGTAAAGCAACCTTCATTTTGGACAGATGACTTTATAAACTGGGAAGAAAAAACAAAGGACAAAGAACTAAGAAAAAACGAGTGGATTTGTGTAAATGGCGGAAAAACAACTGGAAGACTAATTGGTGGCAACTTAAATACAATACAAGGTATATGGGGTAGCCCATTTATGCCTGGTATTAAAGAAGGAGATATTCTCTTTATTGAAGATAGCTCCAAAGATGCAGCTACCATTGAAAGAAGTTTTTCATTACTTAAAATTAACGGTGTATTTGATAAAGTTTCAGGAATCATTCTTGGAAAGCATGAGCAATTTGATGATTGTGGTACACATCGGAAACCTTATGAAATATTATTAGAAGTACTCCAAAATCGTAACATTCCATTTCTAGCAGACTTTGATTGTTGCCATACCCATCCGATGATGACGATGCCAATTGGTGTACAAGTGGAGATGGATGCAACCAATAAAAGAGTAAGAATCATTGAGCAATGGAAAAAACAAATATGAAGTTTAACGATTCTATGAATATCTTTACTTTAATAATGAAATAGAAATTACATAATGAATATAAGGAAACGAGTGACTTCTATATTAAAAAGCCACTCGTTTCCTTATATTGTTTTACAACATCACTCATGGTATTATATACCTTGGAATGTGAAGAGATAGACAAAGTATACACATTATAAAACAAAAAACCATTTCAAACCACATTCCATGTAATAAGAAAACATAGATGAAATGCATTCTTTTCAAATTAATGTATTTACATCTAAAAGAGAGTGAATATATGAAACCGACTATGAAAAATTATGTATTTTTACATGTAGCTTTCTTGCTATATTCTATCATCCTGCTTTATATGAAATGGGCAGCTAAATTCCCTGTTTCATCCATTTCGTTTTTCATCGCCTATTTTGGACTTGTTGTAATTTTATTTGGCTATGCTATTCTTTGGCAACAGGTAATTAAACATTTTGAAATTTCTAAAGCATATTCCCACCGAGGGATCATCATATTATGGTCCATGTTATGGTCCGTTATCTTTTTAGGTGAGACGATAAAATGGAACAATTTACTCGGTGCAGCTATCATTATGATTGGAATTGTGGTGGTGACGAAAGATGAATAATTATATATTGTTATATATTTTCGGTATTATTTTAGCAAATTACTCACAAATTTTACTCAAAAAGGCAACTCTACAAGAATATGATTCCAAATTAAGAGAATATGTCAACCCTTATGTTATTATCGGCTATTCTTTATTTGTAATTAATGCTGGGCTAAACGTTATTGCACTAAAAGGTGTTCCATTAAAACAGGCTCCTGTATTAGAATCTCTTAGCTATGTCATTATTTTAGTATTCGGTTGGTATTTCTTAGGAGAGAAAATAACAAAAAGAAAAGTCATTGGTAACATTATTATTATAATTGGGATCGTCGTTTTTTCTATCCAATAACAAGTACACGCCTTATTATAATATTCTCGCGTTAAAAAAGTCCGTTATAAATAACGGACTTTTTTCATATCCTCTCTACTGCCCTAAATTTTGAACTTTATCTTTTAAATCTTGAACTTGTTGCACTGTCTTCATAAGCTCTGAGTTTTTAAATTGTTCTACATCTATTTTCCCTTCTTCTATCTTTTTCATAGTTGTATCAATTAATGCATTTAATTTTTCGTTATATCCAACAATTTGCTGATGGATGTCCTTCGCTACATCCGGGGGTGTCAATTCATTAAAAGCTGGGATATCCTTTTGAATATCTCCGAGCTTAGTCTCTAATTCTTTTCGAGCAGCACTATCATTGATTGCTTTTTCTACTAACCCCGGCGCTTCATTTGCAAACGCACTCACTTTATTAACATAGTCTGTCGCCTTTTGAGCATAATCAATTGAATTCTTACCCTCTTCAATCATAGAGCAGCCCATTAAACCGATTGTAATTAAAAACACAAGTAATATCGTCTTTTTCAACTTCATTTTTTACCTCCTAGCTGAATACTAACGTTTCTTCTACTATATTTATAAACACCTATCCCTTTCGCTATACTGTCATTCTAGAATACTAGCTACTTCATTTCCATTTTCATTACCTCAACTTATATATTCTAGCAGGACTTTTCAATTTCCTTTTCATAATCAATTTTGAAAAACATACGGGGTTTTCATGGAACGAATTTCATATACAACAGGCTCGTTTGTTGATTTTTCTCTAGCTGTTAACACTCCTTGATTTCCATAATTGTGTTTCTAATAGTAGTATTTCTCCCATTCCATCTATTAGTAATACGATATAACCTGTTAACGATTCAGAAATCGTACCTTCTACTACATCACACTCTTTCATGCTACCTACTGTTAGTACATAGTTTTTCAAAAATTCCTTCATTTCTTTACTTGTCGCAGTGCCTATTTCAAATTTGTATACAACCGAAAAAAGACATACTTAAGATACAATTAAGTATGCCGATTCCTTTATACTAACGTTTACTTCCCTACATATCCTATAACTGTTACAAGTTCTGATTCTATATGTACACCGATAATTTCCTCAATAATATTTGTGTATCCTTCCCCTATAGCCGCTCCATATTGTAAGGAAATTTCTTTTTTCTTATAAACTGACTGAGGTATAGTCAAAATGAATTTCCTAAGATCTCTTTCATCCACAGGTTCCATAATTAAAACTATGCCTTCTTCCTCAAACATACTATCATCCTTTCACATACATTCCTAATATGGCTCAGTATTGCCTTTACCTGCTGAGTTCTAAACCCATTTACAAATAGTACGATACTCTTCATTCGATAAAACGCCCATTTCCCATAGTCATACTAATCACTCATCTAAAAATCTCCAAAATAAAAAGCACAAACCTTGACACATCAAGAATTTGTACTTTTATCACATACGATTTCACATTCCTTTATCCATCTCATAAGGTGATATCTTCATCAACGGAAGGTTCCACCGCTGATGGCTAACTTTCACCTATCTTCCACATTTCTCTCTAAATCTCAAGGACGGAGTTTCATGTACTATGCTCAACTTCCTTACTTTTCTCTGCCCCCTTCTTTTTTGTTATACTTCTTATTTTTTTAACCGTACCAGTTAACCCTGTTGGGAAACCTAATAACACAATAATATATAGTAACCCAAGAAAGATCGTCCATCTCTCAAAGATTGGATACTGCGCTGCAAGTTCTGATAAATAATACTTTAAAAATTCAATAATCCCGGCGCCAGCGATTGCTCCAACTAATGTGCCAACTCCCCCAATCATTGTCATTAACAGAGCATTTAAAGTCATTTCAATTGAAAAAACAGTTGTATTTACAAAGCGTAATGTGATAACAAATAAACCACCGCTAAGCGCTGCTACTACTCCCGCAACTATGCTCGCAATAATTTTATAGTGGAGAATTTTATATCCAAGTGCTTCTACACGTTGCTCATTTTGCGAAATTGCCTTTAACACTTTTCCAATAGAAGATTGTGTAAATAAGCGAAGCAATAGAAAGATGACGACTAGACATATGAGTGTAATATAGTAAAATGTGAAACGGTCACGAAACATATCAGGTACACGGAATGTAAAGCCATCTCCTCCATGTGTGAAAGACCGCCATTTTTCAGCAAGTACAAAGAATAGTTGGGAAATCGCAAGTGTTAACATTGCATAAAAATGACTTTTTAATCGTAAAGAAAGCATACCGATTATATAACTGATTATCGTTGATAGTACAACAGCTATCCCAATACCGATTAAAAAGCTTGCTATAGAAACCTCTTGTCGATCTAGTAAGAGTGCAACACAATAAGCACCTATTCCAAAAAACATGCAATGACCGAATGAAACAATTCCTGTATATCCAAGAAGAATATCAAAACTCATTGCAAATATAGCAAAGATGAAAACTTGTGTAAACAAAATGAGTAAGCTCCGTGAATCATTTACGAAAGGGAATACACTTAAACAAATCAATACAACTAGCCCAAAATATATCCCGGCCCGATTAAATGTATTATTCACCTTTTCACCCCTTTTCACCAACGAGCCCCGTTGGCTTGACTAACAAGAAAAACAACAACATTAACATATTTATTGCGAGTGATAAATCAGGTAAATAATAAGCCGTAAACGCTCCAGCCAATCCAACAATTAAAGACGCAATCGCTGAACCTTGCACGCTTCCCAATCCTCCGATAATGACAACAATAAAAGCTAAAATTGCATACTGCATACCCATTTCAGCGAAAATAACTCCTGAATATGGAGCAAGGAGAAATCCCCCTAACGCGGCCATTCCAGCCCCTAATAAAAAGACAAATGAAAATATCGCCTTTATGTTAATACCAAGAGCTTGAACCATCTCCTTATCTATTACACCCGCACGAATCATAAGACCAATTTTTGTTTTACGTAGTAACAACATCAGGCCAATATAAATAAGTACCCCAACAATAATAACAAACAATCGATACTTTATTAATATAATTCCATCAAATGTCAAGCTTCCTTGTAACCATGTTGGTAATTTAGCACTAATTGGATTCGGTCCCCAAAATACTTTTATACATTCACTAAGTACAAGCATTCCACCAAGTGTAACGAGAAGTTGTCGAACATGATTTCCATAAACAGGACGAATAAGGAATCTTTCTAAAACGAAACCAAGAAACATTCCCATCAAAATCGCACCTATTAATGCAAGTACATAGCTACCAGTCATATTGAATAACCAAACCCCTGTAAAAGCTCCCCAGGCAAACAATCCACCATGGGCAAAATTGAGTACACTCATTAAACCAAAAATAAGTGAAAGTCCCGATGCTAATAAGAAAATAAGCATACCTGTCGAAACGCCATTTACAAATAAGTTAACTAACACATCCACGTTCCATACCTCCTCCGTATCAATGTTAAGAAATCCCCAGATACTTATGACATGTTTCCTTATCTTCTTTCAGTTCATTCATTGGACCGTTATGCACGATTTTTCCATTGTCCATAATGTAAAAATAATCACCTATCTGGCTTGCCATCATAAAGTTTTGTTCTACAAGCAAAACAGTCGTTTTCTCTTTCATTTTCAAAATAGCCGACATTAACTTTTCAATCATAATCGGCGCTAATCCTTTACTTGGCTCATCAATTAATAGCAATCCATCACTATTAATGAACGCTCTTGAAATCGCCAGCATTTGCTTTTGTCCTCCGCTCAACAGCCCACTTTTTTTATTCCAATATTGTTTTAAATCTGGAAATAAATCGAGCATCCATTCTACCTTTTCTGCATATTCTATCCCTTTCTTTACTCCAGCGAGAGCAAATGTTTCTTCTACCGTTAAATCATGAAAGATCCCTTGATTTTCTGGCACATAGCCCATTCCTTTTCGCGAAATCAGATGAGTAGATAAACCATTTACTTTCTCATCACAATAATAAATTTCTCCATTAGAAATCCGATTAAACCCCATAATTGAACGTAAAGTCGTTGTTTTTCCAGCCCCATTTCTTCCGAACAATACGGTGATTGTTCCTTTCTCAACCATAAAAGAAACGCCTTGCAAAATATGAAACTGATCCAAATACGTTTCTACATTATCCACTTTTAATAGTGTCACCGTATAATCCCCCTAAGTATGCCGTTTGTACACGTTCATCCTTCATAATCTCTTCTGGTAACCCTTCGGCCAATAACTCGCCATGAAATAGTACAATTAAATGATCTGATACATGTAGAACCATATCCATTTTGTGTTCAATAAGTACAATTGTATTCTCACGATTTTTCTTTATATTCTCTATCACTTGAAGAATAGCTGGGACTTCCTCAACAGAGATACCCGCTGTTGGTTCATCAAGTAGCAATACATCTGTTCTGAGCGCTAGCAGCATGGCCAGTTCTAATTTTCTCTTTTCCCCATGTGCTAAATCTTTCGCTAGCGCTTCTTCTTTTTCGTGAAGCAATACTGTCTTCAAAAGACGTCTCGCCTCTCCCATCTGCTGCTTGAATCGTGAGAAGTTTGGAAAAAAACTATAATAATCTTGAACAAACGACTGTACACTTAAGCGTACATTTTCAATCACTGTTAATTCCGGAAAAATATTTGTAAGCTGGAAAGAGCGTCCCATACCAAGGCGGGTTCGCTCTGGAATCGATAACTTTGTAATGTCACGTTCTTTAAAATAAATCTCACCTTTTGTTGGAGAAATCTGTCCACTTAACAAGTTAAATAGAGTTGTCTTCCCTGCTCCGTTGGGTCCAATAATAGAAATAAGTTTTCCTTTTGGTATCATCAAATTTACGTCTTTAATGACATGATGTTCTCCAAATGAGACACAAAGATTTCTAGTCTCTAACAAGTTCTTCACTCTATACCCTCCTCAAAGAATTCATATTTTCAGGGTGAAAAAGAGAAGTTGATGTAAAGAGAAATAACCTCCTCTCTTTACATCTTTTTATTACCGAATATTCAATCTATTTTTTGAATTGGTGGCTCTGTTTCTTTCATTGTTAATTCTCGCTCTAGAACAGGTACTGGATAATCAACACCCTCTTGTTTTTGTAGCGTTATAGAATAAAGCGCTTGCAAAGCTTGGTGGTCTTTCTCTCTAAATTTCATTTTTCCTTTTGGTGTTTCAAATTCCATTCCTTCCATTTTCTTAATAAGCGTATCAACATCTGTATCGCCTTTTGTTTTCTTTAATCCTTCAACGATGGAAATTGCTGCTGACATTCCTCCAGCTGTAAACAAATCTGGAACTGTTCCATTGAAACGTTTCTTATGTTCTTCCACTAGCCACTCGTTCACTTTATTTTTCGGAAGTGTATGATAATATACTGAAAATCCTTGCATGCCCACTAATGCATCCATCGTCTTTAATGCTGGTATATCCGGTGCCCCCGTTGAAACCTTAATCCCTTGCGCTTCTACATTCATATCTTTTAATTGCTTCCATGGTGAATTCGCACCAGCCCAAACAATAAATAAATAATCTGGTTTTGAACTAATGATGTTTTGAATATTTGCAGTAAAATCAGTAGAATTCGTATCAGCATATTGTTCATTTACAATATTCGCCCCTAGCTTCTTCGCTCCCGCTTTAAATGCAGCAATTCCTTCACGACCAAAGGCGTTATCTGGAGCAAGTGTTGCAATCTTTACATCTTTCTTAGCGATGGATGCAGCACCAGCAATTGCATCTTGAGATGAATTTCTGCCTGTTCTAAAAATATATTTATTCCAGTTCTTCCCCGTAATACTATCTGCAACTGCAGGTTCAACAACCATTATTTTTTCATATTCTTCCGCTAGTGGTAACACTGCTAATGTATCACTTGAACTCGAAGATCCAACAAGAAAATCAACCTTGTCTTCCTCTAATAGTTTCGTAGCTTTTTTAACTGCTACATCCGCTTTTGTTTCCGTATCTTCTACAACAAACTTAATCTTCTTCCCATCTACTTTCCCTGTTCCGCCTGTTGCGTAATCTAGCCCTAGTTCAAACCCGTTTACCGTTTGTTTCCCATATGATTCAAGCGGTCCTGTTAACGAAGCAAGAACACCTACCTTAATCGTCTTCTCATCATCTGTACTTGCTTTTTCCCCTGAACATCCTGCTGTTACTAATAATGAACCAAGAATACATCCCGTAAACACCATTTTTAGCCACTTACGTTTTTTTGCTGACATTGTGATCCTCCCCATACTTTACTTTCTGATAGAATCAAATACGCCAAAGTAACCATCCGTAATCATGACTTCTTGTTTTTAACAATGTGAACTATGTTGTCAATAGAAATTTCTCGAAGTACCTCTACATTCGCCAGACATTTCCAAATCCCTTCCAATACATTTGTAAATATTCATACAATTATTCGCATTATACATATCATCCCTTGAACAAATACATTAAAATAACTGTTCTCTTCCTCTAATATATTAGCCCTACAAAAAAGACTAACTTCCAAAATGAGTTAATCTTTTCCCCCAATCGCACTACTCTTAAGACTCTTTACGTAAAAAGTCTACTATTGCACGATAAACAGCATACATTTCGTAGTGATGTTTTTCAAAACTAGGATCAGCACTTGTTCTCACAATAACAAGGTTTTCTGGTTGGTTTATATAAATATTCTGCCCCCAAATTCCTATAGCAAGAAATTCTCCAACTATATAATCTGGTCCAGGAGTCCACCATTGATACTGATAATTATCAGTGAAATGAGATTGATTATCTTTCAGTAGATTATATCTTTCAGGTATGGTTGATTCTCGAATCCACTCTTGAGAAATAATCTGTTTCCCCTTCCAATTTCCATTATGTAAGTAGAGTAATCCAAATCTAGCAAAATCTCTCAACGTAGCATTCAAGAAAGAATAAGATATCATGCTCCCATCACTACCTATATTCCAAAATGCATGGGACTCCATTCCAAGCGGTTCCCATATTTTCTCTTGCAAATATTGTGCTAAGTTCCGTCCAGTTGCTTTTGCAATCAGCATGCCTAACACTTGCGCATCTATACTTTTATAAGAAAATTTCCCAGAAAATTCTTTATACTTAAATTGATTTATATACTCATTTACACTCTTACTTGCAGTCAATGACGCTTGCATCAGCATATAAAAATCTGATGACAAATTATGATAATCTTCATTGAAATAAATACCAGAGCACATCTGTAGACATTCCTTAATAGAAACATTTTTATATCCGGAGTCCTTTAACTCTGGCAAATAAGCAATGATTGGATCCTTTACTGATTTAATGTCCCCTTCATCAATCGCTATACCTACTAAAGCAGATAAAAAAGATTTTGCTACAGACCATGAAGTATTAAGAGATTTGCACGTATTTCCATGAAAGTATCGCTCATTTACAACTTTATGATCTTTCATAATGAAAAAGCCTGTCGCCGTCGTGTTTTTAAGAAACTCATCAAGAGTTGATTGTTTCCCATTATAGCTGTACGTAACATTCATATCCTTCAAATCATAATCAAATCGAGAAATATGTCCTTTACGTTTCACCTTTTGGGCTGGGTATACTTCAGAAAGATTACGGAAGTTTTCAATTGTTTTTTTCTTATCAAATAGTATATGAAAATCCACAAAACGCTTCTTATTTGTAGTATTCTTATTCCTTAAATTTAGTAAATTATTTAAACCAACGGCTATTGAAGCTGGAATCATAATAGTTCTTTTAAAACTATATTTCTTATTCATCTTATTCTCCTTGGATCAAAGCATATTACTTTCAACCTTCTTAACCTATACTTAAAAAACTCATATTCACCCTAATAATGTCAATTATGAACAACACAGAAAGATTACTCCCTAATTAATTCTAATATAATCCACTTCAAAAACCCAAAGTATGCAGTGCGATTTACATTTCATGTATGAATCTATTCACAAAGCTCTTAGCTTCTTTAGAATTGGCTCGGTACGGTATTGGCGTGGTTGCAGTAGCAATCGGGTGTCATTGTCGATACACCCATCATTCAAGGCTATAACGATTCAGGGTTAATTGATGTAATGAAAACAAAAGTAACAGGAAATAAATTAACTCAACCTGAGCAAATCGCAGATACTGTTTATCTTATTTCATTGGAAGAAGCAAGTTTAATTAATAGTAGAGTTGTTATAGCATATGAAGGTTACGCTTCCTTTAAATAATATTAACTTTCCAATCACTATCATTTTTATACATGCAAAAGCAGCGTAGAATCTATAATTCTACGCTGCTTTTCGATATCAACAAAAATTATGAAATCGAGTTACTCTCTAAACCACCTAATCCTTCTGCCAATTGTTTCTTATCTAAACTCTCACCAATAATCACCAAGTTTGTGGGAAACCCAAAGTCCTGTTCCAATAAAATTGGTACACCAAATGAGTATTGTAATAAGTGCGGATATTTATCTCCATGAAATTTTACAAATCCTTTTACACGATAAATTTCCTGCGATAAATTGGAAAGCCATTCATATAATTGATCTTGATCGATTGATTTTGTAAATTGATATGTCATCGTTTGTATATGTAAATGCTGCTTCATATGTAATGTTTCATGTTCTTCATTTTCTGTAAGTTCCACACCTTCTATATCCTCTAAAGATATATTACAATACTGTGTTCCATACAATTTCGCATGTTTATTAATTGCTGCTACTTCTTCTAAAACTTTTTTCTTCTCCTCATCTTTTAATAAATCTGATTTATTAATGAGGATATGACTTCCGTATTTGATTTGTTCATTTAAAAGTTGTTGAATATTTTTACTTAGTGTATCACGATTTAACCATCTCATTGCATCTAATACAACAACGATGGATTTCACGTCAAGATAAGGAGCTAAAATAGGTGACAGGCATGCATCTAATACTTCAATTGGGTGAGCAACTCCTGTTGTTTCTATATAAATTACATCTGGTCTCTCTTGTTGATATAAAGAATGTAACTGAATCTCAAGTTCATCTTTTAACGTGCAACAAATACAACCTTTTAAAAGTTCTCTTAAAATATTCTCTTTCCCTATAATATCTGTATCTACCGAGTATTCTCCTATTTCATTCATTAAAACAGCAACTTTTCGATTTTTCTTCTTTTCTGCTAGTAGTAAATTTTGTAGCAATGTGGATTTCCCACTTCCTAAAAAACCACCTAATATATGAATTTCTACTTTACTCATATGACAGACCATCCATTTCTATGCTTTTAATATACTTTAAAGCGTAATTATTACGATTTATATTTATTATTTTATTAAAATAACTGCAATTTGTAAACAAAACACTCCGGTTGTTTTGTATTCCTATATATATTTCGGATGCTCTGTCTTCATAAGTATAGTATGAATAATATAAATTATCTGTTCCATTGTTAATGGATTCAGCATCCTAATTTTCTTCTCTTAATAAAGATTACATTCAAGAGAGGATACTCATGTTTCATTCCCTATGATTCACAACTATATAAACGGATGTATTTTGAAATACTTGAATATCTTTTATGAAATGTAATAAACTAGGTTAGAATCTATAGAAGTAAGACATGTTCTTTCTTACATATCAAAATTACTGAAATAGCGAGGAATTATCATATGAAAAAAGGTATTAACCGTGTTGTATTAGTAGGAACTGGTGCAGTAGGATGTAGTTATGCTTACTGCATGATTAACCAAGGTGTTGCAGAAGAATTTGTTCTCGTTGATGTAAACGAGGCAAAAGCAGAAGGAGAAGCAATGGATTTAAGTCATGCAGTTCCCTTTGCTCCAGCACCAACAAGAGTTTGGAAAGGCAGCTATGAAGATTGTAAAGATGCAGATCTTGTTGTAATTACTGCTGGTTTACCACAAAAACCAGGTGAAACACGTTTAGATTTAGTTGAAAAAAATGCTAAAATCTTTAAACAAATTGTTCGTAGTATTATGGATAGCGGATTTGATGGTATCTTCTTAATTGCTACAAACCCTGTAGATATTTTAACTTACGTAACTTGGAAAGAATCTGGATTACCAAAAGAACGTGTAATTGGTTCTGGTACAACTCTAGATTCTGCCCGTTTCCGCTATATGTTAGGAGAATATTTCAATATTGACTCTCACAATATTCATGCTTACATCATCGGTGAACATGGTGATACAGAACTTCCAGTTTGGAGCCACGTATCAATCGGAATTCAAAAACTACAAACGATTCTTGAAAAAGATAATGACCTTAATCAAAAAGATTTAGATGAAATCTTTATAAATGTTCGCGATGCTGCTTATCACATCATTGAACGAAAAGGTGCAACATACTACGGAATCGGTATGTCCCTTTTACGTGTAACAAAAGCAATCTTAAATGATGAAAATAGCGTATTAACTGTATCTGCATATCTTGAAGGTCAATATGGACAAAAAGATGTTTATATCGGTGTTCCTGCAGTCTTGAATCGTCAAGGTGTTCGTGAAATTTTAGAAGTTGAATTAAGTGAAGATGAAGAATTAAAGTTCGATCACTCTGTTCAAGTACTAAAAGAAACAATGGCTCCTATACTGTAAAATACATGCTAATTATGACCTTGCAAAAAAAGCAATCCAAAATACTTGGATTGCTTTTTGCATAGCTTAAAAATTCATTCCGTATTTAGGTCCGATTTCTCTCCATCGTACACTTCAAGCACATCAAGTAAAAAGATAAAGATTGGAATTCCAATAATGAGTCCCCATATTCCTAAAAAATGCTCTGAAAAGATAAGAACCATAAACGTATAAAAAATGGGTAAATTCGTTTTTGCGGACATAAATTTCGGATTTAAGAAGTAACTTTCAATTGCATGAATAACTGCAATAAAAATTAATATGTATACGACATATGCAATTCCACCAATATTATACGCAATGATACAAAGTGGAAATAGTGAAATAATAACACCTGCAACAGGAATTAAACCAAGCAAGAATATCATAACCGCTAATACAAGTAGCTGCGGGAAACCTAAAAATACTAGTGCAATGACAGAAAGAATACAGTTTACAACGGCAATTAAAAACTGTGCCTCAATGACTTTTCCAAATGAACGCGCAAATTTCTGACCAAAGTATGCAATTTCCTCATAAAAAATACTAAGTTTACTATTCTCAAATTTTGAAGTAAAAACAATGATACGCTCTTTTTCTAATAAGAAAAATAAACTTAAAATAAGGGAAAGTAAAATTTGTAAACTTATCTTTCCAATATTCGCCAAAGATTGATAAATAACATCCACACCTTGTTCAATATATTTTGATACTTCCATCTGATTAATTGCAGAAAACACATATCTTATCATTTCATTATCAGGGGGATTTTTAAAAAACAATTTGAACTGGTAAATCAATTGTGAAATTTGTATCGTTAATACAGGCAAATATTTATATAACGTAGCAACAATAAACGTAACTAAAACAATGTATAAAAAGGCGATAATCACTTTCCTATTTATCCGTACAAAACGATTAAGTTTTTCAGAAATAAATCTTTGAAAGCGATCCATTAGAAACGTAAGGATAAAGGTAATCAATATTAAATTAATCATACTTTTTAGCCCGTATAATATAAGGGCTAAAATGACTAATATAAGAAGCCTCTGAAACCCTCTACTTTGAAAGAAATTTTTCATTTGAATCATTAAGTCTCACTCTCCCCCTTCGACGGATGGAAATTCCATATATTCATGAAAGTACTAACCGTTTATTTGTTACTATATTAAGACATTTTATGAACTTCTAAAGACAATCTTTCTCACTAATTTGAAAGTGTCCTCTTTTTCTTTTTAATTGTCTTATTTTCTTATTCCATATCAAAGCGTAAAACTATATTAGTATATACATCACAACACACAATCTTAGTCTTTTTCATTTTTTGGATAACTACTGATATACATAACCTATTCAAAATAATTCTATCATTTTCTGATATTTTAAGAGTTTTTATTCAAAATACAGAAACAAATAAGCCATAACTAGAAACTTCCATCAGCGGGGGCTTCATCTGCCACCTAACTTCTTTTCTTGCACTGAATTTTGAGGGGGGATTACTGCCCGCAAATAGCGAGATAAACGTATGATTCATGACTACTATTTTATTTCCTTATTTCCGCTTCATCCGCTTTGCTAGTAACTCCTTTACTTGATTATACGTTAACCCAGAATTTTTATTTAAACGTTTCACTTCATCAATATCTGTGCCTACAACTGTATATTTCTTCTCTTTATTCATAATTACACATCCTTTTATAAACTTTCATTGAATCGAGCAAATATTATTTATTATATTTCTTCCCTAAACGAAGAGTTCATACTCATACCATAACAAATTAAGTATTAGTGTACCTGAACAATAAAGTGAAACTTTAATCAGTGGGGTTTTTCTTCATCCCCCACTGATTATTAGTTGAACCAATCGGGCTTTTACGGGCAGTTCATCCCCACCTAACTTCTTTGCTTTTGCCAAATTTTGAGGTGGGGGTCTTACTGCCCGCTAATGCGGGATAAGGGTTTTTAATTACAAATAAAGTCGTTTAATTTACAATAAAATTGTTTCATTCTTTTATTGCGCAGTAAAATACAGACTATGCACAAGACATCACACATGAAATCCTCCCACATCAACGGTGTTATAGTATTGGTCGGCAGAACGGAATTTGTCATTTTTTAGAATGCCTTCGGTTTTAAAACCAAATTTCCCATAAAAGATTAAACAACTTTATTTATATTTTTCAATTAATCCTTAAAATCATTTACATAAAAAAAGAAGCTATTTGTCAAAACAGCTTCTTTTTCTGCTATATATATTTATACTTCCAGTCGTACATTTTAATAAAATTTCACTACATCTTCAGTAGGTAAGAACGTTCTTTCTCCTGGTTGTTCATTTGGCTCACCAAATGGCATTTGTGCTACTAAGCTCCATTCTGCTGGAATATCCCATGTTTCTTTCACTTCAGCATCTACAATTGGATTGTAGTGTTGTAATGATGCTCCGATTCCCTCTGCAGATAATGACATCCAAACAGCATATTGTAACATTGCACTCCCTTGGTGAGACCAATATGGGAACTGCTCTTTATATAAAGGTGCATTTTCTTGCATTTGTTTTACAGTTGCTTGATTTTCAAAGAATAATACTGTCCCCACTCCATCATGGAAACCTTTTAGTCTTTCAACAGTTGCTTCAAAATTTTCTGCTGGCACACGCGCTCTAAGTGTTTCTTTTACAATATCCCAGAACTTTTCATGCTCTGCATCCATTAATACAACCATACGACCACTTTGCATGTTGAAAGATGATGGTGCGTGTAAAGCTGTTTTTAAAACATCTTGAATTCTTTCTTTTGTAATCGTAGCATTTTTTGTTACTTTACGGATTGAACGACGGTTCACGATTGCATCTTTTAAATTTGTTCTAGTTACTGACATGTTAATTCCTCCAAGTATATAAGTTGTATAATTTATTTAAACAAATAGATTTGATTCTTCAATTGAAGACAAGTATTAGCAATATCCATCAGTTGTACATTGCATTCCATCAAATGAATTTGTTTTTCCCTTTTGTATTTCTTTATCAATTACTCTTTCTAGCATTTCCTTACTAGCAAGACCTTGAATTACTTCGTCTCCAATCATTACCGTTGGAACAGCCATAATATTTGCTTCATCGTATGCGTGTTGGATTGCTTTTTGATGTTTCTCTTTATATTTACGAGTTATTAAAGCTTCTTTAAATTCAGCTTCAGGAAGCCCTACTTCACCTGCTAACTTTGTTAGTACATCTATCTCTTCAATATTTTGTTCTTCCTGGAAAAATGCTGTAAACACTCGATGATGAAAAGCATTTTCCAAACCATGTTCCTTCGCAAATTGATATCCTTCAAATGCAAAGTGTGTATATGGATGAGGTGAAACACGTGGTAAACTCATCTCAACTCCTAACTTTTTCGCAGTAGGAAGAATAAACGAATCCCAAGAACTTAATTTATCTGGTTCTTGCCATGGATCAATTTTTGCATATGGACTTGGACGTAATTCGAATGGCATCCATTCAATTTCTACATCTTTTTCCTTAGCTACTTCATCCAATGGGCCCTTTGCCAAAAAACAAAATGGACAAATAAAATCAGAGTACACTTTCATTTTTACAGTCATATAATTACACCTTACCTTCATTAATTGTCATTAGTTGTAACTAATTTGGTTACATTTATAAGAAAAAAATATGCACTCTCTTTTTTATAGAACTTTGCATGTTTCAATCCTTATTTCAAGCATTTATTTTCTCTTGTAACGATTCAAACAAATTCTCCATCGTGATATTTTTTAAAACTTCTTCCATTGCAGATTGCGCTTGAACCAAAACCACTTCTAATACAGCTTGAATATTTGCTCCAATTGGACAATCTGGATTGGGTTGTTCATGAATATGAAATAACTTATCTGCCTCAACTACATTTACTGCATGATACACATCTAATAATGTAATCTCATTTAAATCCTTTAATAGTTCAGCCCCACCTGGCCCTCGATTTACATAAACAAACTCAGCCCGTTTTAAGTCAGACATTATTTTTCGAATTACAACCGGATTTGTATTTACACTCTCAGCGATAAATTCTGAAGTACAAATAGAAGATGAATTGTTTTTCAAAATAGATAAAATATGAACAGCTATAGAAAAGCGGCTACTAATTTTCATCATGATCACCACCTCGATGTAATCATTATAGTTACAACTAAAAAATAAGTCAATCCTTTTTATAGATTTTTTTGGACATTATTATAGTTAAAAACAAATAAGCATCTCATTATCATATATGAGATGCTCTTTATCATTCTGCGAATAGCCCTTGGAACTCTTCAATAAATAGTTGAACAGCTAGTGAAGATTCCCTTAATGAAGGAACAGCTAAAGCAATTTCCCTCCATACTTGAGGTGCTAATTCTTTCGTTTTGACATTTGGAGGTAAATTCGTTAAAGATAATTCAGCTAATATCGCTAAACCTAACCCCTCTTGAATCATATTTAAAGATGTTGTAACGGTAGACACCGCATACTCAACTCGAAGTGGTACACCTGCTTGTTTAAACATATCAATAATTGGTGGTTCGTATCCTCCCTTAAATAAAATAATTGGTTCACCCTCTAAATCATTTATTGTAATAGCTTCTTTCTCACAAAGAGGATGATCATTATGCAGAACAACAACCATTTTCCCCCTCGTTAACGGTACAATCTCCATTTCTTTATTGGGCAAAATAACAATTCCGACATCAATTACACGTGATAATAGCCACTCTTCTACTTCTTTCAGTGTTCCTTCATGGAGAACTAGCTCTAAATTCGGATATTTTTCACGAAAGATATTAATCATTCTAGGCAAGAAATATGCTGATGCACTTGGAAAGCTTCCGATTCGAATCGTCCCGACTTCATGCCCTTTCTCCATCGCAACCTCTTGTTCTACTTTCTCAACGCCATTTAAAATTTCTCGAAAATGAACAAGAATCCGATTTCCTACATCAGTCAGAATTAGACCTTTCCTTTTATCGCGTATAATAAGCGTTACACCGAGTTCCGATTCAACACTAGAAATAGCATGGCTCACAGCTGGTTGTGTCATATTTAAAACTCGAGCTGCCTTCGTAAAACTTCCTAGTTCAACTACTTTTATAAAAACTTGAAGTTGTGTAATGGTCATAACAAATTACTTATACTCCTTATAAAAAAGATTCATTTTATTTATCGTGTTCAATATCATATCATAGTGAAATGATATACAACAAGGAGGTATTATCGTGACACAGCTTTCACGAACAAAAACGGTCATAATCCTTTCATTTCTCGTTCTTATGTGGGGGGGTAATTGGCCTTTATCTAAATTCGCTCTGCATTATACACCGCCCGTATTGTTTGCAGGAATTAGAACAATAATTGGAGGATTCATTCTACTTATTTTTGCATTGCCAAAATACAAACAGTTACATCTAAAAGAAACTTGGCATTTATACTTTATTTCAGCTCTACTCAACATTATTTTATTTTACGGACTACAAACTGTAGGGCTTCAGTATATGCCCGCTGGACTCTTTTCCGCTATTGTATTTCTTCAGCCTGTCTTACTTGGAATTTTCTCTTGGATTTGGCTGGAAGAAGCAATGTATGGCTTGAAAATTTTTGGTCTTATTCTTGGATTTGCGGGCGTTGCCGTTATTAGCTCTAGTAGCTTAACTGGACATATTTCTGTCATCGGCATCTTACTTGCTTTAGGATGTGCAATTGGATGGGCGCTTGGTACAGTGTTTATCAAAAAAACTGGAAACCGTGTAAACGCAATTTGGATGGTGACACTTCAACTTATTATCGGTGGATTTTTCTTAATTGGCTTCGGTTCAGAATTTGAAAGCTGGTCCAGCATCGCTTGGAGCATACCATTTGTAATCGTACTACTATTCATCTCAATCTTTGTTATCGCAATGGGCTGGCTCGCTTACTTTACACTTGTCGGAGCTGGAGAAGCAAGTAAAGTTGGTGCCTATACATTTCTTATTCCACTTATCGCAATTATTATAAGTTCTATTTTCCTACATGAGGCGATTACAATTAGCTTATTTGTTGGCCTTCTATTTATTGTCGTAAGCATTTGCTTTGTAAATATAAAACCGAAATCGCTCATCATGAAACAGTCTATTGAACCCAAAAAATGTTAATTAAATATAAAGTGAAACTTTAATCAGTGGGGGTTTTCTCCATTCCCCACTGATTATTAGCCCTCACCAATCGGGCTTTTACGGACAGTTCATCTCCCACCTAACTTCTTTGCTTTCGCTGAATTTTGAGGGGGAAGTGTTACTGTCCGTTAATGCGGGATAAAAAAGAAAGAGCCTATGAACTGTACCCTATAAAATGGGCAGTTTAATAAAAAGACCTTTAAAAATTAGGCACTTAAAAGATGGTTCCGGTATTGTACCGGAGCCATTTTTTTGAGTGTCCATTGATAACGATCATAATTATAATCTTGCATATACTTCTCGATTACCAGTTGAAGAGATTGGAACGTTTGAAGAACAAAGAATACAGTTCTAACTGCATAATCTAATACTGTAGGTAACAATTTAATACCCCTTTTCTACCTATTTGTTTATTACGTGCCTAGATTATATTTCAAAATGAATTCTATCGTTGTACCTTCATACAACAAAAAAACACCCTATTATTTGTATGATAAGGAAGTTTTTTATTAGATTTATTAGTCGGTTGTAGTTTTAATTATATTCCTGTTTTAATGTTCTAAATGCAAATGCACCTGAAATGATTTGTAAAACCACTGGAAGAAATAATATAAATAATCCTAAAAACAATGAAATTATACTTAATACAATCATACAAATACCATAAGTTTTATTATTTATTTTATTAACACAACAAGCTAATACTAATAGGCCTATTTGAATAATTAAGGCGATGCTAGAAGTAATGATAATATATTCTTCAATACCTCCAGAACTAGTGTGAGAACTAGTGTAGGAAATACTACCAATTACAATAAATAAAGAAAGTAAGAGTCCTAAGATTCCTCCGATTAAGCCGATTACAAATTCTACAGTGCGTTTCAAATTACAATACCATCCTTCAAAAATATTTTTTAAATTAATCCTTATATATAATTACCGTTATTTCGTAATAACTAAATGTTTTAATGAGGTTCTTGCTTTAAAGATCGAAATGCAAATCCACCAGAAATAATTTGAAGAATTACTGGAATAAGTAAAAGGAATAATGACATAACCAATGTTACTAATGGGAGTAATATCATACAAAGTCCATAGGCTATATTGTTAACCTTATTTACTGAACATGCTAAAACTAACAGCCCTATTTGAATAATTAATAAAATAGAATAATAATTTAAAAGTTTATAATCAATATAACCATCCATAGCAGTTATAGCTATCATCAATATAATAAAAGAACCTATAACTCCAAAAATACCACCAATTAAACCTAGTATAAATTCAGGTGTTCTTTTCAATTCTAATACCTCCCTAACTATTAATATATTATGTATTTAATGTCCGTTTATCTATATTATCAAATATAATTTGGAAAAACTATGCATAAATGTATTTAGTTCAATACATAATTGTGCACTGAGGAGACAAAGAACGAGTTAGAAGATATGTTAGAGGAATCTCTAAACAGCAAACTTTAACAAAATATAGATTTGATATGTAAGGGAACTTCGGCTTGTATATCACTCGTTCCCTTTCCCTCTGTTCCAATACGGAACGGAATGACCCCTTGAATGGGATGCCCATCAGCAGAAATAGCTTTCCACTGAATGGAATACGTACCATTTGGTATATTTTGTTCCACTCCAGCTTCTAATAATTTGGGATTCTTTTTATCAATATGAGCATTTTTTAAATCTACTCGTTTCCCTGAAGCATCCCTTACGAATACTGTATTAAAGTGTGAGGATTGAAGCATTTCATCAAATTCAATCCTTACAACGGAAGGTGCTTTTTCTAATGTTTCATTTTCTGCAGGATTTGATTTAACAATATAAGCATGAGCGGAAGCCGCGCTCGGTGCCAGTATCAGTAACACACATACCATTACCATCCAGATTCCTAGTTTTCTTACTACACTCACATTCATTTCACTTCTTTCTTTTGCATCACTATATTTCACTTGGAAGTTAATAAAGTACCACTATTTTTACTCTCTTTTTTTAGAAATTAACCTCATTAAATATCAAATAATAAAATATAAATCCTCATTATGAACTGTTCACACACCACCTTTAACTTACACTTATAAAGCTACTATTTATACAAACATCACTTATCTTTAGAAAGTTAGTTACGATTATAACATGTAATATATAAATATAAGTTTTTAAAAACGAAAAGAAACAGTGGATCATTTGTGAAGAAAGTGTGAAATCCACTTTCATACAGCGTAATTCCTCACAAAAAAGGTATTACGCCAATGCGTAACACCTTTTTGTTTTTTAATCAATATTATACAACCTACTCTATCTAATCGATGCGTTACTGCAGTAAGTGTTGTCGCGATTGTCCAGGCTTTTAAACTTGCTGCCGCGACACCTTTTATCACACTTCATATACAAATTATTGTTCCTCTGGGTAATCACAATATTCGATAATTGTCCCCTCTGTATCTGCTGGATTGAGGTAAATTAATCTTCTACCATGCTTGTTTATACGGAGTGTATGCTCCAACGTTCGAATTCCTTGTTGTTTTAATTCTTCTAAAGCTTGATCCAAATTATCTACACGATAAGCAATGTGATGTACACCTTTTCCTTTTTGCTTTATAAACCTAGCAATTGGCGAAGTTGTATTATTCGTCGGCGCAAGTAACTCAATGCTATCTCCGTTCACTTCAAGAATAGCCACTTCACTCTCAACACCTATCGCTTCACTTATGTAACGATCTATTAATGTTCCTGATAAGACTTTTTCATAAAAACGTATACTACTATCTATATCACGAACAGCAATACCAATATGATCAATTTTTTTATTCATTTCGTTTCTCCTAGCTTCATTTTACTTCTTTTATAAAAGACATCTAATCAAATTGCCATCTATGAATGATCCAGATCTCTATATTTATTATACATCTAAATTATTATAAAAACTCTCGCTATTCATCTCCTATAATAATAAAAAAGTTATAGAAACGAATTCTATAACTTTTTTTGGTACATATAACTACTTATTTACTCTCGCTACGTTAGAATGAATTTCACTTTTCATTCGTAAATAACTAATCCCATATCCAATAAGTCCACCAATAATAGCTGGGAAAATCCATCCGAGCCCTACTTCATGCATCGGAAGAATTTGAGTGAACAGCTGATTAACTACTTGAATATTTACTCCAGCTACACCAAGTCCATCAAATAAACTTATAATAAATGTTACAAGTAAGCTTGCTTGATAAACTTCTGATCTCCCTTTAAATAATGGATGTAAAAACGTTAAGAAGATTAATACAATTGCTAATGGATATATAGCTGTTAATACAGGAACAGAAATAGCAATTAATTGTGTTAATCCTACATTCGCAACAATTGCACTAAACACAGATAACATAATCGCGATTTTTTTGTAAGATACCTTTGGAAATAATTTATGGAAAAATGAAGAACATGCTGAGACAAGCCCTACACTAGTCGTTAAACAAGCTACTGTAATCATTAATCCTAACAGTATTCCGCCATATGAACCAAAGTAGTAATTTGAAACCTTCGCTAACACTGCTCCTCCATTATCTAAATGTCCAAGCTTCGCTACGCTTGAAGCTCCCATATAAGAAAGCGCTGTATAAATAATCGCTAATGTCGTTGCTGCAATAATTGTTGCTTTTGCACAAACAACCATAATTTGTTTTTTCGTCTTCGCACCTTTTTCTTTAATAGCATTAATGATAATAATGCCAAATACGAAAGATGCAAGCGTGTCCATTGTTAAGTATCCTTCTTGAAAACCTTTAAAGAATGCGTGAGATGTATAATTTTCAACAGGTGCTTGCATATCCCCTATTGGGTGAATAAAAGCAACAATTACTAAAATTCCAATGAACGTTAATTTGATTGGCGTCAAGATTTTCCCAACAATATCGACAATTTTCGCAGGATTGAGCGAAAAAAAACATGTAATGCTAAAGAATATAATTGTAAAAATAATTAAAGGCATAGAACCTAAACTTTCTGGTACAAAAGGTTTAACACCAATTTCAAAGGAAACATTACCCGTTCTCGGTATAGCAAACAAAGGACCAATTGCTAAATACAAAACTGTTGTAAACACAACTCCGAAAACAGGATGAACACGACTTGCCAGCGATTGTAAATCCTCTTTACCTGAAATTCCAAATGCTAATACACCAAGTAACGGTAGTCCAACTCCAGTCACTAAAAATCCTGCATTCGCTGACCAAACATTCGTTCCCGCTGATTGTCCAAGCATCGCAGGGAAAATTAAATTTCCTGCCCCAAAAAAGAGAGCAAACAACATTAATCCAATAACTACTATGAACGAAAATGGTACTTTGTTCGTCATCATAAAACCTCCATTAAAAATAACGTATCTCATTTCCAAATTTAACTAATTGAAGATTCTGAATATTTAACTTAAAAGTTAAGTATTCTTTTCATTTATTATAGCCCCAAGGATAATATATTGCAATACTATTTTCGAACTTTTCTTTTTTTTTTAGATATACAAATATTAATAGAGACTCAATTTTCCTGTTATTATATAATTCCGCATCAATATTTAAGAAGGTGTTGCGTATCATCACAACACCTTCCCTCTATCGTTATATAAACAGTTCTTTACTAATAAATAGCGAAATCAACATGTTTTCCAAGTAGTAAAGATTTTTTATCTTTTATTACAAAGCAACATTTATATCTTTTTAACAAATTCAGATTTTAATTTCATTGCTCCAAAACCATCAATTTTACAATCAATATCATGATCTCCATCAACTAAGCGGATACTCTTTACTTTTGTACCGATTTTTATAACTGATGAAGTTCCTTTTACTTTAAGATCTTTGATGACTGTTACAGAATCACCATCGTTTAGTACATTTCCATTTGCATCTTTGATTACCTTTGTATCTTCACTATTTTCAGTTTCTGATTCTAAAGTCCACTCATGAGCACATTCTGGGCATACGAAAAGATTCCCATCTTCATAAGTGTATTCCGAATTACATTTAGGACAATTTGGTAAATTAGACATATTTTATTTCCTCCACTTGTTATCATTCTAATATATATGAATTATTTTCAATTTCCTTTTTACGACTTCATAAGAAAAACAATTACGAAGTTAAACTGTTTCTTATCCATTTCTCAAACTTCTATTTTTATCGAATTTCTTTCAATTTGTTAATAATCATGTTTGGTGTCGCCCATTCATCGCGATCAAAATCAGAGATAGATACTTCAATGTTTAAACGTTCTTGAAATTCTACTAATAAAGATACCGTACCAAAAGAATCTAAAATCCCTTCTTCAAATAATTGCACATCTGGGTTATCTTTTACGATATCATTTTCACATACTTCTTCTAAAATGTTTAATACTTGATCTTGAAATTCAGACATTATTTATTCTCCTTTATATCCATGATTTATAATACATTTCTTCTTAAAAATCTAGTGCATTAGCTTTATTATTTATTGTATTCCCTTCCTGGGATTACTGAGAAAGCCCGGTACATTCACGAAAAGCGAAATGCTTACACCCTATACATTTTTTCGTATTTAAATGCTCTAGAGCGTAGTTAATCGCTTCTCCTGTATGATCAAAAAAGTTTTCTTCTCCAATCTCAGCGTATAATCCATTCTTGTCTAGAGTTGTTTTTAATTCTGATTGAACTCCCGAAATGAGAAGTACGCCACCTTGTTTTTTAAAATGCTGGACAATATTCCTAAAGTATGATTCTCCTGTTGTATCAATAAAAGGAACTTTTCCCATACGTAAAATTAAAACTTTAGGTTTATAATGAATGGTTGCTAAAATGTTTTGTTCAAACGTCTGAGCAGCACCAAAAAATAACGGACCTTCTATTGTATAAATACTAATTTGCGGACAATCATGAGCTTTACTTACCACATGTGGTAGCAATTTTTCGTTCTTTTTTGTGTGATCAGGAAGCACTTTAGATATAACGAGCATATTGCTCATACGTTTTGTAAACAAAATAATAGCTAAAATAAGACCGATTTCCACAGCAGTTGTCAAACTAGTAAATACAGTGAGTAAAAAAGTTACAAGTAATACAAGGGAATCCCCTGTCTTCATTTTCAGTATGTGAACAAAGTGTTTTTGCTCACTCATATTCCAAGCTACTACCATTAAAATGGGAGCCATACTAGCAAGAGGAATATGCGAAGCATATGGAGCTAACAATAGAAGCGTAAATAACACAAATCCCCCATGAATCACACCTGACATCGGAGATACGGCTCCACTTTTGATATTGGTTGCTGTGCGAGCAATCGCTCCAGTTGCAGGAATCCCTCCAAATAACGGTGTAACAATATTAGCAATACCCTGACCAAACAGTTCTTTATTACTGTTGTGTTTACTATTTGTCATACCATCTGCTACGACAGCAGATAAAAGGGATTCAATACCACCCAGCATTGCAATAACAAATGCTGGACCAATTAACTGTTGTATCCGCTCTAATGTAACTTCTGGTATACCAAAATGAGGAAGTGTATTTGGAATCGTACCATATGCTGTGCCAATAGTAGGTATATGCCCTGAGAAAAATATAATTGCAATTACAGTTGAAACTATAATCCCTACTAATGAACCTGGTACTTTTGGAAAAATTTTTGGTGTTATGAGTATAGTGAACAAACAAATCAAGGCAGTTAAAACACTGTAAAAATTAGTAGTATCAATATGAGTAAAGATTTCTTTTAAGTTCGCTATAAATTCTTCATGTTTTTTGATACCCGTTAAACCTAAGAAACTGGAAATTTGCCCTGTAAAGATAATGACAGCAATACCTGACGTAAAGCCAATTGTTACAGGACGCGGAATAAACTTAATTAAAGATCCTAGCTTAAAAATCCCCATAAGACATAAGATAATTCCAGCTAATAAACCAGCAAGTAGTAAATCTTCATACCCATAGGTAATAACAATCCCTAAAAGAATAGGAACAAAAGCACCTGTAGGTCCTCCTATTTGATACTTTGAACCACCAAATAGCGAAATGAGTATCCCGGCAATACATGTTGTATAAATCCCATACTCCGGCTTAACACCAGAGGCTATAGCAAAAGACATTGCAAGTGGAATCGCGACAACTCCTACAATCATTCCAGAAAGAAGATCCTTTTGAAAATGTCCCAATGAATATCCTTCAAATCTTCCTGTAAATAACCCTTTCATTACAAACCCTTCTTTTCTATTTTTAATAAATCTAATTTCTTCTGAAAGAATATTTTCTTTTGATAAATTTGAATCCTAAATGTATGTTTCATACTTTTGTACAAGAGTTCTTTATCTCGTTACAAGAAAATATCAGCCTAGTATTGGCTATACGTTTTGCTTAAATGTCGTTCTAATTTCCCTATGTCTCCACCTTCTTGCATGTAGGATTTTAACCTTTCTGCTAAAAGTAATCCATCTCGATTATTTAATTTTTTCATATCTATAAACGATGTAACCTTTACTATATCTGGGGTAATATCTCTACGAAACATTTGTCCTGGAACTTCATTCCAGAAACGATTCCATTCGTCCAATATTCCGATTTGATCAAATAAAAAACATTGCATCCCACATAGCCAAGCTGTGCAAGCTGTATTTCTCTTTTGACATCCTACTCCTTCTTGCAAATGTTCGCATAAAAAACAACAAGAATTCCCACTTTCAATACAAACTTTACAAACGTGATGAGCTCCTATTGAGCGAAATAGTTCCATTCCGTATTGAATAATATCCTCTTTCTTAACTTCAATACTCAATCTAATCCTCCTTACTCATCACTTCACGTTCTGTTTCATCCAACTCTTCTAACATTGAAATTGTATCGATTAAATGGTTGTTAAAAATTTTCTTAGCAACTACCAGTAAATCCACAATCATAGGATCTCGCAAGGAATATAAAACTCGTTTTCCATCTTTCGTACCAACAACAATGTTCTTTGAGCGTAGTACACTAAGTTGTTGAGAAACAGCTGAACCTTCTTTATTAAGAATCGTTTGCATTTCATTTACGCTTTTTTCGCCCTCTGATAATAATTCAAGAATACCTATTCGCAAAGGATGTGATAAGGCTTTAAAAAAATCAGCTTTAAATTGTTGCATTTCGTTTCCCATTCAAACGCCTCCGTTATTTATCCTTAATTTGAAAAATCATCATATACATCTTCAAATGTTTGAATATGTATATGATACTTCTAAAACTTACAAGTTTCAATATAAATTTTGAAACTTTAAAAACCTAACTGTTTTTTGTACCAGAACAAAGTTCCTTATTTTAATTCGATAAGGTTTTTAGTATTAGTTTGATAGGAATTGAGACAAACAATTTATCCATTATTTTCTTTTAAATCATTGCGTCTATTCTCATTTATAATTCCCTCTGAGTGAAATATTTCAAACGAAAAAACCTCGCATCCTTAATGATGTGAAGTTTTGAAATGAGGACAGTATATATTCAAATTTGACTTTGCCACGTTTCTTCTACCCTCATTTGTTGCCTAACAAGAAAAGCATGACATTTCGCTGTCATGCTTTTTTCATGCATTTTATAATAACTCATTTAGTAAAAAATTTTTTTATCTTTTACTTTTTGATATCCATAAGATTCACCCTTTCCGAAAAGCTAACTAAAGAAAACACAAGTTAAATACTGCTGTAAATTCTATTAATTAACTTATAAGTAACATTAATTTTTCATTTCTTTTCTCCCGTTCTTCTTTAGCTGCTAGGTCGTACTTTTTTAAAAGGTGAAATATTTCATTTAATATTTTCTGTGAATGATTGCTTTTTAGAAATTCATGTAAGTCTTTAACCAAAAATTCGGATAAAAAACATTGCTGCGTTTCAAGTTTATTGATTACATCTTCAAAAGAATGATCTATATTACACATTCTATTAAAATCCCTCCTTATATCCCTCTCTTTTAAAAGTTCCGTTCTTTTACTATGTTGATATTTAATTTCCATTTGTAGACAAGATCTTGAGCTAAAGATGTAAACATCTCTCCAACAAGCGAATCTTCGTCATATACGGACGAACCTTTATTTTCTTCAGGCTTTGCAAAAGGTATTTGTGCCATCACTTCTGTTTGCAGTTGTTCTGCTAACATTTCGCCGCCACCCTTCCCAAAGAGATAATTCCTTGAACCATCTTGTTCCTCATAATATGCCATATTCTCAACGATACCTAAAATATCGTGTTTTGTATGCTTTGCCATTACCCCTACTCTGGAAGCAACAAACGAAGCTACACTATGAGGAGTCGTAACTATAATTTCCTTCGCATGAGGAATCATCGCAGCCACATCAATCGCGACATCTCCTGTGCCAGGAGGCAAATCAAGAAGAAGATAATCTAATTCTCCCCAATGAGTATTGGCAATGAAATTTTGAATCCATTTGTTTAACATTGGCCCTCGCCACATAACTGGGTTATTACCCTCTGTAAAAAATCCCATTGACATAATTTTAACGTCGTGGCTAACGACCGGAATCGCTGTCTGATCTATCATTATTGGCTTTTGATTAGCTTCCATCATAGCAGGGATACTGAATCCATATATATCTGCATCTAAAATCCCAACCTTTTTCCCCATACGGGCTAAAGCAGTAGCAAGGTTAATCGTCACAGTTGATTTTCCGACTCCACCTTTTCCACTTGTCACAGCAATAAAACGTACACCTGAATCTGGTCGCAATATACTAGGCATGCCGGTTTCCGTTCTAGAATTTTTCTTTAAAGTTTCTGTTAATGCAGCCCGTTCTTCCGGTGTCATAGAGCCGAAAGTCAAAGAAACCTTAGAGGCTCCAATGTTCCGAAGAGAGTCTTCAATATCTTGTTGAATTTTTGCCTTTAATGGACAACCTTGAATCGTTAAAATAACTTCAAGGTAAATATGTGTGCCATCAATTTGAATATTTCTTACCATGTTTAATTCCACGATACTTTTGTGCAACTCTGGATCCTGAACATGGCTTAGAACTTTCATAATTTGTTCATGAGTAAGCATAAATCTCAGTCCTTTTCATTTTTATTTGATAATTTTTAGTACAAACAACATTATCCTCCACTTACAGGTGGGATAAACGCAACGTTATCTCCGGATTTTACAATATGTTCGTCAGTTACAAATTCTTCGTTGATAGCCACCATGACTCTATCCAACGATTGTAAATGATAACTATCTTTAAGCCATTCTTTTAATTGATGAACACTAATCTTTTGTTTTTCTATTATTACTAATTGGTCTGAGCCGACTTCCTCTCGCAAATTTGCGAACAGTAAAATTGTAATCATCTTCTCACTCTTCCTTCTTTGGTTCCCCTTCCGGGTACGGTGTATTTTCAAGCTGATCTCCAATCCACTTTGTTCCATCTTCCCAAAATTCTTTTTTCCAAATTGGGACGATTTGTTTTATGCGTTCAATTGCGTATTCATTCGCTTCATAGGCAACTTTACGATGCGGCGACGACACTGCAATTACAACTGCAATATCCATTATTTCTAGTCGTCCCACTCGATGTGTAATTGCTATCTTTGCACCCGGCCAACTCTTCTTAATTTCTTCACCAATTTGAGTAAGCATTTTTATTGCCATTGGTTTATACGCTTCATACTCTAAATGCAAAGTTCTTTTTCCCTTTGTCAATTCTCTTACTGTTCCAATAAAAGTTGTAATGGCACCTGCTTCACTTCTTGCTACCTTATTCGTTACTTCTTCGACTAAAATAGGAGTATCTACAATTTCAAATAATACTTGTCCCATCAACATGATCCTCCTCTTGTTTTAAAGCTCTATTATTTATCCCGCTATTTGCGTGCAGTAAGACTCCACCTCAAAACTCAGCGAAAACAAAAAGGTTAGGTGGGAGATCAACTGCCCGTAAAAGCCTGATTGGTTCAACTAATAATCAGTGGGGGGCCATCCCCCACTGATTAAAGTTTCACTTTATAGGATGGAATAATATTGCTCCAAGGCCATTCACTTCCTTGATTATCTTCTAATAGGAGAACATCTACGAACATCCCTTTTTTATATCCTCTTGTCCCGCCTGGGAGTACGATAAAAGCGTTTGATTCTGCTAATGAAGAAACTGCACTAGACTTATCAAATCCTGATGGATAGGCGATTACTTGTCCTTCGTTATATTTTAACTTTGCTCGTACAAATCTTGTAAATGGATTAGATTTTAAAAAATCTTCTCCTAGTAATGCTTTTTCTTTTTTTAAATGTGGCTTTTCACTAAACATATAGGTACGAATGCTAGGTCTTACGAATAACTCAAAGCCTACATAACAAGCAGAAGGATTACCTGATAACCCAAATAATAGTTTTTTATTTAATTGTGCTACGGTCGTGACGCTACCTGGCCGCATTGCAACTTTGTTAAAAAGAACCGATGCCCCTAATTTTTCGTATATAGCTGGCAAATAATCATAATCCCCTACCGAAACACCACCTGTTGTGATTAACATATCCACTTGACTTAACGTTTCTTTTACGGCTGCGTGGCACGTATCAAAATCGTCACTAAACTTACCAAAGTATTTCACTCTTCCCCCTGCTCTTCGAATTTGGGACAATATCATGTACGTATTACTATTTCGAATTTTTCCAGGTTGTAGTAATTCATTTACATCAAGAAGCTCACTCCCAGTCGCCAATACTCCAACTACAGGCTTTTTTGCAACTGGCACTTCGCTGTAACCAAATGTAGCAAGGAGAGCTGAAATACCTGGATTAATGCAAGAACCTCTCTTCGCAAGAATTGTCCCTTTATGTGTATCTTCACCTTGAAAGGAAATATTTTCTCCTTTTTTGAATGAGCGTTTCACTTCCACATAGGCTTTACCGACATCCTCATATTGACGAGTCAGTTCTAGCTTCACAACTGCGTTACTTCCTTTTGGAATTTGTGCCCCCGTCATAATTCGAACCGCTTGAAATTGACCTACCTCTTGAGGAAATATAGAACCTGCCCCAATTTCACCAATTATTTCGAACAAAATTGGATTCTCATAACTTGCCCAGGCAGTATCTTCTGCCCTAATAGCAAATCCATCATATGGCGAGCGATTGAAGGACGGAACATCATGATCCGCTACTAAATCTTCTGCTAATGTACGTCCGTATGCTAATTCCAGTGGTACTAGTTCTTTCAAACCACAATTGGCATATTCCATCACTTTACGGACGGCCTCTTCAACTGTAATCGGCACTCTTATTTCCATCATTACCAGCCCTTTCTATTAACCTAATAACCGATAGTATATTTGTTTCGCTTTTTGAATTTCATTCGTTCCATGAATAAATACACGACCATCTTGAAAAATGACCATCCGATAACCTTCTAGTTGGCAAGATAGCAAATACGGATTTCGATCTACTTTCCCGTGTTTTCTTAATACTTTTTCTAAATCTTCAAAGTTGTAATGACTATTATGCGCCGGTCTAATTTGAACCGTATTTCTTCCGCATAAAACAGCTGTCTTCGTTTGATTTTCATAAGATAAATAAGGATAAATTCTATGCGTTCCGCACGAAGGACAATTGTCTGTTTTTATTTTTTCTAGTCTGATAGAATGGTGTTGATTACTCCATATATCAAACATTAAAAAGGTTTTTCTAATTGCTGAGTAATCTTCCACTAAAATTTTGAATGCTTCTGCCACTTGATATGCTGCGACGATTTGGACAGCCGGACTAATAATTCCAACCGTGTCACATGTCGCTCCTGTAACAGGAACACTTTTTAGTACACAATGTAAGCACGGTGTTTTCTTCGGAATAATCGTATAGCTCATGCCATACCCCCCAACACAAGAACCATAAATCCACGGAATATCATATTTTTGTGATAGATCATTTATTATAAATCGAATATCAAAATTATCTGTTGCATCGATGATGACATCGACATCATCTAATAAAGCTTCCATATTTTCTACTCTTGCATCCATCACGAAAGCATCAATTTGTACTTCTGAATTGATTTGTTTTAGACGATTCTGTGCTGCGATTGCTTTTGGCAATTGTTCTATCGCATCTTGTTCAGCATAAAGCTGTTGCCGTTGTAAATTACTCCACTCTACATAATCACGATCAATAATCGTTAATTTTCCAATACCTGCACGTACAAACGCCTCTGCACTTGCACTTCCTAATGCACCTGCCCCCACAATCAACACATGCTTATTTCTAATCTTCCCTTGTCCTTTACTTCCAATAGGAGTGAACAACTGTTGACGTGAATACCGCTCTATCATTAGATAGCCTTCCTTTCATGTACATACTCATCATTTAATTAAAAAAACATGCTTCATATTCGATCATTTTCTCAATACATCTTTCTCTGTAGCACTTTGTTTCTGATAACAAGAAAAATAAGCAAACCCAACAAATCCAGCTCCACCAATTACATTTCCGATAAAGACAGGAACAAAGTTTTTAGCAAGATCCATCCACGTAAGATGACCAGCAAAAATAACTGCTGAAATAACAAACATATTTGCCACTACTTGCTGAAATCCAATTACTACAAAGGCCATAATCGGAATCCAAATTCCAACAATCTTTCCAATCAAATCGTTCGTTCCATAAGCTAACCAAATCGCAAGGCAAACGAGCCAGTTACAACCAATTGCTAAAATTAACGTTCTCCCAAACGATTCATGTAACTTATCTTGAGCTATCGCGATCGTTTTATTTAAATACGTCCCCTCTGTTAGCCCGCCAAGGTGGCCGAAACAATAAGCTACGAAAAGTGCACCGACAAAGTTAGTTAAAGTTATCCAAACCCAGTTATTCAACACATTTTTCAATGAAATTTTTCGTGCATAAAGTGCCATGGACAGTGACATCATGTTTCCCGTAATTAATTCTCCTCCTGCTAAGACTACGAGCATAAGACCTATAGGAAAAACCGCTCCTCCTATAAAATTTACTAAACTTCCCCATTGCTGAGGTACATTGCCTAGAACGCGAATATTAAGCAAAAATCCTAACGAAATGAATGCTCCTCCTAAAAATCCAAGAATAAGCATTGCGGATAGCGATTGCCTTACCTTTTGAACACCGGATTCAATCACAAGCTCAGCGATTTGTTCCGGTTTATGAAATGACATAACCAATTCCTCCATTTTTCCAATTAAAAAGCAGCTTCAAAAACCCTTAACATAATAAGGATTTTTGAATGCTGCTTAATCTCCCTGCATTTCTCTTACAGAGATATCAATCATCACTTTTACTATAAAATAGAAAATCTGCAAAACTTGCACACTTTCCACTACTTACTTTAACAAAAAGAAGCTACGAACAGCCTTCTTTCATAGTGATTTCTCAACCACCAATATGCGACATTTCAATTTTCGGCAATGCTTTTTTATTTGTATTACTTAGCCGTTCATCTGAATAGCGATCTGAACGATTATTCCAAATGTCACGAATAACATCAGTAATCTCCTCATCGGTATATCCAGAGCGAAGTAATTCTCTAAGATCGTTTCCTTTAGAAGCAAACAAACAAGTATATAATTTTCCTTCTGCAGAAATACGAGCTCTTGTACATGATGAACAAAAAGAATCTGTTACAGATGAAATAATTCCTATTTCCTCATCGCTACCGATATAACGATAGCGAGTAGCAACTTCACCAGGATAGTTCGCTTCAATTCGTTCAAGCGGCATAACTTTATGAATCATCTCTAATATTTCTTGTTTAGAGACTACCTCGCCTAATTCCCAGCCGTTAAAATTTCCGACATCCATATATTCAATAAACCGAAGAATATGCTTATTCTCTTTAAAGTATTGCGCCATCTGAACGATGTCTTGTTCATTTTTTCCTTTTTGAACAACCATGTTCATTTTAATCTTCATCCCGACTTCCGCTGCAGCCTGTATTCCTGCAAGAACCGTTTTTACTTTACTTCTATTCCCATTTAAATAAGAGAAACGCTCTTCGTCTAAAGAATCTAAACTAACTGTCACACGCGATAAACCCGCCTTATATAAATCCGGAGCAAACTTCTTAAGTAGTGATCCATTTGTAGTTAAACCAATATCCTCTACTCCATCAATCTTGTTAAGTCGCTCGATTAATTCAGGAAGGTTTTTCCGAAGTAAAGGCTCTCCCCCAGTAATACGCAACTTTCTTACACCTAAAGAAACGAAAATACGCGCTACCCTTTCAATTTCATCAAAAGATAAAATTTTATCATTAGACAAAAAAGAATAATCACGACCAAATATTTCCTCTGGCATACAATATCGACAGCGAAAATTACAGCGATCGGTAACAGAAATACGTAAATCCTTTAAAGGACGGTGCAATTTGTCTAATGTGACGGATTTCATGTTTATTGCCTCGCTTCTACATATTTTATAATTCCGTACAAGTTTTATTTAATATTTACAACCCGCTCTGGATGAGTATATACATTTAAAGATTGATTCCGAATGAAACCTATTGTAGTAATCCCCAATTCTTCTGCTAGCTGCAATGCTAACTCAGTTGGAGCGGATTTTGACAATATTATTTCACAGCCAATTTTCGCAACTTTCAATAGAATTTCTGAAGATATACGGCCACTAAAAACAATAATTTTATCACCAATAGAAATGTTATTTTTTAAACAATAGCCGTAAATTTTATCTAAAGCATTATGTCTTCCTATATCCATTCGGCTTAAAATAATCCCATTCACATCGCATAAAGCTGCATTATGAACGCCGCCTGTATGCTGAAAAGTAGCCGCAGATTGCTGCATATCATTCATTAATCGAAAACAATCCTGAGTAGTGATCTTTACGCGAATATCATTCATCTTCTTCGCAGTCAGCGCATCGTTTGCGAAAACAAATCCTTGCCTACTCATTCCACAGCATGAAGTAATATAACGTTTATTTTGGATATCACGATAATAAGGATTGATTTTTGTCGTTTTTACATGTACATATCCTTCTTTCTCCTGTACCCATATTTCATCAATATCTTCATACTTTCGGATTATACCTTCAGAGGCTAAAAAGCCTATTACCATATCTTCAATATACTCTGGAGTACTAACCATTGTAACAAATTCCTGTCCGTTAATTTTAACCGTCACTGGAAACTCTGTTACAATGCTGTCCTCTATTTGTTTAAATTCCCCTTGTTCATAACGGAAAATTCCCCGTTCCACCTGTATCGATTTCACGATCAGTATCCTTCTCTCACGTTATATTTTTATCAAAGACAAAGACTGAAACTGCAATATCTTCTTCCACTTTCATATCCGAAAATAGATGAACTAATTTTGCCCCAACAAGTTCCTCCAAATGTTCACGAGAATTGACAGCATAAACCTCCTGAATCATTTTCGTTCGAGCCATATGAACCATTTCCGCACCATCCATAGTTCCCGAAATGAATTTCTCAGTAGGTGTCAAATTTCCATAAAGTGTGGCAATAGCCATATTCTCAGCAAATACAGTATGAATTCGTTCTGGTCCTTTTCCGAACAAATCTTTTCGAAGCTTTCGTATCATATCATTAAATTCATGCACCATTTTTGACATACTCTCATTCCTCCCAGTTAATCAATATTAATTTTCCGAATACTACTTCATCATAAACATTGTAACAAAATGACCTTTTCGTCTAAATTATTCACACAAATAATTAAACGAAAAGGCTCATCTTTTGGAATTATTTCAAACATGCATACAACATATGAAATAATATTATTGTTGCTTACCTATTCGTCTTTTAACCCTTTACCCATACCTTTTAAGAAATGAAGACCGAATCCGATAGCACGGTTAATATCCGGATCCTTAAGTACCTTCATAAGGTCCAGTATTCCTACTTTTTTATTACTTTGCAGATGCTGATTACCTTCATCCATGCCTGTTAATACACTACCTACAAGCTTTTTAGTAAGTTCCGGATTAAGCTCTGTTAAAGCTCCTGCAGCGCCCATCATATTATTAATTAAATTTGTAACTGGTTCACGAGTGACTTGTCCTAAAACAATTTTTGCAATTGGTTCTTTCGCTTTAAGCATAGAATTTGCAGCTTCCAGCATCCCAATATCATTCAGTTCACCTACAATATTAAACATTTGATTTAAAGCTTCTTCATTATTAGCTAGAAGTTCTTTTAAATCTTCTAGCTTTTGTTGCTTTTGTTCTTCCTCAGTTAGCCCCTGCTTCTGGATCGCCTTAATAGGTGCTGCCATATTCTTTTCTCCTCCCTAGTTATCCGTTAAATGTACGTATCCTGGACGAGCCCACTTACGATTTACCTCAATCCCATTTTGAGGATGACGCTTTTTGTTACGTGGATTCGCTTTTGGCATCGGATTTTCACCTTCTACTTGTAACACTTCCATACGAACCTTCGTTTGTTTATATGCAGGTGTATTCGTACGTTGATCGACCGCCGGACCAGTTAAGAAATTAATCGCCGATTCTTTATCAGTTGAGTTCATCGGTAAATAAAGCTCATTTTCTTTTACGCGATCCGTTACAAGTGCACGTAATTTAAGTGCTCCAAAAGGAGAAACAAGGCGCACTAACGAACCAGTTTTAACTCCACGTTCTTTTGCAAGTTCTGGAGAAACTTCAACGAATACACCAGGCACTTTCGTTTGAATACCAGTTGATTTATTTGTCATATTACCTTCATGGAAATGTTCAAGCATACGACCATTATTAATGTGAAGATCATATTCCGCTGGGAATTCAGCAGGACGTACCCAATCAGCTAGCGCAAAACGAGCTTTTTTGTCTGGGAAGTTAAATCCATCTTGGAAAAGAAGCGGCGTATTCGTTCCTTCAAAGCTTCCCCAATGAAAACTATTCCAGCCTTCAAGTACTTCATAGTTTGCTTGTGCGAAAAGTGGCGATAAACTTGCCATTTCAGCAAAGATTTCACTTGGATGACTATAGTTCCAATTTGCGCCTAATTTATTTGCAATCGCTTGTACGATCCACCAATCTGGTTTCGCATCACCTAGCGTTGGAAGAACTTGATATAATCTTTGTACACGACGCTCTGTATTTGTGAAAGTACCTTCTTTTTCAAGAGATGGTGCTGCTGGTAACACTACATCGGCGTATTGAGCAGTTTTAGAAAGGAAAACATCTTGAACGACAAAGAATTCAAGACTTGATAAAACTTCATGTACATGATTTGCGTTAGAGTCTACAAGGGCCATATCCTCCCCAACTAGATACATTGCTTTCATTTTCTCTTCTTCAATTGCGTGAAGCATTTCAATGTTATTAAGACCTGGTTTGTTATCAATTTTTACCCCGTAAGCTATTTCAAATTTCGCACGTTCTACATCGTCAGTAACGTGCTGATATCCTGGAAGCCAGCCTGGGAGAGTTCCCATATCACAAGCACCTTGTACGTTGTTATGACCTCGTAGCGGATATGCACCAGCACCTGGGCGACGATAATTTCCTGTTGCAAGAAGTAAATTTGAAATCGCAGCGGAAGTATCTGAACCACCCGTATTTTGCGTTACACCCATTCCCCAAAGAATACAAGTACCATCTGCGTCACGAATCATTTCTGCCATTCTAACGAGAGTTTCTTTTGAAATGCCTGTAATCTCTTCTGCATATTCAAGCGTATATTCTGCAAGACTATCTTTGAAGTCTTCAAAGAAGTTTACATTCTCGTCGATGAACTGTTGATCATGCCAACCTTGATCAATCATATATTTCGTAACAGCCATTAACCATACTTGATCTGTTCCTTGCTTTGGACTAATAAAGATATCTGAACGCTCTGCCATTTCGGTTTTACGAAGATCTGCAACAATTAGTTTTTGACCGTGCAGTTTATGCGCACGTTTCACACGAGTAGCTAAAACTGGGTGGCCTTCTGTTGGATTTGAACCAACGATAATAACAAGACCTGATTGTGCAATATCTTTAATCGTTCCGGCATCTCCGCCCATACCAATCGTACGGAATAACCCATCTGTTGCTGGTGATTGGCAGTAACGAGAGCAGTTATCAATGTTGTTCGTTTCGAATACTTGTCGAGCTAATTTTTGAATAACATAGTTGTCTTCATTCGTAATTTTAGAAGAAGAAATAAAACCTACAGAACCACTGCCGTACTCTTGTTTAATAGATCCTAATTTATTTGCCACTAATTCAAGTGCCTCTTCCCAAGTTGATTCAACAAATGTTCCATTTTTACGAATTAAAGGCTTAGTGAGTCGTTCTTCAGAATTTACAAAATCCCAACCAAATTTTCCTTTTACGCAAGTAGAAATTGCATTAACCGGCGCTTCAGAAGTTGGTTGAACTTTAAGAATTTTACGTCCCTTCGTCCACACTTCGAATGAGCACCCTACACCACAAAACGTACATACTGTTTTCGTTTTCTTCGTACGAGTTTCACGCATCGCAGCTTCTACTTCTGATATAGCGAAAATACCACTGTATCCAGGTTCCACTTCTTTTATAAGATCAACCATTGGCTCAAGTATGTCCGGCTTCAGCCCAGTCATAAATCCAGCTTCACCAAGCATCGATTTTTCCATCAAAGCATTACAAGGACAAATAGTTACACATTGACCGCAGCTAACACATGAAGAATCGTTAATATCCACCCCATCATCCCAAATAACACGAGGACGTTCCGCTTCCCAATCAATAGATAACGTTTCATTTACTTGTAAGTTTTGACACACCTCTACACATTGACCGCACGCAATACACTGATTAGGATCATAGCGATAAAATGGATGAGACATATCAACCTCACTTGCATCTACTTTTGGCTCGTAAGGATATTTTTGATGCTCAATTTCCATTAACTCTGCCGTATTATGCAATTTGCAGTTCCCATTATTGTTGTCACAGACCGTACAGTAAAGTAAATGGTTTTCCAATAAGCGATCCATCGCCTCGGTTTGTGCTGCCTTTGCACTAATAGAGGACGACTCAATATTCATACCGTCCGTTGTTACTGCCGAGCAGGATCGCACCAGTTTTCCATCAACTTCTACAATACAAGTATCACATGTTTGAATAGGATCGACTTCAGGCACATAACAGATTTGTGGATGTTCAATCCCGTTCTCATTAATGATGTCTAATATAGTTGAACCGGGCTTAGCACTATATTCTTTTCCGTCAATTGTAATATGAACCATGCTGTCATTCATGGTCTTTCCCCCTTTTTGAGAATAAAAAAACTCCACCACGAAAATATACGCACCGAATTAATAGGTACGCTATCATCATGGTGGAGTAGTTTATTAGCACATCTTGCTAAAATACCAATCCATTTATTCATAAGTAAAATGATAGATTCATAACAGGTCATATCACGATTCCATCTTTAACACTATAATTATAGCGTTTAATCCAAAAATACACAATATAAAAATGATAAAAAAGTCACGGCACTCAATGCTCTGACTTGTTTGGATATATTCGTTTAATCACGAAGCCATGCATTGACAAGCATAATTCAACGCATGCTACTGAGCTTTCGGTGAATTAACTTTGCAGTCTCCATCCGTTTCAACATAGGGATAAGTGTTCCTGTATCCAGCCTTCACCGTGCTTTGTTTGCTTTCCCAAAGTACCAGAGGAACAAGATATTACAGATGAGTCAAACTCAGTTCTTTGATAGCTGTAGGACTAATTATTTATTTTTGTTATTCTCGCAATAAAAGTTCACTTAATAATAAGTATTAGCTCACATAAAAAAATAAATGTAACTTAATTTTAAATACACGGTTATTTATTAAGCTAAAGGATTTCTTATAAAAAATCCTCCAGCTTTTTTATAATCATAATTTGAATTAGCAAACTTTGATGAAACATATCTTTGTACAACAAAAAGAAAGCATACATCTGCATTTTATGCAAAGTTATACTTCATATCACACGTTGTTTTATATTAGAATCAACGTGCAACGCTATTTTATTATTTTTTAAATGGCTTTATTATTTGTTAAATACCTTTTTAATTCGTGAACATTAATTCCCCAAATAAAACCTTTGTATAGTTATTCTTATTCTGAATGGCTTATATTGTCTTGACGCAAGATATACGAAAAAAAGCACTCCATCTTGCTACAGAACCTTTTTACCTAGTAAAGAACTTTTTTATTAGCTGACAACTCTCACTTCTCAAACACAAAATTGATTTTATTCTCTTTCCACTCTAATTTCGCATCAAAAGTTTTATCATTCTTCTTAAAACCTTTAATTAAATCTGTTTGTTCACCTTTTAATAACTTAGTCATATTCTTTTGCGATATTGTTTTCCCTAATATTTTTTTTGAAATCGTGAAATCACATTGTGTTGTATTATAGTTCGAGCACCCATAAAAAGTTGATTTATCGATTATATCACCATCACATTTTTTACATTTCCCTACTTTTTTACCTGTTGTAAACTTCGATTCTTTACGTTCAATCGATTCAACATGTAATCCAGTAAAGTCCCACTTCTCAGACATTTCAATCGCATCTTCAATAATTTTCGCTGATAGCTTTTTCGTTTGTTCCATAAAGGTTGCTGGAGAAGCTATGCCTTCCCCAATTTCAGCAAGACGCTGTTCCCACTTCGCAGTCATTTCTGGAGAAGCTAAAATTTTATCACCAATTGCGGTAATTAATACTTTTCCTTTATCTGTTGCATACACTTGATTTTTCTTCACATCAATATACTTACGATCTTTCAGCATTGTAATGATGCCTGCACGGGTTGCCTCTGTCCCTAACCCTTCTGTCTTTTTTAATACTTTCTCTAGCTCTTCATTTTCTAAATATTTCCCAGCTGTCTTCATTAGCGTAATAAGCTGCCCTTCTGTATAACGCTTTGGTGGCTGTGTTTTTCCTTCTTTCACTTTCACCTTTACAACTTTTCCTTGCTCGCCTTCTGCTACGATTGGAAGAATGGTTTCATCTTCTTTATCATCTTGGAAAATAACTTTGCGCCACCCTTCTTGAATTTGCTGTTTCCCTTTTGAAATAAATTCAGCACGGCTATCAACAAGTGTTGTAATTGTTGTATAGTCAAAGATCGCAACTTCATAATGAGCCGCAATAAGACGCCTTACAATCATATCGTAAATTTTCTTTTCATCGCCAGATAGTTTATTTGGATTTGTCGCTTGTTCTGTTGGAATAATTGCATAGTGATCTGTAACCTTTTTCTCATTCACATATCGCTTATTATTCATAATGGACTCAATCGGCGCTGGTAATAACTCTTTATATTCTTCAAACTGGCTTAATTTTTGTAAGATGTCAGGGAACGTTGCTGCTTCTCCTTGTGTTACATAGTTAGAATCCGAACGTGGGTAAGACACAATACCTTTTTGATACAATGCTTGTGTAATATCAAGAGTCTTTTTTGGTGAAAACTTAAATGCTTTATTCGCTGTTGCTTGCAGTGATGATAAGTTAAATAAAAACGGTGGTTGAAACTCCTTCCGCTCCGTTTTCATTTCTTTTACTTCAGCCGGTTTATTTTGGCAAAATGCTGCAATTTTATTTGCCATATCAGGGTCTTTTAAACGGGACTCATTATCTTTCTCCCATTTCCCTTCATATTTCTTTCCTTCTATATTAAAAGTTGCAAACACTTCCCAAAACGGCTCTGATTTAAAGTTTTCTATTTCTTTTTCACGTTTCACAATTAAAGCTAATGTCGGCGTTTGTACACGACCAGCCGAAAACACATCATTCATTCCTTTTTTCTTTAGCAAAATACTAAAGACACGCGATGCATTCATCCCGACCACCCAGTCGGCACATGATCGTGTGTATGCTTCATAGTACGTATTGATTGTATCTGCTTCATCAAGTAAATTTTTAAATCCTTGATAAATCGCTTGCTTCGTTAAGGAGGAGATCCATAGACGTTTCATCGGTTTTTGCACGTTACAAAGATTGATAATATTTCGTACAATTAATTCCCCTTCACGCCCCGCATCGCCTGCATGAATAATTCCCGTCACTTGCGGATTATGTAACAGCTGTTTCACAACATTAAATTGCTTATACTTTGATTTTGTAACTTCAAATTGAAAACGTTCCGGAATCATTGGTAATGTATCGAGTGACCACTTTTTCCACTCAGCGTGATAATGTTCCGGATTACATAACTGCGTCAAATGACCAATTGCCCATGTACAGTAAGCTCCATTTGGAAATAACTCATTTGCTTCTACTTCTAAATAGCCGTCTTTTCGGCGATATTTAAATTGAGAAACAAGGGCCAAACCTTGATCTGGTTTCTCGGCTATGATTAATTTCATTTTATAACTCCCTATCTAAATTCCAATGCTACTTTCATTTTATCTCTGTTTTATAAGTGATGAAAAATATCTATCATTTTTATCATTCACAATTTATCTTATATTTTTTAGACCTATAATATTATACGCTTAACCTTCACACCTTCACAATAGGAGACTATATAAACCATAGATTTAATAAAGATATGGAATTCATATAGGGTGCGGGAGATCCAAAGAAAAACCATGCAAATAAACCATCTTTTGCGGAGAACCCGTTCCTTTTCCCTTAGATATAAAAACATCCCTTTAGGTATTCGAACCTAAAGGGATGAAACCATGCAACTTTTTTACAAACACCGGGGCTTTATTTTAAGCATATTAACTTTATTTCAACTCTACCCTAAAATTTGTTTTTGCATGCCCCCTATTTATATATATTTTTCCTTAAAAACAAAAAAATAAAAAATGATCAAAATTGCATTGATCTTATAATAATAAAGACAATTAATAGTTACCATAGTGGTTGAAGTTCCTAACTTTTTAACAATTAATCGGAAATTTTATACAGTTATTAACAAAAAAATAGTGTATATCGTTGATCATTGTTTTGAATAGGGACTCCAATACTGTTCAATACCATATTATCAAAAAAGCCAGTAGCAAATAAACGATTGGGATACGTTGCAATCCCACTGTATAGATTTCCATGGAGTACATTCTCAATCATCTCTTCACTAATATTGATTTTTTTAAAAGCATCACCCTATCGTTTCCCTTATTTTTATCCTCTATTTTGTTTGTATTTATTGGCTAAATATCTTGCATAGTAAATCGTGTTTCTAACTACATCTAATTCAAGATTAAATATATTAGGTGCACCTGGTCTCCAATTCACTTCAAACAGCCACAATTTTTGGTCCTCATCAATTCCAACATCAATTCCTAATTCATCAAATGATACACTGTCATATAAAGAATCAAAATGGTTAACAAAGCTTACTGCAAACCGCTCCAAATACCTTTGAATATTGTACCAGTTGTCATCAAACTCTGTTTTTAAAAAAATTTCTAGATACGTGCTATAACCACCACTACCCATATTTGATACAATGCTTCCCAATGGACCTATCCTTGGAAAAATTGAAGTAATGACCCATTTTCCTTCTCCGTTTCTTTGAACATGCAGCCTGAAATCATAAACATGACCAGTTTTCATTTGACATGAAATAAATTGTTGAACTAGGTAATCTTGTTCTTGTATTTTATGAGATATAAAGTCTAACAATTGTTTTTCATTAATAGATGAGACTTGCCCTGCCTCATTCATTTTGTAATGCTCTACCCCATATTTTTCAATAAAAACGATGCCCCCACCTTGATGCCCAGACATCGGTTTGATAATAACTTTTTTATAGCGCTTAATCATGTCAAAAAACTTGCTAGCATCAGTTAATTCATAAAAAGGAATAAGATATTGTTCAAACTCTTTTGCTTTTTTAATTCTGTTATATACACTTAATTTATCTCCAATCGAATGACTTGTGAATGGAATCCTATCGTATAGATAATCAAAGATTTTCTCAGTTTTATCACTAACAGGAGCGCTTGCATTATAAATGACATCGGGAAAAGAAAATTCTTTTTCAATCCACTCGCCGTTTTCATAGATTTTTCCTAAAATCGTTTGATTTTCTATTTTTACTTTCCCTGGGGTAAAGTAAAAGAAGTTGACACCTTCAGCTTTTGCTACAGCGGCACAAGCATATGCTCTCCTTACGTTTCTTGGATCTTCTCGATGATGAAGCATACCAATTATAGTCATATTGGTTCCCTTCCCCTCTTTCTAAAGTTCTTTTTCAACATACAGATCAAATTCAACTTATATATATTCATATCCTTTCCATATTTAACCATTTTTCAAAAGATTAAGAACAACCTTTGTCCCATTTTTATATTCTATTTATATAGATAACAGAGCTTATTTTATAAAAACAAGTAAAGATAGGGTGGGGTAAGATTATGAATACTATTGTTTTTATTGAAACAAATAAATCTGGATCGAGTAGGGAAGCAATTAAAGCAGCAGAGAAACTTAATTTCTTTACGGTTTTGTTAACAGACCAAAAAAGATTTCTTGAAGAACGAAGTGAATTTCCGGATGTACATCAGATGATATTTACCGATATAAATGATTATGATAATTTAATTACAGTAATCCACAATCTAAAAAAAACAGGGAAAAATATAAAAGGAATTTTTAGTTTTATTGATTATTTTGTTTATGTCGCTGCATGTTTGTCTGAGAAGTTCTGTAAAAGTATGGTATCTACTGACGCAATTTATCATATGGAAAATAAAATATTGACCCGTAACGTGCTTAAGAATTTACCGATTTCACTCAATTATTTAATTTACAAACCAACAGAATCCTTATCATCTTTTCTTAAAACTGTAGAGATGAAATTTCCTCTTGTCGTTAAATCCCCTGAATCAGCAGGATCAAAAGATGTATTGTTGGCAAAGGATAGAGATCAATTAATTTCATCTATGCAAACCCTTTTAAAAAAACGACCTAATGAAGAAATTCTACTTGAAGAATATGTAGATGGACCTCAGTACTTAGTTGAAGTTTTAGTTCACAATAAAAAGGTTCATATTATTGCAGTGATTGAACAAGAAATTACATTTTTTGAACGTTTTATCGTCACTGGTTATTCTTTGTTAGGACAATTAGACACTAAACTACATTATAGTCTTCTTAACGCTATTCATTCTGTTGTACATGCTTTTGATATAAAAAATGGTGCTTGTCATCTGGAGCTCCGCAGAGTAAATGGTATTTGGAAGTTAATTGAGATAAACCCAAGGATATCAGGCGGAGCTATGAATCGTATGATTGAAGTTGGACATGGAATCAACTTAGTACAGGAAACGATTCAGTTAATGTTAGGAAATAAACCTTCACTGAATAAAAAACATTATAAATATGTGTATACGCACTACTTAACAGTCGCTTATAGAGGGAAATTAATTCGAGTTACAGGAAAAAAGCGTAGCTCTAAATATCCTGGTGTAGAAGAAGTATATATAAAACCTAAAAAGGGAAGTATCCTAAAACCTCCTAAATCAATGGGGGATCGGTGCGGCTACGTTTTAGCAGCATCATTTTCTAAACAAGAAGCTAAAAGAATAGCTTTAGAAGCAGCTAAAGAAATTTCTTTTGACATTGAACCAATGAATACAACAGCATAGATTATGCTGCATTCAAACGATACTCAAAATAAAACGAAACCCTTATATATTATAGTGTTTCGTTTTTTTTATCGTATTTGTTATGACGTTGTTTCTTAAAACTATAAACTAATGATTATTTTTTTACCTCCTTAAACAAAAAGCTGGTCCTCAAAATTTGAAGACCAGCTTTTTTAACTCGCTTTAAAACCACCACCTAATACATCACGTACATCGTGAATGACAACGAATGCATTTTCATCTTTTTGGCTCACGACTTTCTTTAATTGAATGAGCTCTTGTTTATTGATGACAACATATAATACTTCTTTGTTATTTCCTGTGTAACCACCTTTCCCATCTAGCACTGTTACACCTCGTGTCATACTCTTCATAATGGATTCTCTGATCATGTCTGGATAGTTTGAAATAATTGTTACAGCAGTCTTTGTATTCAATCCTTCTACAATAAAATCAATAACCTTTGCACCGATAAATACCGCTACCAGCGTATACATCGCTTTTTCCTGCCCAATAATAAATACTGAACCTGCAATAACGACGATATCAATAATTAATACACCTTTTCCAACACTCCAACCTAAATATTGGTTTGCTAATTGTGCTATGATTGCAGATCCACCTGATGTACCACCTGCACGGAACATAAATCCTAAACCAACACCAACGAAAACACCCGCAAATAGAGCTGCTAACAATGTATCATGATTTACCGGAGTCGCTATATCTTCTGTGATATATAAAAAGAAAGATGAAGAGACAATACCAAGTATTGTATACACCATTGTCTTTCTATCAAAAAACTTATACCCAATTGCAAGTAATACTGCATTTATTAAAAGGTTTACAGTACCTGGTGACCATTCAAACAAATAATATGTAATAACTGTAAGCCCAATAACTCCACCTTCAGATAACCGATTTGGAATAGCAAAAAAGTTAATCCCAATCGCAAACAATAATGATCCTATTACGACAAGCGCTACTTCTTTCACTCTTTCATTTATTACTCTTTCATTCATTACTTTTCCCCCAATATATAGTTTCCAGCCTACTTTCAGATCAGAGAATCAAGCGAATTCTTTCCATTTCTCTGCATGCTTTTCTATCATTTCAATTAATTTCTTCATTGCAGGAGTTAACCATTTGCTTTTATGATATGCCAATTCAGTTGTAACGAAATCTTCACTATACGTCCATGGTAGTACACTTAGCTTACCTTGCTCGATTTCTTCCTTTACCGTTATAAACGGTAAATAAGATATCCCTAGCCCACACATAACGGTTTGCTTAATCGCTTCAATACTCCAAAAATGAATATGAGAACAATTAATACCATCTTCTTTAATCCGTCTTTCTAACAAATCTCGGTAACTCCCTGGCTCTGTAAGCAACAACATTTCTCCTTCTAAATCAGCAGGACTAACGCTCACCTTTTTTGTTAGTGGATGTTTGGGCGGAGCAATAAGCACAATCTTCTCTTGAACAAGAGAATGAGTAACAATGTCTGTACCCAGTTGCTCCGGATGTGTAAATAAAGCGAAATCAAATTTTCCTGATTTTAGCTCATTGTGCAATTCTTGACTCTCTGATGGTTGTAAAATGATATGTACTTGCGGATACTTCCTTTTAAATTCATATAAAACAGCAGGTAATCGATAAATCATTAAAGACTCATTCGCTCCAATGCGTATTGTCCCTGAAAATTTCCCGTTCATTTGAGATGATTCCAATGCTTCATTTGATAATTCCAATATTTTATGCGCATAAGAAAGCATATGCTCCCCTACATCAGTTAAAATCACCTTTTTTCCAAGACGATCAAATAATGGATTTCCAATCTCTTCTTCTAATGATCGAATATGATTAGTAATTGTCGATTGCGTATACCCAAGTTGTTCTCCAGCCCGTGTAAAGCCACCGCTTTCCGCTACAATAATAAAAGTTTTCAAATGGCGCAGCTCCATACTTACTCCTCCTGTTGTACGATCATTCTTTTGTTTTATATAAAGCTAAAATATAATTTCCGGATGTTTTTCTTGTTATAACCATATCTTCATAATAATGAAAAAGTTAATATGTAGGTTACATAGTTTTCTCTTACGCAGAAATGCAGTCCATTGTTCACCGAGACACCAATAAAAATAATCATTCTCATGAAATTAGTTGGTTTTAGTAACAATCTCATATATTTTCTATTCTGCGCGCTTGAGCGATTCCCTAAAAAATCATTGATTAACTATCTAAACGACTTATTAAATCGAACGATTTATGCACAAATAGCATTCCGAAAAGAAGGACAATTAAATAGCTGTTCCTGTGCACTCACCTAATCGCTATTATATATTTAGAATGTAAATAAATAAAATGAATTATTTTAATAGAAATCATTTATAAAAATGATGGATAAACCTAATGTAATCTAGTTAGACACCTTTTTTAAAAAAGGAGTGTCTTTTTCATTTACAACTATTGACATAATCAAAAAGAAATATCAAAATCATTATAAATTAGTGAGTTACTAATTTATAGTTGAAAGAGGTGAACAAAATGAAAAATATATTATTTCGCATTAATGAATTAGCAAAAAAAGAAAAAGCTTCCGGACTAAAAAAAACGGAAAAACAGGAACAACAAATGTTAAGACAACACTATATGACAGAATTTCGCGGAAGTTTAGATTCCATTTTATTAAATACAACGATTGTAGATCCTAACGGGGAGAACGTTACTCCACTTGCTTTACAGCATGCACAAAATCGTATGAACCTTACAAATTGAGATCCAAAATCGATTCAAACGACCAATTTTACAAAATAATATCAACGTAAAAAGAGCCAAATTTCTATATTGAGAAATTCCGGCTCTTTTTGACATAGTTCTATGTCTACTACATTGTAATTCAAACACCATATCAATCCGCATATTTTTGTTTCACCTGTTGATATTTTTCCCATGTATCGATATCAAAAAATATTTTGTCATTTTGAGACAACAATGAAATTCCATTTATCGTAGGCTTCATAAAAATTGCACGTGCTCCTTCATCCCCTTTCAACGCTTTAAAAAACGGAAACACTTTCTTTGTAAATAAAACAGGAGGTTGCTTTACTCCTCTATAACTCGCTGCTACAAAATGAATGTTTTTATTTTGCTCATAGCAATCCATTATCTTATTAATAAATTCAGCTGTAACGAATGGTTGATCCGCCAAAAGAACAACCACTGCATCTACATTTATTTTTTTCGCCATTTTAACACCACACTGAAGAGAATATGACTGTCCCTTATCAGCGTTTGGACAAGAAAGAATATACACATTTTCACGGCACGTCCTCTTTAATATCCACGTGGGGTCATTTGTAACAACAATAATATGAGAGAGCCTTGAAGAAAATGCCGCTTGTAACGCTATGTTTCCAAGTGGTTTCCCCTGTAATGGTAAGTATAATTTATTTATTCCTGGCCCCATCCTTCGACTGTTTCCAGCAGCTAAATATATACCAGCAATCTTTATTTTACTTCCCCCTTAATTCTTGAACAATTTCAGCTATGATACTAATCGCTATTTCAGTTGGCCCTTTTCCACTAATTGCAAGCCCTACCGGAGAATGAACATTTTTTGGTATCGCCTTTCCTTCTAATAGACGAGCAGTGCGGTGACGTGGACCTAAAATACCAATATAGCGAACACATTGTTTCAATAAAAGTTCAACCAATTGCTGATCACGTTGAAAATGGTGAGTCATAATCACAACAAAATCTTCTTCTCTTAATAGAAGTCGTGGTACAATCTCTTTCGGAAACCCATTCATACAAACATCTGCACTCGGAAAATGTAAAGAATTACATAACGATTCACGCCAATCACAAACTGTTACAAAAAAGTTTACTTCTTTTGCAAACCGAACAAGAGGTTTCGCATCCTCCCCCGCTCCAAAAATAAAGAGTCGTGGCTTTGGTGCAAAGTGTTGATAAAACCATTTACCGTATAAACCATGTAAGGAATGAGTTGAAAATAAAGCTTCTTCATTCCCAAACATGTCACCATTCTCACTTACAAACAAAGTCTGTAATGAAGAAAGGTTCTTTATCATTCGAACTGAAATACCCTTCTTAAGATATTCATATAGTGTTTGCAAAAAAGCTTTGTACTCCTCATCTATATGCTCAACTAATATACGAATGATGCCGTTGCATCCCATTCCCCAAGATAAATCATCTTCTGCTTTTGTATTAAACTGATGGATAGACCAAGTTTGATTCTCTATTACTTCAGCTGCATAAACAGAAACCTCTTCTTCTAAACAACCTGCACTTAACATTCCGACTTTCGTTCCATCTTCACCAAAAAGCATGATTGTTCCTTCTTTACAATATGCAGATCCTTCTACATGAATAATCGTCGCTAAAGCACATCGTTGTTCACAAGATAGTAGTGCTTCTAGTACAGTATGAACAGAAGTCATCATTGATGCTCCCGTTGTTTTTGTAAGACAGATTTCACAGCTTCTTCAATCTCTTGATAACTTGTGCACCGGCAAATATTAGAACTTAACCATTCTTCAATAACTGAATCATCCACATCCATTTTTTGTGTAACGAGCGCATGACAATTTATAATAAACCCAGGCGTACAATACCCACATTGAAAAGCCCATTTGTCTTCAAAAGCTCGCTGAATAGGCGTTTCCCATAAGCCTTCAATCGTTGTAATCCGCTTACCAATCGCTTCCACTGCTAACATAATACAAGACTTAATTGGTAGCCCCTCAACAAGAACTGTACAAGCACCACAATCACCGTTTTCACATCCCGGCTTAGCTCCAGTTAGACCGAGGTTATGTCGTAATGTATATAATAGCGTATCTGCCATTCTGACAATCACTTCACTATCTTCCCCATTCACATGAAGAATAAATTGCCCAATTCCCATTATTTCACCCCTTCAAGCTTCATCAGCACATCATAAAGCACATGTTGCAAAATAAACATACGATAAGCACGCGAACCTCGTATATCATCTAATATAAGTGCGGGAATATGAAGAAGGGCGCGCTCAATTCTCTTCCTTACTGGAATATCCCAATCGTTTAACACTGCCTCTATTGCGAGCGACCGAAATGGAAAGGCACACAATCCACTAAATGCAATTCGAATGTCTTCATCACTTTTTAACGCAGCAACTGTTACAAGTGGGTAATCAATTTTCTCTAATTGCCTTTTTTTTACACTGTAATAAGGAGATTCTATATATTTTTGATTGGTGATAATTTGTATAAGAAACTCACCTTTTTGCAATTGTAACTTCTCAATAAACGCTTGCTGTGCCTTGATATACTTTATACCTTCTTTTCCTGCAATAACAAATGTGCTATCAGCTAGTAAAAAAGGGAGTACTGCTTCCCTATATATAATTTTCCCTGCAATGTTGCCACCAAGCGTAATTTTATTTCTTGCTGTGTGATCTGCAGCCCTTCCGGCAGTCTCTCCAAGAAGAGGGAATACTTTTTTCTCTTGAACTTGTGTTAATGTTAATGTAGCTCCAAGAATAAGATTTTGGTCATTCCATGCACAAATATTACATTCGGGAATATCTTTCAAATCAATGACCGCTTTCGCAATTATTTGTTGCAAACGCCCCATTGTAATAATTTCAGTGCCTCCTCCATAATAAATAGGCTTTTTTCCCTCTTTATCCAGCTGATGAAATAATCGGATTGCTTCTTCGATACAATTCGGACGATAATATTCAAAGTCAAATGGTATCATATACACCATTCTCCTCCGCTTGTTTTACTTTCCAAATCAATTCAGGATTAATAGGTAATTGACGAAGTGAAATACTAGCCGCAATAGATAACGCATTCGCTAAAGCAGCTGGCATACCGATAATTCCATGCTCACCAAGCCCTCTAGACCCAAATGCAGCTTGATCATGCGGTACTTCTACAAATTCAGCAATGTATTTTGGGTGTTGCCCATAATGCATCACTTTATAAGAACGAAACTGATTATTAAGAACTCTCCCATACAAGTCATAGTGAAATGTTTCTCTCGTCGCAAAACTTAATCCCATACTCATAGCCCCTATAATTTGTGTTTCTGCTCCTTTTCTATTTAAAATCCTTCCAGCATCTGCAACCGTTACTGCTTTAATTAATTTATACGTATATAATTGTGGATCAAATTCAACCTCTATTGCCTGTGCTCCCACTCCCCACTCTGGTCCTTGTTGCCCTTTTCCTGTTTCATAGTCAATCTTTGTTATTCCTTCAAAGATATATGTACCTCTTCCGATTATTTGCGCCCCTGCTACATTCCCACTCGAATCAACATATCCAAAAACAATTTTTGCAAATGGTACGTAAATATCTGGATTTGTTTTTACATATACAGTCTTATTTGCAATTGTTAATTCACCTGCTGGTATTCCAAGTACATTAGCCGCCGTATCTAGTAACTGCTTCATTACATCTTCCGTCGCTTTTACAACTGCATTTCCAACGAGATGTGTCGTTCGACTGGCAGCTGTTTTCCAATGTTTTGGCGCTATTTGTGTATTGACTTCCATCATAATAGATACATCTTTAACATTCATATTCATTTTTTCTGCAACCATTTGTGTTAAAGTTGTTTTCGTTCCTTGTCCAATTTCCACTGCACCACAATTGACATTTACACTTCCATCACCATTAAAGGTTATAGTCGCACCCGCTCCAGCATTATTTGGTGTAGTCGAATTTTTCCAAAAGCAACTAATTCCTTTTGCCCGTATCCTCCCATTTGGTAAAACAATACGATTCCCTTCTTCCCAACTAATAAGCGATTTTAACTTTTGTAAACACGCCCGAATATCCCCCGTATTACTTTTTGTGACTAATACTTGTGTTGGTGTTGTATCTCCTCGCTCAATTGTATTTTTCATACGAAACTCAAGCGGACATATATTTACTTTCTTTGCCAATATATCTATCATTCTTTCAATTACAAATGTATACTCGGCATGACTAAATCCACGAAACGATGTCGCATATGGATGATTCGTGTACATACAAAGCGAATCACACGATACATGCTGAATTGAGTATGGACCTGTACAGTCTAATCCGGCCGCTTTACTCATGGTCACTGCCCGATCAGCATACGCACCGCCATCAAATAAATATAAAATCTCTGCAGCTTGCAATTTCCCATTCTTTGTACATCCAAGCTTTACTTTTGCTTGTAAACCAATATGAACAGGCGATGTTACAAAATCTTCTTCTCTACTATTCCGCAGGGTAACACGCCTCCCACCCACTGCTTTAGAAGCAAGATACACTAAATACTCAAGTTGTACCGTTGTTTTTCCACCATACGCCCCTCCAACTAAAGGCACATGTACAATTATTTTTTCCTCATCAATTTGAAACATCTTACTAAGCAATCTTTTAATTTCAAAAGGGGCTTGCGAAGTAGAATGAATAATAACCTCTCCATTTGGCTTAATTTCTACTTTCGCACATCGAGTCTCCATTGCAGTATGATCAGATTGCCGAAAAGAAAACGTTTCCTCTACAACAACTTCACTATTTACAAACCCTTCTCGAATATCTCCCTTACGAATTTTCGTTCTATTTGCAATGTTTGTATGCGCTTCTGGATATACTTCTTCTTCCAATTCATATTGTTCTATATTTTCATGTACGAGTATATCCCTTTCTAAATAGGCTTGCAGCGGGGCGTGAACTACAGGCAGTTTCTTATATGTAACACGTATTTGTGCTGTTGCGTGTTTAGCAATCGCTTCGCTATCCGCTACGACAAGTGCAATAGGCTCACCAAAATACCGAACTTTTTCGTAGGCTAACGGGGGACGATCTACAATACTGGAACCGACCAGAATAGGATAATCTGCGCCTGTTATTACAGCATGAACACCAGGGATTTCCTCAGCTCTCCTTATATCAATACTTTCAATAAAAGCATGCGCATACACACTTGTTAAGAGTTTTGCGTATAAAGTACCTATCTCAATCTCGTCATCCACATATTTTGCTCTACCCGTTACTTTATCCGCACCTTCTTTTCGTTTAATACTTTTTCCAATAATGTGATACGGTTTCATTTTAGCCCTCCCTTCCTTCTACTCTTCTACCAACCTTATTCGTAGCCACCCTCATTTAGTACGGAACTCTTTATAGATGCACAATACCATTAGAGAGAACTTCACCTAACCTTGTGGACAGTTTACGAGTTTGAAATAGATAAGAAGCAGACAGAAAGAGTAATCCTGCAAAACGGTCGATCCATCCCCAGCAAATTCCCATTCAAATAGAAAAATGGCTTTCATGAACAGAATTTCAATGGTTATATAAATAAAAACATATTCTTCACACAAAAAAAGAAGCTCTCCCAACATATAAATTTTAGGACAGCTTCTTTCTTATATTCATTTGAAATTAGATTAAATCCTCAATCGAAAATGCACCCGGTAACAATTGTTCAACCGTTACTTCTTTTTCATCGCCTTTTAGATTTGTTAATAACACTGGCATTTTAGGATCGCAAAACTCTGCAATGACTTGTCTACAAGCTCCGCATGGTGAAATAGGCCCATCTGTTTTACCTGTAATTACTAAATAACTAAAATCACGTTCCCCTTCTGATACTGCTTTAAATATAGCCGTTCTTTCAGCACAATTACATAGACCATAAGAAGCATTTTCTATATTACAACCTGTATAGATCTTACCTTCTTTCGTAACCAACGCTGCACCAACAGGAAATTTAGAATATGGAATATAAGCTTTTTCTAACATCTTCGTTGCTTCTTCAATGTATCTTTTTTTATCCATGTTATTTCCTCCTCAGAGTAAATTAATCCTATGAACCATTAATCAGTTATAATTGTATGAATTAAGTTAGGAGTTTCAGCCTTTTCTGATACAGAAATGTTTTCATAAATTTTAGCCTTTACATCTTCCACGTTTTCACGATTCGCGTAAATCGTAACAAGTGGTTCCCCTTCTTTTACAGCTTCACCAACTTTTTTACGTAGCATTAAGCCAACAGCTAAATCAATTTCATCTTCTTTTGTTGCACGACCTGCCCCTAGAAGCATGGCAGCAATACCTATTTCATCTGCCACAATGTTAGAGACTACACCTGAAGTTTTAGCAGGTACATCAATTACATATTTAGCTTGTGGTAACTTTTCTGGATGATCTACAATTGAGCTATCTCCACCTTGATTACTCAAGAACTCCTTGAACTTCTCAATTGCTTTTCCATTTTTCATAACTTCTTTTAGCATTTCACGTGCTTCTTCTAACGTATTCGCTTTTTTCCCAAGTACAACCATTTGACTACCTAATACAAGTACTAATTCCGTTAAATCTTCTGGACCATCCCCTTTTAATGTATCAATCGCTTCTTGTACTTCAAGAGCATTACCAATTGCAAAACCAAGAGGTTGTGACATGTCTGAAATAACAGCCATTGTTTGACGTCCAACATTATTTCCGATTCGTACCATTGCGTGTGCTAATTCTTTCGCATCCTCTTCTGTTTTCATGAATGCACCAGCACCTGTCTTAACATCAAGAACAATCGCATCAGCACCAGCCGCAATCTTTTTACTCATAATCGAACTTGCGATTAACGGAATTGAATTCACTGTTCCAGTAACATCACGTAGTGCATATATTTTTTTATCGGCAGGCGTTAAATTTCCTGTTTGTCCAATAATTGCAACCTTGTCACGGTTCACTAATTCGATGAATTGCTCTTTCGTAATTTCAACATGGAAGCCTTCTACTGCTTCTAATTTATCAATTGTACCACCCGTATGACCTAAACCTCGACCAGACATTTTTGCAACTGGTACATCTAAAGCAGCTACTAATGGTCCTAACACTAATGTTGTTGTATCACCAACACCACCAGTTGAATGTTTATCTACTTTAACTCCTTCAATCTCAGATAAATCAATTGTTTCTCCAGAATGCACCATAGCCATCGTTAAATCGGCACGTTCACGGTCAGACATGTCTTTGAAAAAGATAGCCATTGCCAGTGCACTTACTTGGTAATCAGGTATTGATCCATCTGTATACCCTTTGATAAAGAATTGAATCTCCTCTGTTGTTAATTCTTTACCATCACGTTTTTTCGCGATAATATCTACCATTCTCATCTGAATCACCAATCCTTTTTATTTTTTATTCGTCTAGCTCTTAAATTCTTAATATATTAAACCAACTATTGTTGCTGATAAAAAGCTTACTAAAGTTGCACCAAAGAGTAATTTCAAACCAAATCTTGCTACTACATTCCCTTGTTTTTCATTCAAACTTTTAACAGCACCGGCGATAATTCCGATTGAAGAGAAGTTTGCGAATGAAACAAGGAACACTGATATAATTGCTGTTGTTCTGCCTGAAAAATTAAAGTTCCCTTGTGCTAAATTTGTCATAGCTACAAATTCATTTGATACAAGTTTCGTTGCCATGATGTTACCTGCGTTAACAGCTTCATGCCAAGGGACACCTATAATAAAAGCAAATGGCGCAAATACATAGCCAAGGATTTCTTGGAATGAGATACCAATTATCCCTTTAAAAATTGCATTAATGAAAGCAATTAAAGCAACAAATCCAATTAACATAGCCGCTACTGTAATAGCAACTTTAAAGCCATCAATTATATACTCCCCTAATACTTCGAAAAAGGTCTTTTTCTCTTCCTCTTGTACTTCTAACATATCTTCTTCTTCAGTAACCTCGTAAGGGTTAATGATAGAAGCAATAATAAATCCACCAAACAAGTTAAGTACTAAAGCGGTTACAACATACTGCGGTTTTAATAAAACCATGTATGATCCAACAATCGACATAGAAACTGTTGACATTGCAGATGCACACAATGTATATAATCTTCTTTCTGATAGTAGACCTAGCTGCTTCTTAACTGAAATAAAAACTTCTGATTGTCCTAAAATGGCTGAAGCTACAGCGTTATACGATTCAAGTTTCCCCATTCCATTTATTTTACTTAAAGCTAAACCAATGTATTTCACAATAAATGGCAATACCTTAATGTGTTGCAGGATACCAATTAAAGCTGATATGAAAACAATTGGCATTAATACCCCTAAAAAGAATGAAAATTCTTTTTGATTTGCTAAACCACCAAATACAAAATTAACACCATCACCAGCATACTTTAACAATTGTCCAAAACCATCTGCAATCCCAGCAATTAACACGTTCCCGATGCTTGTATTTAATAGTAAGAAACCTAAAATAAACTGAAGCACAATCATCGTTATAATAGGGCGATATTTCACTTTTCTTCTATTATTACTAGCAAGCCATGCAATGCCTAACACAATGATCAAGCCTATGATACCGATTACATATTTCATAAAATTCACCCTCCTTTTCCGTATCCGCTTACATATTTATCAAGTGTTAAAGTAATAGATACACCATGCTCCTTGCAGTTTGTGTATCTATTACTTACAACGTTTTATGAATTAGTAGTTATCTGAAGCACCATTTTTGTCATCTAATACGATTGCAACACTAGCGCTTGCTCCGATTCTAGAAGCTCCCGCTTCAATCATTTTCTCTGCATCTTCTCTTGTACGAACACCACCAGATGCTTTCACACCAACATTTTCTCCAACAGTTTTACGCATTAATGCGATATCTTCAGCAGTCGCTCCACCAGTTGAGAATCCAGTTGAAGTTTTTACAAAGTCAGCTCCAGCTTTTACAGATAATTCACAAGCACGTACTTTTTCTTCATCTGTTAATAAGCATGTTTCAATAATAACTTTTACAAGTGCTTTTCCTTTTGCAGCTTGTACAACTTCGTAAATATCTTTTTCAACGAATTCATTATCGCCATCTTTTAAAGCGCCAACGTTGATTACCATGTCAACTTCAGTTGCACCTTTTGCAATTACATCTTTTGTTTCAAATACTTTTGTTTCAGTTGTATTCGCACCTAAAGGGAAACCAATAACTGTACAAACATCTACATCATGTCCTGCTAATTCTTCGGCTGCTAATTTCACCCATGTAGGATTAATACAAACAGAAGCGAAATTGTATTTTTTTGCTTCTTCTAAAACTTTCATAACGTCTTCTTTTTTAGTATCCGGTTTCAAAACTGTATGATCAATTAACTTTGCAATGTTCATTTTCTTCACTCCTCATATCTTTTAACAACTTCATTCTAACTCCACTCTGAACAAATGTAAACATACTTTTGAAATTATGTTCAATATTTCTTTGAGATAGCGAACTAAGTTTTTAAAATTGACACAAAAAAGGGGATACCCTATTAACAGCTCCCTCATAAAACACAGTATTTATTCATTGATAAAGTGAAACTTTAATCAGCCCTCACCAATCCGACTTTTACGGGATTAAAAAATTCCTTTCACAAATCTCTTATACAAACCATTATTTCATCATGAATTTTTCACTGAAAAACTCATATATTGCACAGCCACATACTAAAAGAAGGTTTCTCAAATTTATACTTTTGAGAAACCTTCTTTTTTAACCTTTTTAATAATTTAAAAGCTCTTTCGCGGTATGCTGATCTATAATCAGCACATTTGCATATCCTCCGCTTAACGCACCATCTATTGCTTTTACTTTTCTAGAACCTCCAGCAACAAGAACAGAGCGTTTTTTTAAGCGCAACTCCTCTAAATCAATACCAATTGTACGCTGATTAATTTCCTCACTGCAAATATTACCAGCTCCATCAAAGAAACGTGAACAAATATCACCAACAGCTTGTTCTTTCAATAAACTCATCTCTTCTTTATCTAAATAGCCTAATCGAAATAATAGAGCTTCGTCTCTAACAGTTCCAACCGTAAAAATTGCAATATTTGCTTGTTTTCCCATTTCAATAATATGGTGAATATGTCTATCCTGTTCCACTAATTCCTTTGTAACTGCGTTATCAAATATAACTGGAAGCGGTAGATTTCGTGGTGTCGTTTGAAATGCATCTGCAAATAAAGCGATTGTTTCATTCGCATAGGTATTAACACTTGAGTGACTAATACCCCCTTTTAATTGAACAACCTCTACCCCTTTTACATGTTGCGGCACAATTTTTCTTGCGATTTCATACATAGTGGTTCCCCAGCTCACACCAACGATATCACCATTTGTAACAGTCTCCTCCATATACTCAGCAGCATATTTACTAATATATTCCGTAATAGTCGCATACTCTGGTACCGGAGAAAATACGACGTGCGCTTCTAATAAATTATATTTTTCTCTAAGTAGATTTCCTACATTATCTAAATCAGCAAATGGATCTGCTATGTTAATTTGAACAAATCCTTTTTCTTTCGCATATTTTAAAAGCCTTGAGATGGTCGGTCTGGAAATATTCAGTTTATTAGCAATTTCTTGTTGACTATAATCAGATTGGTAGTATAATCTTGCAACTTCAACACTTAATTGTTGTTTATCTTTATCCATAGTAGCTATTTATATATCCTTTCCTACATTTTTCTATCATTTACAAGCATTATACCGCTTTATTCTAGGAAATTCGACCATCTAAATTGATAGCCAACATTTTCAGAGTAACTTCAATCAAATTTATTTATTGGGCGAAAAAAATTTCTATCAATAAGTTTCTTTTTTCTGTCCCTTGAATTAACACATATGAAGTTCCTTAAACCTCTATTTATCCTCGTTTCAAACTTCAACCAAAACAAAAAAATCAGCGGAGGCCCCCCACTGATTAGAGTCTTACTTTATTCTACTACACCTTCATGTAATTTTTCTGTATAATTTTTGACATCCTGCCAACTATCTCTAGCTGTATTCAGATCTTCTTTGATAAAAGTAAACTCCTCAGGACTGATACCTTTTACATTTTGTAACAAATTATTATACTTAGCACCAATTGTATACCACTGATTCGAAATATTTTGAAGAGAAGTAATGGCTGCATCAATTGTTTCCGTCATATTGATTGTCTTATTTTTAACATCAGTCAAAATAGCTACTTCCGCCTGTGCCCCAGAAATTCTAGCCTTTAAGTTTTCGATTTCTCGTTCTGCATTTGCAATATCTTTCTTAGCGACAGCAATCATCGGCCCACCAGCGAGACAAGTGATTAACGCCACACAAAGTGCTGCTCCCGCAATAACCATATCATTACTTTTTTTAATTGAATCATTGTAAGTATTGATTTGCTGTTGCAACAGCGGAATTCCAGCATTCGTACTTGCTAAAATTGAGGTTAATTGATTTGCATCATCTTTAAAGCTTTTTGTATCTTCTGCCATTCTATTTCGAAACGTTTTTAGATTTCCTAACAGCTTATCCACTTCACTCTGGTTGTTCAAAATGACATTGTACAATTTTTCCAAATCAGATTTCAATTTCCCGCTGTCTTTTTGGTCCATAGCTGCTAATAAATTGTTGTAATATGCTTGGAATGTATCATTAAATTCCACAATATTTTGATCCGTCTTCAAAATTTGAGGTTTCATTTCATCTAACCAGTATGTCGCATTCAACTTGGCCTCTTTTTGGTGCTTGATCATATTTTCTCGTAAACTACTATTTACTGCACTTATTTTACTCAAATCTGTTTCTTGTTGATCACGAATTGTTTTCGCATATGCATCTATTGCAAATACACTAGATGTTGTTTGTGCCATTACATCCTGGAATCCTGCAGGACCAAGAGAATAGTTTTTATTACTTTCTTGCAATGAATGTATTTGCCCCTTTTGTTCTGCTGCAAGAGGATGCAGTGGTACAATATTACTTGTCGTAACCCCGAGAACCATCATTGACAACATGATTTTCTTATAAAGCCTCTTATTCATATCTCCACCTACTTTGTATAAAGTACAACTTCTATCAGCTGAGATTCCCTTTATCTCAATCATTCTCTGTGTCTCTCTGTTCACGAATAATGAGATTAAAAATCTCCTGCTCAAAATTGAACAGGAGACCTGCATCCCATACTTTATATGTCCGAAAAAATTATCAAGTATCTCCATATAAAGCATTAGTGATTTATTACGCTTTTGTATCCACTACTTTAATATCCTCAGCATAAATCTTTTCAGCATAATCTTTAATATTTTTCCAGCTATCTTTAGCAATATTTAGATCCTCTTTGATGAAAACAAGATCGTTAGGGCTAATAGATTCAACGTTTTGAAGTAAAGAGTTATATTTTGATCCCATTGTATACCATTGATTTGAAATATTTTGCAGTGCAGTAATGGCTACATCGATTGTATTTGTTAAATATTCAGTTTGAGTTTTAATATTTGTTAAGCCAGCTACCTGTAATTGAGCTTGCGAAATTTGTCCTGTTATCTTTTGGATTTCTGCCTGTGCATTATCAAGTTCTTTCTTCGCTAAAACAATTCCAGCAGTTCCCCCTCCTATCGCTGCTGCTCCACCTGCAATAAGTCCAATTCCTAATGGAGTCCCTGCACCAGTAGCAATTACAACTGCACCACCTATAATCGCAATTGGTCCTAAAGCTGTTGCAACTGACGATCCAATAATAATTGCGTTATATTTACCAATCGCCTCATTATACGTTGTGATTTGGTTTTGCATAAGTGGAATTCCAGCATCTTGACTTGCTAAAATAGACGTTAATTGATTTGCATCACCTTTAAAGTTTTGCGTATCTGTTGTCATTTTATTTCGAAATTGTTTTAGGTCTGCCACTAACTTATCTACTTTTTCTTTGTTCTCTGTAATACTAGCAGATAATCTTGTAAGTCCTTTTGTTAGTGTTGCTTTGTCTTTATTATCTACCGCTGTTACTAACGTATCATAATAGTTTTGGAATTTCGTATTATAATTAATAATATTTTGGTTCGTGGAAATCAATTGCGGTTTAATTGTATCCAACCAATGATTTGCATTTCCTCTAGCAACATCTTGATGATGAACAACTTTTGTTTTTAAAGAATCATCAACTGTCGTTATACCATTAAAATTAACATTAGCTTGTTTGATAATTGTTAAAGCATATAGGTCCATTACTAAAGCATTTGAACCTGTTCTTGCCATCGCATCTCTTAGACCGTCTGGCCCTAATGAATATTCAGAGTACTTGTCCGATGCATCTGATACACTAGCATGAATCGGAATTGGTTTTGTTGTGCTTTCCGCTGCATAAGTATGTGCTGGTAGGATATTACCTGCTGCAACTACTGCCATGATTGCCGATAGAGCCATTACTTTATAAGGTTTTTTTGTCATTTTTCTTCTCTCCCTATATCATTAATTATTGTGATGTATTGTCTGCAAGAAATTTAATGTACCATTACATTTGTCACGTAATCTTCAAATTGCTTCGTTTGTTTAGCCATCTCATCATTTAATCTTTTAAGTTGACTAAATTGTTTTTGGAGTGTACTACTATCAATAGAAACACCTGTTGCAAGATTCTCTTTCATTTGAAGCATAGTTTCATTCACTGACTTCCAATCATTCACCAAATACTCCAAAGTTGTAATTTGTCTATTAATTAGCTCCGTAAAACTTTTTACCTGATCTTCAATAAATGTAATTTCAGTTACTTGAATTTCAGATTGTGATAACTTTTGAATAAGTGGTAGTAATTCTTTTTGCTTCTGCTGGATTCTATTCGCAGCTTCTCTTGTTTGACTATCTGCAGCATTTACGATTTCATCGCTAAGAGATCCAATCGATACAAAATCTACTGTTTTTGTCTGAGCTGTTTGATTCGTAATTGTAAAAACTTGTTTCCCAATATTAATTGAGCCTTTAATAATTTCATTTGGTCGATTTAAAATCTTTGTAAGTTCCACTTGAATCTCTTCTTGAATTCTTTTAATATCCGCTCTTATTTGTACAATATCTCCATTTGAGCCCTTTAATGATTGAATTGCTGTGTCAGCCTTTTGAGATAGACTTGCATTATCTTTATCCAATAAAGCTTTAAAGCGATTTAACTCAAGTAAAGTTTGTTCCATGTCATCTTGAATTGTTTGTGATTGACTATGGAGCCTACCGAAAGCGCTTACAAAATCATTTTTTGCTTGTTCATCTTCATTCACTTTTCCAGCTAAATCATATAATTTACTATAATAGCTATTAAATCTTGTACTATATCTCATCATTTCTTGATTTAGATCCATTAACTTCGGATTATACTCATCTACCCATTCACGGACATTCGTTTTTGCGATCTTTTGAAAATCTGTCAAACTACTCATAGCACTTACTTTAATATCTGGCTGTTGTAAAATAACTAATCCGTAAGCTTGTATTAAAGGAGTGTTTGCCCCTAAAGTTCTTATCGAATTTGACAATGTATTTCTAGCCGTAATATTTTGAACACTTGTTTGTTTAAATTCTGATTGATTACTTTCTGCGAAAGCACTTATAGGTGTTAAGCAACTTGTAGATACTGCCGTAACCAATAGCCCTGTAAGTAAAGTCTTTTTCACTTTAACTCCTCCTAATATATTAGTAACTAATTATATTTTTTTATATAGATTTAATACTGTTTATTTCTTTATAATAGACAAATATAGGAAACGTTTCCATACATATTCAATCTTTTTCGAATAGGTATGAACTCTATTAGTTTTTATATTTCCTTATTAGCGATTTCATCCCTTACTTTTTTGATTCAAATTAGAACTACTATCTTAATAAGAAAATAAAATCATATTTTACTATATCCACCTCTTTCGATTCATTAGATTTAAAATATAGCACCACTTGGACTTAAACTAAATCATATAAGCTATTCATCATACCTTTTATTTACTGAATGAATTTCCTACCATGAATCTTCTTCCAATTCCCTATAAAACTAAGAAAGAAGATTGCATATGTTACACAAAAATATTATTCATTTTTCACAATTCATTAATAAGGTTATGAAACAAATAACTGTGTTTAAATTCAAGTTTTATACTGTAGCCTCATTTAAACACAGCTATTTTTTATCGTAAAGGTGTATTTTTTCTTCCGCTATTCCATAGGCTTTTTGTCTTTATTTCAATATAAAGTAACATTAACTTTATAAAATATTAATAAGAGTATTTTTCATTGAAAAGCACCTTTATCTCTAAAAGAATCGCCATAGCAATTATTATTTTGATATAATTATCATGAGTGTATGCAATTATGCATACACTCTTTTTACAGAGCAGATTTCCTTACTTTAAAACTTTTTCTCCCTTGCAGAAAACAATTCATTTTCTCTTTTTATAAAAAAGAAAATGAATTAATCATCCTCCTGATAAAAACATTCCCTTTCTGCTCTTTTATTCATAGGTAGTAAGTCCCATCTATATCCTATATTCATTATCTAAAAACGAGCGCTCACTAGTACCAATTAAATGGTAAAGTTTACTGAGAAATCCTATTCTATTTCTATTTTTTGATTAGCAAAGTATACTACAAACTACCACAGTGTCTACATTTATTACGCCTCCGATAATAGTAAGCTATCGTAGCGCCAAACAGAGCCACTCCCCAAATTGGCCATAATAACTCTGGACCTTCCAATGCCCATCCCCTATGATCTAGGCCCCCTTTATTAATAAAACCTCGGATGTACATCAAACCAGCTGAAGTAACCATAATGGAAACCAACGCGGAAAAATTTCTCCCCATCGCTGAATAAGCCCTAGCGTAAGAATTGCCCCTCCAAGCGCTACGGTTGCCAAAGACGCACCCATTAACCAAATTCCAGGTGAATCACGTTCAAAAGAATCAAGTAATTCTTTAGTCGTTCCTAGTGGAATGCCTATCGCCCAACACCATCTTGTTATGGAATAACAGATGGGAATTATAATAGCAATGTAAGTGCACCATTTCCCCCAAGATGCTGCTGAGGATTGTGATGTCCATTTAGAAGGATTACTATTTCGGCCACAATACGGACAAGCATTTCGTATTTGGCGTTGGTAGGCTAAAGCAGTAGCAATCCATAGAAAGGATCCGAGCATACTAATATATTGATTTACAACCATCCCATACATCATGTGTTCAAAAAAATTAGCTTCAGATGGAAAATCAAATGGCGCTCCAACCAGAAAGACAATTCCATACGCCGCAGTCGCCAAAATACGGTAATCGATAACTGCAAATAATAGAATTGCTACTAACATATACACAAACGTGAGCAACATCATTCGGAAAAGTCCCTTGCCCCAGCCAAGAATCATCAGGACAGCTACAATGACTCCCATTAATCCAAATCCAACCATCATAGGTGCACCGATCTCAGGCCTCAAACCAGCTAGCATTGAGTATTCAGAATGTGGATCCCCTATCCCAAGTGGAAAACCTTTTCCTCCCAACGCCCAATACAAACCTAATATGAAATACATAAACGACCACGCACCTGCAACATACCCAATCCATTTTGGCCATAGCGATAACCGCTCAACAATATGAATTCCGGTTTCACTTGTTTTCTTTATCTTTAACATCTCGAAAACCACCCCTTCTATTAGAAAGTTCAAATGCTAAAACTTTCCGCAAAATCCACACTGGCCTTTCCTTCTTTGATAATAAGCAAGAGTTGCCACTCCTAATGCTATTCCCCATGGAAGCCAAAATAGTGAAGGCCCTAATTCTCCCCAATTTCCAGCATTGATGGAACCATCCAATATTTTCAAAATGATAATCGGACTTATTTTTAATCCCGCAAGAGTGATAAGAACAGATGCACATATCGCTGGTATCACCGCGAACCAAATAGGAACACGTCTTCCAGCCAAATAAAGGCACCAACGAGGAAAATTTTCTCCCCATTTTTGGATAAGTCCCAATGTAAGAATAGCACCGCATATTGGTAATCCCCCAAGTACGACCTCTATCAAACGTTCCGTAAATGATTGATTGCTAATTAATGTTGCTGCTGCATCACTCACTCCCCATGGAATCTCTGCAGCCCACGCTAAGCGGACAATGCCATAAGGAAGTGCCATAACGATAGCAATGTAGGTTGCATATTTCCCCAAACTGTTTCCGGCAATTGAGTTATCCTGAGTCTCCTTTTGGCGTCCGCAATTCACACATGCTTCCCGGCTCCGCCGCTGATAAGCCAAGGCTGTGGCTCCCCACAAAAATCCTCCTACCATACATAGAAGTTGATTTATTACAGACCAATCAATGAGTTGAAAGTGTAGCATGAATGAATAAGCGAAATTCTGTAATACCCGGACATCAGGAATCACAAACACTAGAGTCATACACATTATCCATGCGAAAATGAGCAGGACTGCACGTGGAATCATTCCCCCCCACATTCGGATTGTAGCCAATGCAGCGATTGCTCCAATCCCTCCAATGCAAGCGATTGTCACTCCTCCCACATCTGATTGTATGTTTGCTAAAAATGATCCCATCATAACCCCTCTTGAATCATTTTCACCAAAAGGAAATCCTGCGCCTCCTAAAGCCCAATAAAGCCCCAAAATCCCATACAAGAAAGACCAGATTGCAGCTATATAAGCAACCCATCTATGCCAATCTGACAGCAGTTTATTTTGATTCCTCTTCCTATCTTTCAATGTGTATTCTGAGTTATTCTCAGTCGACTGTCGTATATAATTTAATTTAAAAACCATAGTCTCCAACTCCTTAGTGGATAGTGATGAGTAAGTTCATACTATAATAGGAGAAACAATTTGAAACGAATCCACGGACCTGTTTATAAACAGGTCTAAAGATCCGTTTATAAACAGGAGTTTACATGATTAAGGCTTTAGGCCCACTTCTTGTAAATGTCGCTAGAAAACAAAAACCCAATTCCATGTAAAGGAATTGGGTTGAGAACTTTCTAAATATAAATCAATAATCGCTTTCCTGATTCGGACGCATAAACCCTTGTTCCCATGCAAAAACAGCAGCTTTCGTACGATCAAGCATATGAAGCTTACTTAAAATGTTACTAACATGGCCTTTCACTGTCTTTTCACTAATGAAAAGACTTTCAGCAATTTCAGCATTCGTGAGCCCCCTAGCAATCAATCGTAATACTTCCAATTCTCGTTCACTTAGCTCGGAAAATGGATTGGGAGATGCCTGTTTCGTAGCACGAATCTCATTAACAACCCGTGCAGCCACCCGTGGATGCATAATGGATTCGCCTTGTACGCCTCTCCTTACCGTTTCAACCAATTGATTAGGCTCAATGTCTTTAAGCACATATGATATTGCCCCTGCACGTAACGCTGGAAAAATGTACTCGTCCTCATGATAAGAAGTCAACACAATCACTTGAGAACGAGGACTAACTTGTTTAATCATTCGTATCGCCTCTACACCATTGATACCCGGCATCACTAAATCCATGAGTACGATATCTGGCACAAGCTCAGCAGCTAGGTCCGTAGCATTCTCACCATTCTCTGCTTCTCCAACCACGTGAAAGTCAGGTTGAATTGTGAACAGAGTATTCAATCCTTGTCTTACAATTGCATGATCATCAACAATTAAAATCGAAATCGGATCTTCCTTCTCCATTTTCTGTCACCTCTTCTAAATAACCATTGGCATTCGGATTGTTATCTTCCCGAATGTCTGCTTGTTTACATTGAACGGTAATTTTCACACCTTTCTCTATCCCGCTTTGGATATCGATATTCCCTTTTAACGTATGAATCCGTTCACGCATAGAGGACAAACCTACTCCTTGTCGAGTTCCCCTTTGAATATCAAACCCACAACCATTATCATGAATAAAAAGAGTTACTACTTCTTCGCACTCTAGATGAATCATTACCATATTTGCTTGACTGTGGCGTGCAACATTATTCAGTGCCTCCTGTGTGATGCGAAAAAATGTTTCTTCAATAATGGGGGATACTTGTTGCTGTCCACTTGTCTCCAAATTAACCATGATACCCGTTTGTTCTTGCCACATCCCCGCATAATCTTTTAATGCATGTGCCAAATTCTTTCCCTCAAGTGCGACAGGACGTAATTCCCGTATTAATGCACTTAACTCCCGCTGCGTTTGATGTAACAAGTTTTCTGCCTTTAGCAAATGGTCCTTAGCGATATCATCATCTTTTCCAATAAGGGATTTACTAGTATTCAGCCAGATAGATGTAGCAAACAGTTGCTGCTTAATACTATCATGTAGCTCACGAGCTAATCGATTGCGTTCCTCAAGTGTCGCTAAATCTTGCCGCACTCTAAGTAAGGTACGTAATTGTTTCGCCATTTGATTCAACTTATGTGCCAACTGCCCTAATTCATCCTTTGAAGGATCATGTACAAATGTTGTGAAATCTCCTTGACTCCATTGATCTGTAGAGTTTAATATCTTTTGAATACGACGAACGAGACTTCGAGAGGTGATAATTCCAAAAGTAATACCAACAATTGCTGCACCAATAAAGAAAGCCAAAATACTAAATCCAAAAAACTGAAAAGTGGCCTTCCAAAAATCGAACAAAGAAAAATGTATGTTTTCTGCTTTAACTACTAATACCCCAAGAACATCTTTCTCATTAGATAACGGAGCAACAATATATAAAACCCCACCTTTATGATAGCTATATGTTTTTAACTTACGTGCTTCGGATGGTTTCAGTGACAGAGCTGTATATATATTTCGATAAACTTTCGCAGGGAACTCTGTTTTAAAATCAATAAACTGAGGCACATTCTCTCCAGCACTTGCAAGTAATTTCCCATTTGGATCAGTCACCACAGAAAATCCATCGAATTCAGTCCCTACTTCTATGGGCCAATCTTCTAATGCCTTCTTCAGTTGATTTTGATTAATCAATGGTCCATTAAAGTTAGAAGATATATTTTGGGCCTGTATGCTTATCTGTTGTTCAAACATTTGGTCCGCATTATATTTCACTAGACTAAGTGAAATAAGAAAGCCTACCACTTCAAGGGTTAATAGAACACCAATGGTTGTTAATACATAAAATAAAGTCAGTTTCCACTGCAAGCGGCGGAAATGCCGGACAAAACGAGACAAAAATTTCATGTTTTTCCCTTCCTAATTGAAAGTATAGTGACCACCGTATTGTTCAATTCCCACTAAAATCTACTCCCTACTATAAAATATGTATTGAAATTTAACATTCCTCCCCCCATGAAGCTTCTTTATATCATTCATTCTAAATTTAATTTTTCTTGATGAATTAGAAATTTCCTAGCGTACCCTTAAAATTATTTGTGCACGAATATATCCTCTCCTTGCTCTTCTGTAAATCAGATCCTTTTCCGTCTTATCATTCACTCTATTTTAACAACTTCTTAAAAAGATAGATTGGTATGGAGAAACAGATATAAACTCCCCCCTTCTACTTAATGACGAATGTGGATGTGGAACATGCACTTTTGTAATAATATTCTTAAAGAAAAAATCAAAAACTATATATCTTTATTGCCTTAATAGTAGTAAATATATTCATAAAATGTAGATAATCATTTTAAAAACCAGGGTCGTTCAAAGAATTGGTGAAAGTAATTGGATAGGAATTTTAACAAGGTTAGAAAGAATAACTTTTGGAGTGGTAAAAAGTTTCGAAATACCAAATTTAACATAAGGATTGGATACACAAAGATAAGATATAAAACCTATTTGTATAAAAAGGTAGCTCTACATAAGTAAAGCTACCTTAGAAATTGCTTGTTCTATAATCTTTATTTTTTCAAATGATACGGTACAGTTGTAATAACTACATTTCTCTTATAAAGCAAGAATGCACGAATCAATAAGCTAGACTGGTTATGAAGAATATTGTGCCAGCCTTTCTTAGGAATAAATTGCGGTATTACTACAGTAACCCGATAATTTGATTCGCTAGCTTTATATTGAACTGTATCAATAAATTTGGTTAGCGGCTGAATAATACTTCTGTAATGAGAGTGTAGTGTCACCAGTCTAACCTCAGGCTGCCATTTCTTCCATTTTTCTTCAAACTTCTTCTCATCTTCTCTTTCAAAAGAAACGTAAACAGCTATGACCTGATCTGGTGAAAGGGATTTAGCATAATTTAATGAATTCTCTACTACATGAGTCATCCCAGCAACAGGAACAATTATGACATTCCCTTCAATCGGCACAATTGGTTCACAAGTTTTAAGACTTAATTGATCACCTACCGCTTCATAATGCTTTCTAATTCGATGAAAAACAATAATAATGACAGGTAAGAAAATTAAGACTGTCCAAACTTGTGAAAACTTAGTTAAAAAGAACATGCTCATAACTATAAAACTAATAATAGCACCCGTTAAATTAATCGTTAATTTTAAAATCCATCCTTGAGGCTTTTCACGAATCCATTTTACCACCATTCCAGACTGGGACAACGTAAATGGAATAAACACGCCTACTGCATAAAGTGGAATAAGATGTTCTGTTTGCCCTTGGAAAGCAATAATTAAAAGAATTGAAGCAATTCCAAGTATGATAATTCCATTTGAATACCCTAATCGGTCTCCTCTAACTGTAAACATTCTAGGTATAAACTTATCTTTTGCAAGATTAACTGCTAGTAAAGGAAAAGCAGAATAACCAGTATTAGCAGCAAGTATTAATATCAACGCTGTTGTTCCTTGAATAAAGAAATACATGAAGTTCCGTCCAAATGTTTCTTCGGCAATTTGTGAAACAACTGTTACCTCTTCACTTGGAGTAATACCATAATAGTAAGCTAAATATACGATTCCTGAAAATAACACTGCAAGTAAGGAGCCCATCGCAAGTAACGTTTTAGCAGCATTTTTAGGAGCCGGATCTTTAAAGTTTGGAATCGCATTGGAAATGGCTTCAACACCTGTCAAAGCAGAACTACCTGATGCAAATGCTTTTAAAAGTAAAAACAAACTAATCCCTGCTACTGGTGTACCAATTGGTGTATGCAAATTAGGTGAGACTTCACCTGTTACAATGTTGTATATACCTACACCGATTAATATAAATAACGCTAAAACAAATAAATAAACGGGATAAGCTAAAATAGAAGCTGATTCCGTTACTCCTCTTAAGTTCAAAATTGTAATAAATAATACAAAGATAATAGCAATAATTACATTATGAGCATGTAAGCTAGGAAAAGCAGATGTAATAGCATCTGTACCTGCAGATACACTTACTGCCACCGTTAAAATGTAGTCTACTAATAAGGAACCTCCGGCTATTAATCCTGGATTAACACCTAAATTTTCTTTTGATACTACATATGCTCCCCCGCCATGAGGATAGGCAAAAATAATTTGTCTATAAGACAAAATTAGAGCTGTTAGCAAAACTAAGACTCCTATTGCGATTGGAATAGAATACCAAAATGCTAACGCCCCCACTGTAGATAGAGCAATCAATATTTGCTCCGGACCATAGGCAACCGATGATAATGCGTCAGAAGATAGAATCGCTAACGCTTTCGTTTTATTAAGCTTTTGCTCTCCTAATTCGGTTGATTTTAAGGGTCTTCCAATTAAAAACCTCTTTATAGTTGAAACCACTGCTGTCCACTCTCCAATAACTTTGTACGTACATTTCTCTTTTAGTCAAATTAATACGCTATTTTTCAGAAAACAAAAAATGTCTACAAGCCATAACAAATAGACTTGTAGACATTAATTTTTTTGTCGCACAAGCTCCACCTTCCTTCTCATATAACGCTTACGAGGTTAGCTGTCGGATTCGGGCCTGTGAGTAGCCCTACCTCTTTTGCAAGGATTCACCCCTTGGATTATGTATCAATCCATAAAAACGGTTCCCCCGTACCATCAGGTTTCAGCGATTTAGAAATTCGAAACTGTCGATTATCATACTCCCTTATTTAGAAAAAGTAAACAAAAATTTTTAAACAATGGCTTAAATTTTTAGAAATAGAAAAATTGTGATGATTATATAGGGTATTACTTCGTGAATGAATATAATGCATCATATAAAATTAGCTTTTGAAGTTTTTGCACCACAATCAAATTATTTATATATACGCTATCTATTAATGAATAGACTTCACCTTTTTTCAACTACAGTATACATATATCTAGACCCATCGATTACTTCTATCAGTTCCCCTATTAATACTCTTATTGTTCGAAATATTAAATCTAAAACCCGTTTTATTTGTAGGATTTCCTTACTTTTTGTCGAATATATTCAATGGGAGGAGGAATATTACATGATTTTCAAAGGATTCTTCATTAATCTATCTATTTTTGCTTTCCTAGTTAGCTCAGCTATATTCATTCGAGTGTTGATTTTGAATATTAATTCTAAATTAAACCGGCTATACGGAGGAGTAGTTGCCGGTATCATAGCTGCTATTCTGATGGTCTTTAATTTTAAGCACATGGGATTGTTTTATGATCTTCGAATGGCTCCTCTTATAATTTCGTACATTTATTTTGGTCGTACGGCCGGTTGGATTACAATAACATTTATTATAATTATGCGCATTTTCTATCTTGGTGGTAATTGGGGACCATCTTTGATTGTTTCTTTAGGAATAGCTACTATATATACTATTTTTGAAACTTATCTCAAGAAGCTTCATCCCTTTAAGAGAGTCTTTCTCTATCTAGCTGTTTATATAGCTATGATCCATTTGGTATTCGGATTCTTTTTTCCTTCTATACCTCTTATACTTTTTGACATTCAAGGTACATTATTTATATCTTCTGGACTATTGATCTGTATTTTTCTTATGGAGTCCTACCAAAAATTATATTGTTTAACACAAAATTTAACTAAAGCGAATGAAACATTACTAGAATCCAAGCAAGAATTAAGGGATACCGTACATGAATTGCAAGGAGGTATTTTTAAATTTAAAAAAGTAAATGGAAATTTTATTCATACTATGTGTGATGGGCAGTTATTTTATCAACATGGGTTTCACTCAGAACAAGTGGTAGGAAGAAGTTTACTTACCATAGATTCTTCCATTATTTCATTTCATTTACTTCCTCGACTACTAAAATATTATCAACAGGCATGGGATGGTGAAGAAGTCAGTTTCGAACTGCCATGGCCCAATGATGAGACTATTATACTTTTCTCTCTTAGGCCTGTTAAACGAGAAGGAACAGTTATTGAGGTAGTTGGTTCTACTGTTGATATAACGAAAAGAAAAAATGCGGAAGATGAACTAAAGGTGACGAAAGATCGGCTGGAATCATTTATTAATCATAACGTAGATGCTATCACTATATTTGATTTAGATGGACATATGATACAAGCCAATAAAGCTTATGAAAAGATATTTGGATGGTCAGAAAAAGAAATCTTGGGAAAAAAATTACCTTGCATACCTGATTTTTTAATGAATGAAACTTTAGAATTTATAAAAAATATTAAAAATACCAATATACAAGACCCTGTTATTACTAGGTTAGAAACAGTTAGACAAAGAAAAGATAAAACTCTAATTGATGTAAGCTTGACGGTTTCACCCATTCTAGATTTAAGGGGCAATATAATTGCTTTATCAGGAATTTGTAGAGACATTTCTGAAAGGAAACAAGCAGAAAGAGAACTCCATCGATTACATCAACAATTAAAAGACAGTGAAATGAAATACCGTGCACTAATCGAACAAGCAACTGACGCAGTATATGTAGTAGAGCTGAATGAGGATCAATTTCCAACAGGATTTATAGAGGTAAATCCTGTTGGGTGTAAAAGATTTGGATATAGTAGAGAGAAGCTTCTCTCAATGCCATTTCCTAGTACCGTTCCGCCAGATTCTCCAATGGTCAAAAGAGTAATAAAAAAAATTAGAGAAGGGCAAACTTCTTTCACTTTGCAAGATGAATTTGTTTTTCCAACAGGAAAAACAATAACAACTGAGTTTGGTGTCCGTGTTTTTAACTTGAATGGCAAAAACGTTTTCTTGAGTATCTCTCGAGATATCACTGAGCGGTTAAAAACAGAGGAATTATTACGAAAATCAGAGAAACTTGCTGTAGTTGGTCAATTAGCCACTGCAATTGCCCATGAAATTAACAATCCTTTAACAGCAATGAAAGGATTCATGCATTTACTAAAATCATCGGAAAATAAGAAAAATGAACATTATATAGATATCGTGTTATCAGAGATTGAGCGAATAGAAAGTATTACAAATGAATTTATGGCACTAGCAAAGCCTCAGGCGTTAGAAATTAAAACAAATGATCTTAATGTATTAATGAAACAAGTTGTAATGATACTTCAGCCTCAAGCAATGATGAACAACATACAAATTACAACTGAGTTTACATCTGATACTTCATTCATCCTTTGTGAAGGAAATCAATTAAAGCAAGTTTTTATAAATATCTTAAAAAATGCGATTGAAGCGACAGCAATGGGAGGGGAAGTCTTGATTCAAATCGAATATAAACCTGATAAAAACCAGGTAAACATTCGATTTACTGATTACGGATGCGGAATTGAAAAAGATCGTATACCTTATCTAGGAGAGCCATTTTATAGTATTAAAGAAGATGGTATCGGTTTAGGATTAATGATCTGTTATAAAATGATCGAAAAGCACCAAGGAAAGATACTTATTGAAAGTGAGGTAGGTAAAGGAACGACAATCAATGTAAATCTTCCTATATCTACTCTCGAAAACTAATATTCTTATTTATCTTTTTAGGTACCACCGTATCACCAGAAATTTAAAAATAAAAACATCTCAAAAGTAAAAAGTTTCTTTTCTATAGTTTAGAAGAAGAAATTTTTTACTTTTAAATATTATGGATAATTTAATTTTAAAAAATGAAGAACAATATCTATTAGAAGCTGATGATAGTGTAAAAATACCAGCAAATTCGAAACATAAATGGGAAAATTTTCAGATATGGTGGATTATTCCTAGAATCGTTGCCGTATCTTAATAAAGACATCCTTGTTGCACAGACAATTGGTATACCAAACATGATTGTAATACACAGATTGATCGAATGAACTTAATAGAAAGAGAGGGCCTTTCTGGTAAGAGCTCCTCTCTTTCTATTAAGTTGTGTCATGTGTAAGTTTATCATTTTAACCGAGAAGACTCCCTCCTCTAAACGAAGTGAAGGTGGGGGTAGTTCAATTCTTATTGATTCACGTACGTATCAAACCATAAATGGATATATCCAGCTGTAATACGCTGCGCTTCTATTAAGCGTTTTCCTGTTACTGGTGTTACCTCAGCACGCCATTTATCAGCAGAGTCTTGTGACACAGCCGCTTTTATAAACCAACCTTTCGTTGAACTTTAAGGTGAGAGTCTTACTATCGGCGAATAGCGGGATAAAATATTGAATGTTCATATACAATTACCTGATTTGTACTTTTTTATATCCACCTTCTTTTTCGAGACCATTCATTTTTAAATTCACATAATAAACCAATCTAAATATAAACGGAAACAACAAAGAGCCTACAAGGGATGGAATGAATATTTTATTAAAAAGTGAAGCTATCCCAAAAAGAATCACCGCAAAAAAGTAGCCTACAATTGCACTCCAATAAACAAAACGTGCAAATTTAATTTGGAACGTATCACCTTTTTTGCAAGGTTTACCGAACATAACTTGGACAAATTTAATCAATGTAATCACCTCTCCTTATGCTGTAGCTTGTTTCAAGAGACAACAAGCCAATTATATCTCATTTACAGTAACTCGCTTGGAAATGTCTCCTCGAAAACCCGTCACACCAGCAGGTCTACGAATCTCTCTATAGACTGTTGGAATGTTCGCTTACAGCATCTCTTCATAAACTTTTAAATTTTGATAAATAATTTTTAACAATGGCGCATCTATATGAAATTGTTTTGCTAATTTTAACAAATATCCTTGTAAGTACTCCCCCTCGATAGGTGAATCTTTCTCCATATCCCGCTGCATAGAAGATTTCATATCATATGAAATCTTATCGATCGTCTTCATATGTTCGTCAACAATATTATCCTGAATTGGGGCTCCAGATGCTTTCATAATCTGTGCTGCTTCTTCAAATAAATTCCGAATCAAGTCCCGTCCCCCATCACTTTCACGGATTGGTCCTATTGGTGCGCGCATTAGCGTAGTCACACCTGACATAACAGTAATAAATAAATATTTATGCCACATATCTTGCACGATATGATTACTCAAAACAAAACTTGCTTTTGTACCCTTTAATGCATCGGCAATCCCATATATTCGCTCTGTATGTAGATGTTTAATTTCCCCAAATATAAGTCGGTCAGCAGAGCTAGTTTGAACAACATCTCCCTCACCGTTTAATGTTGTTTCAATAAAACACAAACCTCCAATAACTTTATCCTCACCAAATACCCGTTGTAATACAGATAGATGGGCTATACCATTTAGTAGTGGTATAATAATTGTGTTCTCACCAACAAATGGCTTCAAATCGTTTATTGCTTCTTCTAAATGATAAGTTTTTGTTGAAAATAAAATTAAATCGAATGGATCTGCGGATTCAGTTTTTGTGATTAATTGTGGTATAAAGGAGAAATCTCCATTTATGCTACGAATAACAAGACCATTTTTCTCAAGCTGTTGTTTTCGTCCACTACGAACGAGAAAAGTAAGGTCTTCCCCTTTTTCTACTAAACGGCCTCCAAAATACCCTCCGACTCCTCCAGCTCCTAGTACTAAAATACGCATATAGAACTCCCCTTTTCCAAACATGAAAATTTCACTTCCTTGTAACATAACTATATTATACATCTGACTCATTAATTAAACAGAAGATTCAACTTTTTAATAAGGTTTTATTTTAAAATTATGTATTATAGACTTAGTAAAGACTTGTATAGTTAGAAAGGATGAGAAGAAATGCAATATCCAATGTTCTTATCTAAAAGATTAACAATACGCCCATTTGAATTAGATGATGCTCCGAGAGTTCAAGAATTAGCAGGCGATAAAGAGGTTGCGAAAACTACTACAATTATTCCTCACCCTTATCCAGATGGCTGGGCAGAAGAGTGGATTACCTCTACTCATACAGCTATGGATAAGGGAGACAGTTTTCACTTTGCAATGGTTAATGAGCAAAATATGCTCATCGGTTGTATTTACCTTTTTATTAACAAAAAACACAATAAAGGAGAACTAGGATACTGGCTGGGTAAATCATATTGGGGTAAAGGATACTGTACAGAAGCCGGTCAGGTCATCGTTACATATGCATTTGAAGAATTACAGCTAAATCGTATTTACGCCGATGCTTTTACTAAAAACCCAGCCTCTTCTAAAGTCATGCAAAAATTAGGATTGAAACATGAGGGAACATTTAAACAAAGTTGTTTGTATTGGGGAGTGTATGAAGATACTGTTGTTTATGGTTTAACAAGATCTGATTATAACAAGAGTAAGTAGCTTCTCTTCTTTTTAGCGAATATCAATAATACGAAAGCTTTAGTTCTGCTTTCTAGATTTATGAAAGCAGAACTTTTTGATTCATTGCTTGTTAACTATGGAATCTAACTACTATTGAACTACCCCTACCTACCTCTACAAGAGCTTGAGGTGGGGGATTCTCCTGTCTCTGTCCTCACAAAAACAGTTTCTCTCGTTCAACAAAGAGGATACAACAATATAGAGTTCGGTAGTGTCTGTATGTAAGACGACCCATTCTATCTTCCGACGAAAGGTAAAAAAAATAGGTACAACTACTTTGTTCTTATATCGAGGATAGAACACTTTGTCATGCATCCAGTTCCTAGACTTGTTATCTGCTCTGGTAATAAGCGTAAAAATCTGGGACAAAGTGCTCTTTTTTATCATGCAA